>JBFXBG010000278.1:0-2504 GCA_050183505.1 Gemmatimonadales bacterium | reverse complement strand
CCCGTCCTCCCGGCGATCCGGGCCGATCCTTCCGCCGTGGACCAGATTCTGGTCAACCTGGCCACCAACGCGCGGGACGCCATGCCGGAGGGAGGAACCCTACGTATCGAGGCCCACCTGCACCACCTGGACGCGGGATACCACGCCACCCACCCCTGGGTGGAGCCCGGCGACTACGTCTGCGTCACCGTCAGCGATACCGGTCTCGGCATGACCCAGGAGACCCTGAGCCATGTGTTCGAGCCGTTCTTCACCACCAAACCGGCCGGCATCGGTACGGGCCTCGGACTCTCGATGGTGTACGGCGTCGTCAAGCAGCACGGCGGCATGGTGCACGTCTACAGCGAACCGGGGCAGGGGACGGCGGTGAAGGTCTGCTTTCCGGTGGTATCCGATGCGCCGGAAGCGCCGGGGGCAACGGCAGAGCGGGATGAACCCTCCCCGGGGGGAACCGAGGTCATTCTACTGGCGGAAGACGATGCCGCCATCCGGCGCGCTACCCGGCGGGTCCTCGAAGGCCAGGGGTACCAGGTTCTGATCGCGCAGGACGGTGAGGAAGCCCTGGAGGTGCTCCACGCACACGCGGATCAGGTCCGCCTCATCATCACCGACCTGGTGATGCCCAAGCTCGGCGGCCGCCAGCTCTACGATGCCCTGCAGGCCGAAGGCAACCGTATCCCGATCCTGTTCACCAGCGGCTACTCACCCACGACCGCGGCAACGGCCCGGCCGCCGGAGGTACCCCTGCTGCGGAAGCCCTGGACCGTCCGGGAGTTGCTCACGACGGTCCGCCGGCTGCTGGACCGGGAGCCCCCGCCCCCGAGTGCACCCTGAGGACGCTCGCCATGCCCCACGCCATGATCCCGGAGGTTCTCCGCCTGCTCGATCAGGTGGCGGAGGATCCCGGCGTGCGACGGCTGGGCGTACAGTCTCCTCGTCCGGGCCATGCCTTCCTGCTCGGCCTGGACCAGCTGCGCCGCCAGTTGCGGGACGCCCAGTGGACGCCCATCCCAGAAAACGTCCTCTGGGACCTGGGCGGGCTCCTGGAACTCTGCCCGCTCGATCTGGTTCAGGCCCGCGCGCTGCTCCGGGCCGCCGAAGTGCGCGTCCAGTTCTGGCTCGACCTCCTGGAAGACCAGGCTCCCTGAAAGCCGGAGCGGACGTCCGGGTCGGTCCCGGGTCCGCTACTCGGCCCGCATCGCGTCCACCGGGTTTGCCCGCGCGGCGCGGCGGGCCGGGATGACCGAGGCACCGATGGCGACCGCACCCATGAGCGCGGCCACGCCGAGGAGTGGAACGGGATCTCCCGCCGAAACCTGGAACAGCATGCTGCGCAGGGCCCGGGTGGCGAGCAGCGCGCCGGCCAGGCCCAGGCCGAGCCCGACAATGGTGATCCGGGCGCTGCTCCAGAGGACATGCCTCACCAGCGTGCCACCGTCCGCGCCCAGCGCGGCGCGGATGCCGAATTCGTGCCGGCGTCGGCCCACGGTGTAGAGCATCGCCCCGTAGATCCCGCCCGCGGCCAACAGCAGGGCTACCGCCGCGAACGTCATGAGGAGCGCGGCATAGAACTTCGGTGCCGCGAGAGACTGGCCCATCCGCTCGGGGACGGTGAAGACGTCGGGCAGGGCCATGTCCGGATCGAGCTCCCAGATCGCCGCCCGCAGGGCGGGCAGGACGCCCGCGGGGTCGCCGTCGGTGCGGACCGCCAGGGCGGTCATGGGAATGTCCGCCCCCATACGCTCCCACGGGACATAGAGCATGCTCTCGTCTCCCTGGTCCAGCCCCCAGTGATGCAGGCCCTTCACCACCCCGGCGACCCGCAGTTGTCGTGGCTCGTCTTCGTCAGTCCGGCCCCACTGGAACACCCGGCCAAGGGGATTCCGTTCGCCGAACAGGTCCCGCGCGAGCGACTGCGACAGCGCGACGGGGATGGGCGTCTCTCCGTTGGCACCGGGGCTCACATCGTCCCCCACGAGATCGGCGCCGATCGTGCTGAAGAAGCCCGGGCTCACCGGTTGCACCATGGCGAATCGGTCGACCTCGGCCCCCAGGTCGTTGACGAACCTGCGGGTGCTCCAGCCGGTCCGTCCGCGGCCATAGAACTGGAACGGCACGCTGATGGACACCGCGGTCTGGCGGACTCCGGGGATCGCCCGCACCCTGGCTAGCAGTTGCCGGACGAACTGGATCCGGGCCGGCGTGTCGTAGCGCTCACCTTCCATGCGGAGCTCGACACCCGCAAGGTGGGACGCGTCGAACCCGGGAAGTACCGAGCGGAGATTGACAAAACTCTCGAACAGCAGGCCCGCCCCGGCCAGCAGGATCAGCGCCATCGCGATCTCGCCCACCACGAGGATGCGCCGCAGCCGGCCGCGATCCGGGCCTTTCCCGGCCCGCCAGCCTTCCTTGAGTACGTCGTTCAGGATGAGCCGCAGGCTCTGGAATGCCGGGGCGGCGCCGAACAGGAGGCCGGTCATCAGGGTAACCCCGAGGGTGAACCC
>JBFXBG010000277.1:0-2535 GCA_050183505.1 Gemmatimonadales bacterium | reverse complement strand
GGTGGGGAGAGGTGGGGAGAGGTGGGGAGAGGTGGGGAGAGGTGGGGAGAGGTGGGGAGAGGTGAGGAGAGGTGAGGAGAGGTGAGGAGAGGTGAGGAGAGGTGAGGGCAGGTGAGGGGGCCTCGCACGGGGACCCTCCCACTTGTACTAAGTCTCGCCCGGGAATAGCTTTAATGGCTATGCTTGAGGTCGATATCCGGGAACTCCGGCACGGTCCGGTGGAGACAGTCGGGCAGTTGGCGGCGGGGGATCCCACCTTCGAAGGCCTCGATCTGGAGCTCGCGACACCGCTCGAGGTGCGGGGGCGGTTGCAGCCGACCTCCGACGGCGAGTATTTCTGGCAGGCCACGTTGAACGGCGCCGTCCGGACGGCCTGCCGGCGGTGCCTGGCGGACCTGACCCGGCCGGTTCACGCCGACGTCGGGGTGATGTTCAGCACCGATCCGGACATGGCCGACGAGGCCAGCGTGTACCCGGTGCCCGAATCGGCCCGGGTGGTGGACCTGCGGCCGGCCGTCCGGGAGGAACTGGCCCTGGCGGTGCCGCCCTACATCCTGTGCCGGGAGGAATGCGCCGGCCTGTGCCCGCAGTGTGGCGCTGATTTGAATGCGGGGCCGTGCGGATGCGCGGTCGCCGCGTCACAACCCTGAGGATACCATGGCAGTTCCGAAGAGACGGACGTCCAAGGCGCGCAAGCGCTCCCGCCGCAGCCATCACACCGCCGCGGGAATTCCCTTCCAGCCCTGCCCCCGCTGTGAGAGCCCCAAGCTCCCACACCGGGTGTGCGACACCTGCGGCTACTACCGCGGGAAGAAGCTGATCGAGGTCGAGGACGCCTGAGGGTGATCCGCATCGCGCTGGACGCCATGGGCGGGGACCACGCGCCGGAGGCGGAGATCGGCGGTGCCGCCCGCGCGCTCAAGGAGCTTCCCCCCGGTTTCGTGATCCAGCTGATCGGCAAGCCCGAGGTGATCGACGCCGAACTGGACCGCCACCCGGAGCTGGATCGCAGCCGGGTGGAGGTCCACGAGGCCCCCGACGTGATCACCATGACCGACAAGCCGCTCGAGGCCGTGCGCCGGAAGCGGAAGTCGAGCATCGTGGTCGGCCTGGGCCTGCAGAAGGCGGGCGCCTCCGACGCGTTCGTCTCGGCCGGGAACACGGGGGCGCTCCTCGCGGCCAGTACCATCCTGCTCGGGCTGCATGACGGGGTGGACCGGGCCACGGTGGCCACCCTGTTCCCGACCGCCGACCGGCCCGCGCTGGTGCTCGATGCCGGCGCCAACGTCGACTGCTCGCCCCGGGAACTGGTCTGCTTCGCCCACCTGGGGACGGTCTATGCCCGGGACCTGCTGGGCCAGCCGCGGCCGGTCGTCGGCCTGCTCAACATCGGCGAGGAAGACGAAAAGGGGAACGCGATCAGCCGGGAAGCGCACCGGTTGCTCAAGCAGGACACCCGGCTCAACTACATCGGCAACATCGAAGGCCGCGACATCCTGGCGGGACATTCCGTCCATGGTGCCGTGGACGTCATCGTGACCGACGGGTTCGTCGGCAATGTCGTCCTCAAGTTCTACGAGTCGGTCGCCCGGCTGATTATCCGCCTGGTCCGGCGCGATGCACCCGAGATCCTGGAGCGGGACGACGTCCGCAAGATCTTCCGGGTGCTGGACTACTCGGAGTACGGCGGGGCCCCGCTGCTCGGCGTCCAGGGGGTCAGTATCATCTGCCACGGTTCGTCGACGCCGAACGCCATCAAGAACGCCATCCGCGTCGCGGTCCAGTCGGTCGAGGCCGGCCTCTCCCGGCATATCGGCGCGGAATTCGCCAAGCTCGAAATCCCGGCCCAGGCATGATTCAGCGCCCCTTCGTGGAGATGGCGGGCCTCGGCGTCGCCGTTCCTCCCAAAATCCTCACCAACGCCGATTTCGAGCGCATGCTCGATACGTCGGATCAGTGGATCGTGGAGCGAACCGGGATCCGGGAGCGCCACATCGCCGAGAGCGAGTCGGTCGCCGGTCTGTCCCAGTCGGCCGCCCTGATCGCCATGGAGCGCGCCGGGATCGGGCCCGAGGACCTCGACGCCATCGTGCTCGGCACCGCCACGCCCGACCGGCTCCTGCCCGCCACGGCCTGTGATCTCCAGGCCCTGCTCGGCGCCGGGAACGCCGCCGCCTTCGACGTGTCGGCCGCCTGTCCCGGATTCATCTACGCCACCACCCTGGCCGAGGCCCTGATTTCCGCCGGCCACGGCCGCCATGTGCTGGTGGTGGGCGCGGAGAAGCTCTCGACCATCACCGACTACACCGACCGCTCCACGGCGGTGCTCTTCGGCGATGCGGCGGGCGCCGCGGTCATCCGGCAGAAGCAGAACGCCGACGGCCGGGGGATTCTGTCGACGTTTATCAAGACCGACGGCAATCTGGCCGAACTGCTCTACCGTCCCGGCGGGGGCTCCTGCGATCCGATCAGCGAGAAGGTCGTCCAGGAACGGTCGCATTTCATCCAGATGGCCGGGCGCGAGGTCTTCAAGGC
>JBFXBG010000276.1:0-2564 GCA_050183505.1 Gemmatimonadales bacterium | reverse complement strand
ATGGCGGTGAGCAGGGACATGGATGTGGGGGTTCAAGTTCGGGGTGGCGGGCGGCATGTGTGCGTGGCTCCCGGTGCCTGGCACACCGGCGGCACAACCGCATCCACTCAGTTTCTTCTCGTAACAATATACTCGGCCAGGGCACCGAGCGACCCAGCCTCTACCCCGCTCCGCCGGAGGTGTTCGACGGCCGAATCCGCCAGGCGCCGGGCCTCCGCCCGGGCCCCCTCCACCCCCAGCAGCCGGACGAACGTGGACTTCTGGAGTTCGGCATCCTTCCCGGCCGTCTTGCCCAGCTGGTCGCTGGTGCCGGTGGCGTCGAGCACGTCGTCGGCGACCTGAAACGCGAGCCCGATATCCTCCCCGAAACCGGCCAGTGCCTCCCGGGCCTCGGGACCGGCCCCGGCCGCGATCCCGCCCAGCAGGCAGGCGGCGCGGATCAGCGCGCCGGTCTTGCCCCGGTGGACCCGGGCCAGCTCGGCCAGGCCCAGTTCGCGCTGTTCCGCCTCCAGGTCGAGCCACTGCCCCCCCACCATGCCCTCGATCCCCCCGGCCTGGAACAGCTCCCGGGCCATGGCGCCGAGGCGCGAGGAGTCGAGGCCGAGATCGGCCGCGGCCCGGGCCAGCATCTGGGCCGCCACCGGCACGAGCAGAAACCCGACCCGGGTGGCGACGGGGACGTCGAAGGCACGATGCGTGGTGAGCCGCCCGCGGCGCAAGTCGTCGTCATCCATGCACGGCAGGTCGTCATGCACCAGCGAATAGGCGTGGACCGTTTCCACCGCCGCCGCCACCCCGGCAATGGCCGGCGCCGTCCCGCCGGCCGCCTGATAAGAGGTCATGACCAGGGCGGCCCGGACCCGCTTGCCCGGGCTCTGGAGGGCATACGCCAGCGCCGGGCCGTCGCCGGAAGGCACCTCCTCCCGCAACCGTTCCCCCCAGCTCATCAGGATGGAATCGGTGGCGGAACGGGCGCGGGAGAGGAGCGAGTCGGCAGGGGGCCGGGCCATGGTCGTCATTGAGGGATTGAGGGATTGAGGGATTGAGCGGGGGTTCGGTTCCGCCCTGGAGAGGTATTGTTCCACTGCTGATCAGGATCTGCCGTCAATCCCTCAATCTATCAATCCCTCAATCTTTCAAGTCTCGCAACCCGACTCCGTCCTCCCCCGCCGCCAGCACCTGCTTCACCTTGAGTTCGGCGGCCTGCAGCAGCCCGCGGGCGGTCCGGAGCCGGGCGATGCCTTCCTCGAACAGCGCCAAGGCACCGTCGAGATCGAGGTCGTCCGCTTCCAGCCGGCGGACGATCTCCTCCAGACGCCGGAGCTCGTCGCTGAGCGAGGGTGCATCGGGCTGACCGCTCACGAGGACTCCACGCGGGCATCGACGGTGCCGTCGCTCACCCGCAGGTTGAAGGGTTGTCCGGGAACGAAGTCGGCGCTGCGGCGGAGCAACCGGCCGTCCGGTCCATGGGCGACGCTGTACCCCCGATCCAGCACCCGCAGGGGACTCAGGGCTTCGAGCTGGAGCCCCAGCCGCTCCAGCGCGCTGCCCCGGCGTTCCAGCAGGTCGTCCACCGCGCCCTGGAGCCGGTCGGCGGTGCGCAGCAGGCGTTCGGACGCCAGCCGGGAACGGCGGGACAGCCCGTGGGCCAGGCGTGATCCCAGCGCGTTGACCTGCCGTTCGAGTTCACTCGCGTCCGCCACGGCGATCTCCGCGGCCGCGGACGGGGTCGCGGCCCGGACATCGGCGACGAAGTCGCAGAGGCTGACGTCGGTCTCGTGTCCGACGGCGGCAATGGTGGGCACCCGGACCGCCGCCAGCGCGCGACAGACGGCCTCGCGGTTGAACACCGCCAGATCCTCGCGCCCCCCGCCGCCCCGGCCCACGATACAGAGATGCACCCCCGGCAGCCGGTTGACGGTGGCCAGGGCGCGCACCAGCTGCGGCTCGGCGTCGTCGCCCTGCACCCGGGCGCCGACGACCAGCAACTCGACCGCAGGCCATCGCTTGCGGGTCACGGTGATGATGTCCCGCAGCGCCGCGCCGTCCAGGCTGGTCACCACCGCGATCCGGGTGGCGAGCCGGGGGAGCGGACGCTTCCGGTCCGGGTCGAACAACCCGTCCTTCTCCAGCCGGGCCTTGACCCGCTGGTACTCCTGCTGCGCCCCGCCGACGGCGGCGGTCGGCAGCAGGTTGGTCACGTTCAACCGGAATTCACCCCGCTCTTCCCAGACGGTCGGGGCGGCAAGGACAAAGACCTCGATGCCTTCCTCGGGCCGGGGCCGGATCCGCTGGGAGTAGGTGCGCCACATGACGCACTTGAGCTGGCTCTCGGCATCGCGCAGCGTGAAGTACCAGTGGCCGCTCTGATAGACCTTGAGCGAGGTCAGCTCACCCCGGACCCAGATACTGCCCAGCTGCTCCACCGCGCGGCGGGTGGCCCGGGCCACCCCGGTCACCGACCAGGCGCCGTCGACGGCGGAGGAGGCGAAGAGGTCCATCAGGCGGACAGGCGGGCCGGCGGGCCGGCGGGCGATGGATCGATGATAGAGACCCACCTGGAC
>JBFXBG010000275.1:0-2566 GCA_050183505.1 Gemmatimonadales bacterium | reverse complement strand
AGGACGGCCCATGGCCGCGTGAACCGGTCATAAGGTGGGGGCGGGTGCGGGTAGGAGGCCGTCTCAATGACCTGGTGACAATCAGTTATGATCGACCATGCCCAAACGCCGCCCCCGCACCCCGCGCTGGGACTTACACGATCCCCTCCTCGACGCCCACCCCGTCGCCGAGCTGGACCTGCACGGCCATACCAGGGAGGAGGCCCGTGGAGCGACGGAGCTCTTCCTCCAGCGCTGCCGCCGCTCGAACTCAGCCCAGGTGGTCCACATCATCACCGGCAGAGGCCGCGGCTCGGCCGGCGGACCGGTCCTGAAGCCGCTGCTCAAACGGCTGCTGGCGGGAGAATTGAGCCGGTATGTGAGTGAGTTCGGGGAGGACGATGACGGGGGAGGGTTCAAGGTGAGAGTGAAGTAGGACGGGGCGGCCGTTGGCCGGGTGAAGGTGAGCAAGTGAGGTTCGGGACGGCCGGGACGGCCGGGGCGGCCGGTGGCCGCGTGACAAGGTGATCAAGTGAGGGCAGGAGGGGAGAGGACGGCCGGGGCGGCCGTTGGCCGGGCGATAAGGTGAGCAAGTGAGGGCAGGTGGGGAGAGGACGGCCGAGGCGGCCACCTCAGTCCTCAGTCCTCGTTTCCCCCTCGCTTCAGCGAGAAGACTGGCCGAGCCTCGGCTTCAGCCGAGGGCTCGGGACGGACGGCCGGGGCGGCCACCTCAGTCCTCAGTCCTCAGTCCTCGTTTCCGTCTCGCTTCAGCGAGCAGACTGGCCGAGCCTCGGCTTCAGCCGAGGGCCCGGGGCGGCCAAGGCCGGGTGAGAGGGTGAGAGGGTGAGCAAGTGAGGGCAAGTGGGGAGAGGACGGCCGCGGTGGCCGTTGGCCGTCCCGCCCCGCGCGGCCTTCTTCGGGCGCATCGGCCCTTACTCCCTCCTTGCCCGCTCCCGGAAGAGGCGCAGGTAGCTCTCGAACACGAACACCCGGTTCTTCCGCCGCCCCGTCGTTTCCTTCAATACGCCGGCTTCGGCCAGCGTATTCACCAGGGCCGAGGCGGCCGGTTGTGAAATGTCGAGCAGCTCTTGTGTCGACTTGGCCGTGACCGCCGGGTCCTGAAAGAGCAGGTCCAGCAGCCTGAGCGCATTCGGTCCCCGGCGGCCGATCCCGCTGAGTGTTGTGCGCCAGTCCTCGCGCAGCCGGACGATCTTCCTGGCCGTCTCGGTTGCCTCCCGGGACACCGTGGCGACGCCCTCAAGAAAGAAAGCCAGCCATCCTTCCCAGTCCCCGTGATCGCGCACGGCCTGCAACCTCTCGTAGTAGGCCTCCCGATGCTCCTTGAAGAAGATCGACAGGTACAGGAGCGGCTCGCGCAGAATCCCGTGTTCGCACAGCAGAAACGTGACCAGCAGGCGCCCGATCCGGCCGTTACCATCAAGGAACGGATGGATGGTCTCGAACTGCGCATGGGTCAGGCCGATGTGTACCAGCAGCGGATAGTCCGACCGGGCATGCAGCGAGTGTTCGAACTGGTCCAACGCCTGGTGCATCTCCGGAACCGGCGGTGGCACATACCGCGCGGTCGCCGGTGACGGTCCTCCCACCCAGTTCTGCGACCGGCGGAATTCACCCGGCGTCTTCGTCGCTTCCCCTCCCCGGACTCCTTTCATCAGGCGCCCATGAATCTCGCGAATGAGCCGGAGAGAGAGGGGGAGGCTGCGCACCCGCTTGAGCCCGTACCGCAGCGCCCCGATGTAGTTCGAGACCTCCCGGATATCCACCCGGCGCTCGCCCTGGTCTCTGGTTGCCTCCCACTCCAGAATGTCCATGAGGGAGGCTTGCGTACCCTCGATCTGGCTGGACAGGACGGCTTCGCGCCGCACGTACATCAGGACAAAGAGATCCGGGTCAGGGAGGATTTCTGTCGCTCCCACCAGCTTTCCCAGTTCCATGTCGGCGCGTGAGAGAAGCTGGAGCAACTCGGCGTCCAGGCGCAGGTCCCCGGGTGGGTACAGCGCAGGAACAAAGGCCCTGAATCCCCCCGGCTGCGGCAGGTATCGTCCCGCCCTCGTGGATGCCATGCCGGTCTTGCCTCTCGAAGCGAAGGCTGTTTATCGAGTTCCGATAAATAAGGTTAATCGCTTAAGCTTATTTGTGAAACCCCGATAGATAACTCTTCTTCGAGCCAGTTCACTAACCAGTTGCTGTCAAAAAGCTTACTGCCGTCCCCCGTCACGCCGATCTTCTCCGCAGAGGAACCCCGGGGCGGCCGGGGCGGCCGTTGGCCGAGGCGATGAGGTGATAAGGTGAGGGCAGGTGGGGAGAGGACGGCCGGGACGGCCGTTGGCCGAGGCGATGAGGTGATAAGGTGAGGGCAGGTGGGGAGAGGACGGCCGGGGCGGCCGGTGGCCGCGTGACAAGGTGATCAAGTGAGGGCAGGTGGGGAGAGGGCGGCCGAGGTGGCCGTTGGCCGTGGCGATGAGGTGATAAGGTGTGGGCAGGTGGGGAGAGGACGGCCGGGGCGGCCGTTGGCCGGGTGAGAAGGTGAGCTAGTGAGGGCAGGTGGGGAGAGGACGGCCGGGGC
>JBFXBG010000274.1:0-2653 GCA_050183505.1 Gemmatimonadales bacterium | reverse complement strand
CGGTGGAAGCTGTGGAGGGAGCGATTTCTCCCCGAAGCGAACCGCGCGGAAGTGAAGCGGGTGGTCTCGTAGGGCAGGGCGGAATCACGCCGCCCTCGCCCGCGGGTGAGACAGCCGGTGCCGGCTCTGAGACAGCCCGGCCCCGGCGTCTTTTTGTGACCGGTGCCGGGGGCTTCATCGGCCGCCGGGTCGTCGGCCTGCTGGCCCGGGAAGGGTGGGAGGATGTCGCCTGTCTTGCCCGGGACCCGGCCTCGCTGGCGGGAACCGTCCCCGCCGGATGGCGGAGCGTCACCGGAGACCTGACAAACCCGGCCAGCTATCGGTCGGCACTCCCCGGGGTGGACACGGTGGTGCATCTGGCGGCGGCGACCGGCAATGCCACCGCCGCCGAGATGGAACGGGTGAACGTCGAGGGCACGCGGGACCTCCTCACCGAATGCCGGGCGGCAGGTGTCGCCCGGTTCATGTTCGTGAGTTCGATCGCCGCCAGGTATCGGGACCTCCGGCACTATCCGTACGGCCGGTCGAAAGCGGAGGCGGAAGCCCTGGTGCGGGAGGCGGGCCTGGAGTTCGTCATCCTGCGGCCCACGATCGTTCTGGGCGAAGACAGTCCGATCTGGCTCCGGCTCCGCCAGCTGGCGAACGCCCCGATGAGCCTCATGATCGGCGACGGCAGGCCGCGGGTCCAGCCGGTCGCCGTCGACGACGTCGCCCGGGCCATCCTGATTCTGGCGGATCGGCGCCGGCTCCCCGGAAATGTTCTCGAACTGGGCGGCCCGGAACCGCTGAGCCTGGATGATCTGCTGCGGCGGATCCGCGCGGCCTCCGGCCGGCGTCCCGCGCCGATCCTCCATCTTCCCGCGCGCCCGATGCAGGTCCTGCTGGCAGGGCTCGGCCGGTTGATTCCCCGGCTCCCGGTTTCTCCGGGCCAGCTGGCCCCCTTTCTCAACGACGGAACCGCCGCTCCCGGTGACCTGGCTGAGTTGCCGCCGAGCGGGATGACTTCCCTGGATGATCTCCTTGCCCGACTCGCCCGTACCTGAGGCGGACCGCGCGGCGCTTGCCCGGGAAGGCCGGCGGCTCACCGCCTACCTCCTCGGCACGGTGCCGGACGAGTACGTCATCAGCCGGTACACGGCGGCGCATGCCCGGATCCCATTCCGGATGAACGGAACCGTCCCGGACCGGCTCGACGTGCTGCTGCTCCGAGGCGCGCACGGGGGACGCTGGCGCGCCCGGGCGGCCGACGCGTACGCCCGGATGTTCCGGCCGCATGGCATCCTGCGTCAGAAACTGGTCCTGCTTCTGGCGATACTGGAGACCACATCTCCTGCCGGAGTCGGGCTCACCCGGGGAGGGGACACCGGGCCTGCCGGGGCGGTGCTGCGGCTGGCGGGGACACTTGTGGGATTCTCCCTGGCGCTTCTCATCGGCCTGGTGCTCTATGGGCCGGTACACCTGGCGGCCGGCCGGAACGGCGGAGCGGGCGGCGCATGAGCCGGGTGCTCATCGTCGGCTCCGGGGCAAGCGGCGTCCATTGCGCCGCCACGCTGCTCGAGCGCGGTCATGACGTGGTGATGCTCGACGTCGGGAAGGAACGGCCGGAGCCGGTGCTCCCGGACGCGGACTTCGACGGACTCAAGGCACGGCTGGAGGATCCGGCCGCGTACTTCCTTGGCCCGGCCGGAGAGTCGGTGGTCTACCCGGGGCCGGCCGCCAAGTTCTACGGGTTCCCGCCGAGTAAGGACTATGTCTTCGACCTCCCGCCGGGTTTCACCAGCGCGCCGGACGGATTCGACCCGATCTTCTCCTTTGCCGCGGGCGGCCTGGCCGAGGCGTGGACCGGCGGAGTGTATGCCCTGAACGACGCCGAGCTGGCCGATTTTCCCTTTGGGTACTCGGCGCTGGAGCCGCATTATCGCACGGTGATCCGGCGGATCGGCATCACGGCGCGGCAGGATGATCTGGCCCGCTTCACGCCCTGGGACGATTCGTATCACGAGCCGCTCGCGCCGGATGTCCACTCGGCACTGCTGCTGGACCGCTACGGCCGGCGCCGCGAGCGGCTGCAGCGCCGGCTGGGATTCTACCTGGGCCGTTCCCGGGTCGCGGTACTGAGCCGGGAACAGGACGGGCGGAGTCCGTGCGACTATCTCGGCCGCTGCCTCTGGGGCTGTCCCCGGGAATCGCTCTACGCGCCGTCCTACACCCTGAGAAGTCTGCGGAAGCACCCGCGTTTTGAGTATCGGCCCGGGCTTCTGGTGGAACGATTCGAGTACCGGGACACCCGGGTCACCGGGGTGGTCGCCCGCCCGATCGAGGGTGGACCGGAGCAGCAATACGCCGCGGATCGGTACGTACTGGCGGCGGGGACGCTCAACTCCTCCAAGCTGTTGCTCGATTCGATCTACGCCCGCACCGGAGAAGCCCACCAGCTCCCGGGCCTGATGGATAACCGGCAGCTCATGGTGCCGTTCATGACGCTGTCCATGCTGGGCCGCCCGGTCGAAACCCACAGCTACCAGTATCACCAGGTTGCCCTGGGACTGACCCGGCCGGCGGCCGAAGAGTACGTCCACGGGCAGATTACCGCGCTCAAGGCGGCGTCGCTGCATCCGGTGGTGCAGAGCATGCCGCTCGATCTCCGCTCGGC
>JBFXBG010000273.1:0-2665 GCA_050183505.1 Gemmatimonadales bacterium | reverse complement strand
CAGCGCGATCATGGCCCCGGCACTGTAGGCCCGGGGGTTGACCCAGGCATAGACCGGCGTGGTCGTGTTGCGCAGGGCATCCACGATGCTCTCGGCGGCATCGATCCGGCCGCCGGGCGTATTGATGTCGAGGAAGACCGCCGCGGCCCCGGCGGACTGGGCTTCGCCGAGCGCCCGCCCGACATAGGGCGCGAGGCCGTTTTCGATGGTCCCGCTGATCGGAACCCGGAAGACCGTCGGCTGCTGGCCTCCGGCGATCCCGAGCGGAAGCAGCGCGGCCAGCGAAAGCACCACCAGCGCGCGACGCATGGGTGACTCCAGTGGTAGAGAACTGAGTGGAGTCTAATGCGGGTGAGGGGGAAGGGGGAGAGGCAGGCCAATTGGATGATTGGGTGATTGGGGATTGGATGGCTCGATCCGGCTCTGCGGGCCTGCGGCGGCAATTCGCGGCCCGGCCCGATCCACTGCCGTGACCCAATCATCCAATCCCCAATCATCCAATCATCCAATTGCCCTATTGCCTGAGTCTCCGCCGCTCCTGCATCTGGTCTCTCGCGTTCTGGACCTGCTGGAGCAGGCGTTCGCGGAGGATGAAGAACTGGGCACGCTGGATCGGCGTGAGGTAGGTCATCTCGTCCAGTTCCTCCTTGTACGAGCGGACCTGGGCGATCTTCAGCTCGAGCAGCGCGTCGGTGAGGCGCGCCACGCTGTCCTGATCGGCGGCGATGCCCGGGCGCATCTGGCCGGCGAGGGCCTGCTTGAGCCGGCGCTCCTGGACTTCCATGTTGCGCCGTTTGACGAACCAGGCGTAGGCCGTGCTCCGCATCCGGGCCGCCTGGTCGTCGGTCAGGCCCAGCTGTTCCTGGATCACCCGGGCAAAGCGATCCTGAATCATGAGCCGGAGGGAATCCGCCCGCCGGGAGTTGTCTTCGGGATCCTGCGCCCGGGCCACCGTCACCGGAACGACCGCGAGCAGAAGCAGGACGGCAAACAGACGGCGCATGGTCATCCCTCCAGGGAGCGCAGGACGCGCTCGAGTTGCTGGTCGTCGAGTTCGTGCAGCGTGGGAACGTCGATCACGCTGGCATCGGTGATCGGCGTCTCCATGGTCTCCAGAACCATCTCCAGCTGGTCGGCGTCGAGGCTGTCCAGCTCCATGACCGGAATCACGAATCCGGCCACGGTGTCCGGATTCCGGTCGGGCGCGGCCGGGGTCCCGACCAGCAGGACCAGCGCGGCTGCGGCCGCGGCCAGGCCCCCGACCCACCAGATCGTCCGCGGCAACCGGCCCCACCGCGGGCCGGCGGGCTCCGCGGCAAGCCGCGCCAGCACCCCGGCGCTGATCCGGCCGGCATCGAGATCCCGCACGGCGGACCGCCCCATGTCCCGCCCGATCGTGACCAGGGTCCATTCGGCCCGGCAGTCCGGACAGGTTTCCAGGTGCCGCCGCTCCGCCTCGGTCCAGCCGAACTTCCCCGCCGCCACCTCGGGCATCCGCTCGGAAAGATGCAGCTCGCTCATGCTACCAGCTCCTTCAATCGCTTGACCGCGTGGTGATAGTGGACCCGCGCCGCGCCCGGGGTGGTGCCAAGGACCCGGGCGATCTCCTCGTAGTCGCTGCCCTGCTGCACCCGCATGAGGAAGACCTCGCGCTGCAGCCGCGGCAGCCGGGTCAGCCCGTCCCGCACGCGGGATTCCGTCTCGCTGGCCAGCAGGTTCGCCTCCGGATCGCGCTGGTCGGGCAGGTCCCGGTCCTCCAGTGACAGCACCGTGCGGCCCTTCCGCCGCCGGTACTGATCCCGCAGCAGGTTCCCGGCGATGGTGAGGAGCCAGCCACGGAACGAGGCGTCGCCCCGCCAGGTATCCAGCCGCCGGAACGCACGGAAGAACGCCTCCTGCACCAGATCCTCGACCTCACTCACGCCGGCACCGGCACTGTACAGGTACCGGCCGGCGGCGGCGGCGTGGCGGGCCACGAGCTCCGCGGCCGCCCGCTCATCCCCCGCCCGCCAGGCGGAGGCCAGGGCCGCATCGGAGACCTCCTCCTCGGGCAGGGACTCGGTACTCATAGGCCCCCCGAGAGACGCACCGGGCCCGCCGCTGTTAAGCCGTTGACCGACCGCCGGGTTCGGGATAGGTTTCGACCGAACGAACGTTCGGACGGACTGTGCGCCCTTACGATGAACGACTTCAACATCTCCTCGCCGCGACGGTCAAGGTCTTCGCGGAGAAGGGGTTCCACGCCACTTCCATGCGGGATCTGGCCCGGGCCAGCGGACTGAGCCTGGCGGGGATCTACCATTATGTGAGCGGCAAGACGGAACTCCTGTATCTGATCCAGGACCGCTGCTTCACCCAGGTGATTCAGGGGGCCCGGGCGGCGCTGGAACCGGGCGGCGACCCGACCGAGCGGCTGCAGGCCTTCATCCGCCACCATGTGGACTTCTTCACCCGCCACATGGAAGAGATGAAAGTCCTCTCACACGAGGAGGACGAACTCGCCGGCACGATGCGCGCCCAGGTCCGCAAGCGCAAGCGCGAATACGTGAACCTGCTGCTGGCGCTGCTGGACGATGTTCCCGGTGCGCCGGTCAACCGCCAGGTGGCGGTCTACGCGCTGTTCGGGATGCTGAACTGGATTTATACCTGGTACAAGCCGGAGGGC
>JBFXBG010000272.1:0-2677 GCA_050183505.1 Gemmatimonadales bacterium | reverse complement strand
CCAGCAGCCGGTCCACGGCGTCGCCGATGGCCCGGGCGCGCACGAGGTATTCGGTCAGGTCCTCCACGCTGGCCAGGCCGGCGGTCACCTTGAGCAGGGCCAGCCGCACGTCCTCCAGGGCGCCGACGGTCTGATTCAGGGCTTCGCCGGTCTCCCCGGCGGCCCGGAGCCGTTCGGCCCGTGCCTCCAGGCGTTCGACGACTTCAGGGACGCCGCGCACATGCCGGCGGGTTGCCTCGGGCAGAGCGTCCCAGGCGGCCAGGGTGGACCGGCCGAGGACGAACTCGGTGGCGTCGGAGGAGGGCAGACGGGGACGCTTGGGCTGCCGGAGGCCGGTGCCGGCCAGGCCGAAGAACCAGCGCCCGAACCGGCCGGCCCAGGCCCGGTGCCACCGGCTGTTGAGCCAGCGGAGCCAGCGGGCCTGCTTGAGCTCGTCGGCTTCCTCATCCTGCACCCGGGCCTCGGCCAGGAGGGCCTCGCGGATATCGTCGAAGGCGTACCCTTCCCGGAGCAGCCGGCGGGCGACCGACCCCAGCTGGAAGATCAGAATCGTACTGATCAGGCCCAGACCCGCGTTCACGACCGTCACCCCGGCCTGGTCGATCCGGACACTCTGCCCGGCAAACACCATCGCCATGACCACCATGGTGGTGACCTGGGCATTCCGCACGAAGCTGCGCACCAGCGGCGGCGCACGGAAGTCGCGCCCGCGGGCTTCACCCAGAAGCCGGGCGATTTCATCTCCGGTATCCCACCGGTCATCGGGCTCCCGCTCGAGGCACCGATCGATCACCTCGGCGAAGCGGGCCGGTACCTCGGGACGGGTGGCCTCGATCCGGACCGGCGGGCCGGACACCTGCTGGGTGAGAATCGCCGGCAGGGTTCGACCTTCGAACGGGGGCCTTCCGGTGAGAGCGAAGAAGAAGGTGCCGCCAAGCGAATAGAGATCACTCCGGCCGTCCAGCGGCTCGCCGCACGCCTGTTCCGGACTCATGTACCGCGCGGTCCCGACGACCTCGCCTTCACCCGCCGGATCGCGGGTCGCGACCGCAATGCCGAAGTCGGTGACCATGGCCCGGTCGGTCCCCTGTTCGATCATGATGTTGTCCGGCTTCACGTCCCGGTGGATCACCCCCCGCTCGTGGGCGTAGCCCAGCGCCCAGGCCACGTCCTGCATCAGCTTCATGGCGTGCCGCGGCGCCAGCGGGCCGTCCCGTTCGACCCGTTCGCGCAGGGTCTGGCCGTCGACGTATCCCATGACGAAGAACACCAGTTCGCCGTGTTCTTCGACCGAATGAATCGGGACGATGTTCGGGTGTGAAAGGCCCGCCGCGGTCCGGGCCTCCCGCAGGAAGCGCTCGCGGAAGGCCGGCTCGGCGGCCAGGGCAGGGGGCAGGAGCTTGATCGCGACCAGCCGGTCCAGCGCCACGTCACGCGCGAGCAGCACGATGCCCATGCCGCCCCGCCCGAGCTCCCGCTCGATGGAATACCGGCCGGAGAGAAGCTGCTGGAGGGCGAGGAACTCGGGGCTCAGGGGAGTGGTCATTGTGATACAATGTACGCAGGATGAGGGCGTAACGTTTCAATCGGTAACAATGAGGGGACTGGGCCGGTCGACCAGGTCGCACGAGTGGAGGCACGCCGGGCTTACGCTCCCCTCACCCCTCGTCAACTCGTTACCGGTTACCTTCTTCCCCCATGCCAGGTCCGCTTCCCCATACCGCTGATCGAGCAGTCTTCGGCGTGCTCCCCGATGGCCGTAGCGTGGAGGTCGTAACTCTGACCTCACCGGAGGGGATGGAGATCCGGGCTCTGACCTATGGCGGGATCATCCAGTCCATCCGCGCCCCGGATCGCCGGGGACGGGCGGATGATATCGTGCTCGGCTTCGACACGCTCGACGGCTACCTGACCGACTCCCCGTATTTCGGGGCC
Organism: Gemmatimonadales bacterium; assembly: GCA_050183505.1. Classification (GTDB taxonomy): domain Bacteria; phylum Gemmatimonadota; class Gemmatimonadetes; order Gemmatimonadales; family GWC2-71-9; genus JBFXBG01. The sequence goes on along the minus strand of JBFXBG010000272.1, from coordinate 742 downwards.
ATCATCGGCCGGTATGCGAATCGGATCGCTGGCGGGTGTTTCGAGCTGGACGGCACGGAGTACCGGCTGGCCACCAACAACGGCCCCAATCACCTGCACGGGGGGTGGCGGGGGTTCGACAAGATGCTGTGGAGCGCCCGGGAGTTCTCCGCGGCGGGCGCATGCGGGGTCGTGCTGGAGTACGTGAGTCCGGACGGGGAGGAGGGGTACCCCGGAACTGTCGAGGTGTCGGTGACCTACCGACTGGAAGGGCGCCGGCTCACGGTCGAGTACTCGGCCCGGACTACGCGGGCCACCCCGATCAACCTCACCCAGCACTCCTACTTCAATCTGGCCGGTGCTGCCGCGGGTGACGTGCTCGGCCACATGCTGATGATCCATGCGGACCGGATCACCCCCGCCGATGCCGGCCTCATCCCCACGGGGGAACTCCGGCCGGTCGAGGGGACGGTGTTCGACTTCCGCCGGCCGGTGCCGATCGGGGCGAGGATCGAGGCCCCCGATCCGCAACTGGACCATGCCGGGGGCTACGATCACAACTTCGTGCTGAACGGCGGACCCGGGCTCAGGCCGGCCGCGCGGGCAGCCGACCCGGCCGGGGGGCGGAGCCTGGAGGTTCACACCACCGAACCAGGTCTCCAGTTCTATTCCGGCAATTTTCTGGACGGGAGCGTCACCGGCAAAGGCGGACACGCCTACCGCCGGCACGCGGGCTTCTGCCTGGAGACCCAGCACTTTCCCG
>JBFXBG010000271.1:0-2772 GCA_050183505.1 Gemmatimonadales bacterium | reverse complement strand
TCCCCCACGGCCCGGTGCACCAGCACCGCGGCGACCGAAGAATCCACCCCGCCGGAGAGGCCGCAGATGACCCGCCGGGACGGACCCACCATCTCCCGGATCCGGGGAATCTCCATCTCGATGAAGTGGCCCGGCGTCCAGTCCGGCGTGCAGTGGCAGATCTCGAACAGGAAGTTGGCGATGATCTCCGCGCCGCGCGGCGTGTGCGCCACCTCCGGGTGGAACTGGATAGCGAACAGCGGTCTGGTCTCGTGCTCGAACCCGGCGACCGGGCAATTCCCGCTCGACGCCGTGAGCCGATAGCCCGGCGGCGGTTCGTCCACGTGATCGCCGTGGCTCATCCAGACGGGCGTCGTTTCCCCCGGCGCGAACCCGGTAAACAGCCGCCCGCCCCGGACCTCGATGTTCACCCGGCCGTACTCCCGCTTGCCGGCCGGGACGACCTTCCCGCCCGAGAGCTGCGCCATGACCTGCATTCCGTAGCAGAGCCCCAGCACCGGGACCCCGAGTTCCAGCAGCGCCTTGTCGGCCGGCGGAGCGTCCGGATCGTAGACCGAGTTGGGACCGCCCGAGAGAATGATGCCCCGGGGCTTCCAGTCCCGGATCCAGTCGATGCCCCGGGTCGGCGGGTGGATTTCGCAGTACACGTGGGCTTCCCGAACCCGCCGCGCGATGAGCTGGGTGAACTGGGAGCCGTAGTCGATGATCAGAATGCCGTCGTGGTGTGTCGCCAAGTTCAGGTCTCCCAGTGCGGCTCCGCCGTTTCCTGCGCGAAGATCTCGTCTTCCCGGATCCGGGGACGGACCACCGCCCAGCGTCCCCGGTCCACCAGCACCTCGGCCGGCCGCGGCCGGGTATTGTAGGTCGAACTCATGACGAACCCGTAGGCGCCGGCGCCGAGCACGGCGAGGAGATCACCCCGGGCCAGCCCGGGCAGTGACCGGTCGAGCGCCAGAAAATCACCGGTCTCGCAGACCGGGCCGACCACGTCCACCCGGGCTTCGGGCCGCCCGTGCGCCTCGACCTCCGCGATCCCGTGCCAGGCCCCGTAGTGGCTGGGCCGGACCAGATCGTTCATGCCCGCGTCCACGATGACCAGGTCCTTCCCGCCGGAGTGCTTGCGCGAGAGCACCCGGGTGAGGAGAATGCCGGCGGTACCCACCAGGTAGCGTCCCGGCTCCAGCACGAGCGTGAGTCCGGTCGGCTTGACCAGCGGTATCACCGCCTCCGCGACGCGGGCCGGATTCAGCGGCGTCTCGTCCCGGTACCGGATGCCCAGCCCGCCACCGATATCGAGATGCCTGAGGGTGTCGATTCCCGCCGCGCGGATCCGCTCGATCAGCGCCAGCAGCCGGCCCAGGCCTTCGACATACGGACCGGGGTCCAGCAGCTGGCTTCCGAGATGCATGGCGATGGTGTCCAGTTCCAGCGGACCGGACCGGTGAATCGCCTCGGCCAGCGGCAGTACCTGGTCGTGCGGCACCCCGAACTTGATCCCACCCTGTCCGGTGGAGATGTAGGGGTGGGTGCTGGCGGAGACGTCCGGATTGACCCGGATGCCGACCTTCATCCGCCGGCCGCCGGCCCCGGCGATCCGGGCCAGCTCGGTCATCTCCTCCACCGATTCCAGATGCACGTGCCCCAGTCCGGCCTCGACCGCGGCGGCGAGTTCGGCGGTGGTCTTCCCGACACCGCTGAACACCACGTGATCGGGCGCAAACCCGGCCGCGAGTGCCCGGCGCATCTCTCCGCCGGAGACGATGTCCGCCCCGGCGCCCAGGTCCCGGAAGATCCGGAGCACGGCCAGATTGCTGTTGGCCTTGATGGCGTAGCAGAGCCGGTGGGGGATGCCCGCGAAGGCCTGGTCCAGTGCCCGGTACCGGGCCCGGATGACCTCCGCGTTGTAGATGTAGGCCGGCGTCCCGAGAGCCCGGGCGATCGCCGGAAGCGGCACGCCGCCCACCACCAGGGTCCCGTTCTCCCCGGCGACACCGGCGTCCTTCAGGAGCGGCCCCAGATCGACGGCCGGACCGTGCGCCTGCCCGCCTGCCGGCCTGTCCGCCTTCAATAGGCCCTCGCCCACATCGCCTCGGCCACGCTGGGCCGGTTGCACCACATGCAGGATCCGGGTTTCTCCGGCGAGCGGAACTCCTCGTCCGGCAGCACCCGGATGGTGGCCTTGGTCTGTTCCTTGATTTCCGCCTCGCAGGCGGCATCGCCGCACCAGCCGCCGTAGACGAAGCCGCCCGGGCCCTCGAGGAACTCGAGGAAGGCTTCCCGGGTGGCACCCCGCAGGCTGTTGGCCTCGCGCCGCGCGCGGGCGGCCTCGAAGAGCACCGCCTGCAGCCGGTCGCACTCCTCCCTGACCCGCGCGACGATGCCGCTGAGCGGCACCGGCTCCTTCTTCCCGCCGCTCCGCCGCGCCAGCATCGCCGTGCCGGCGGCGAGATCTCTCGGGCCGAGTTCCAGCCGGAGCGGGGTTCCCCGCCCTTCCCACTCGTAGTACTTGGCGCCCGGCGTCAGGCCGTCGCGGTCGTCCAGGTGGACCCGGACTCCGCCCTCCCGGAGTTCCTGGCGGAGCCGGTTCGCCGCCTCCAGCACACCGGCTCGCTCGTCATCCTTGCGGTAGATCGGGACGATCACCACCTGGAACTGCGCCAGCCGCGGCGGACAGACCAGACCCTGGTCATCGCTGTGGGTCATGATGAGTCCGCCGATCAGCCGGGTGGACACCCCCCACGAGGTGTTCCAGACGTAGTCCAGGTCTCCTTC
>JBFXBG010000270.1:0-2836 GCA_050183505.1 Gemmatimonadales bacterium | reverse complement strand
GTCATCGGGGTCGTATCGGTCTATCTGCACACCTTGCGACCGGAACTGGACCGGGGGAAGAGTCGTAGTCGTCTTATCCTCAATGCCCGGGGCCAGCCGCTTTCGCGGGTAGGCGCCTGGGGCATCGTGAAGCGCTGGGCCAAGGCGGCCGGCATCGCCAAGCGGGTGACCCCACACACCATGCGACACAGTTTCGCTACTCATCTCCTGGAAGGCGGGGCCGATCTGCGCGCGGTGCAGGAGATGCTGGGCCACGCCGACCTCTCCACGACCCAGATCTACACCCATGTGGATCGGGAGTACCTGCGTTCGGTCCACAAGCAGTACCACCCACGGGGGTAGGATGCCGGGATGGACCTAAGGCCTTGTTGAAACTAATGTTCAGCGTCGTACGTCTCTACTTGAAACGGTTACACCACCGGCCCTCATGCCGGATCTACTGACGGGTCAACATCTTATGAAGCTCTACTGGACCAAGATCATCCTCGGAATGCTGGCCATCTTCGTCGTGGGGATGGCGGTGGTGACGGCCGTCAGGAAGGGCAGCCACCGGGTGCGGTCGTTTGCCGAATCCAACAGCCCGATCACGATTCCGTTCCCCTTCGGCATCGTCCCCTTCCGGCTCGACGGGACCCGGCTCGGGACCGTGGAACGCCTCACGCTCTACCGGGACGGTCCCCAGAGCATCTCCCGGGTCCGCTTCGCGGTGGAGCTGGAAGACTCCGCGGCGTATGCCCGCCTGGCCGACTGTGTGCTCACGGTCGACAACCCGACCGAACTCAACGACAAGACGACGTTCGCCTGTGCGCCGGCCGACACCGCCGGCATGGGCCTGGTGCCGTTCGGGGAAGTGGATCCCGGGCGCGGGCGGCCGAATCTGACCCTTCTCCTGCCGGAATCGGCGGTGAACGATCTGCGGAAGGAGCAAACCACCGATCGTATCGAAGCCAACGCGGACTCCATGGCCGAAGCGGCCTCGCGCCTGGCGGATTCGATTACCGAGGTCAACATGGAGTTGGCGGATTCGCTTCGGAGCGCTGCGCTGGAACGCTCCGATTCCATCCGGCAAGCGGCGCGCCGGATGGCGGACTCGGTCCGGGCCGGAAAGCTGAGGCCGGGGCAACGGCCATAGTAGTGCCGAGGACTGAGGACTGAGGACTGAGGGGCGCAGGGGGCCGGGTTCCGCGCGCATTCTCAGTCCTCAACCCTCAGTCCTCCGTCCCACCGTCTTCGTTATTATCAGTCGAATGCTTCTCGTCCTCGACAACTACGACTCCTTCACCTACAACCTGGTGCAGTACGCCGGGGCACTCGGCGCCGAGCCGGTGGTACGGCGGAACGACACGGTGAGCGTGGATGATGCGCTGGGGCTCCGGCCCCGGGCCATCGTCATCTCGCCAGGACCGGGGACGCCGCGTCAGGCGGGGATCTCGGTGGAGCTGATCCGCCGGGCCGCCGGGCGGGTCCCGATCCTGGGGGTCTGCCTGGGCCATCAGGCGATCGGCGAGGCCTTCGGGGGGCAGGTGGTCCGGGCCGGACGGCTGATGCACGGCAAGACCACCCAGGTGCTGCATGACGGGAAGGACCTGTTTGCCGGCATTCCCGCCCCGTTCGAGGCGATGCGCTACCACTCGCTGGTGGTGCGCACCCCGCTCCCGGCGGACCTGCAGGCCACCGCCTGGTCCCAGGACCGTCCGGAGGGAGAGGAAATCATGGCCCTGCGGCACCTCACCCTCCCGGTCTTCGGTGTCCAGTTCCACCCGGAGTCGGTCGCCACGCGGTTCGGCCGCGAGATTCTGGCGAATTTTCTGCGGATCGCCCTCGAACGGGCGGGCTGAGCCACCGGATCCGGTCGGTTGCGGGGCCCTTCCCGCGGTCGATTCCCAGGGCATTCGCGCTCCGGGACATGAGTCTCTAACCTATTGACTTTCAAACCGATACCGGATACCGGGGACGTCTTTCCAGGTTACGGCACAACTTTTGACAGGGCCACTCCGGTTTATTAGCTTCTGTCGTGCGCATCCTTGGCGTCATTCCGGCCCGGCTGGGTTCCACCAGACTCCCCAATAAACCGCTGCAGCTCCTGGCCGGTGAGCCTCTTGTGACCCGGGTGGTTCAGCGTGTGGTGGCGCATGGTGTGGTGGAGCGGGTCGTGGTCGCGACCGACTCGCCGATGGTGGCGACGGTCGTCGAGCAGGCCGGGGTGACGGCGGTCATGACCTCGGCGGATCACGCCTCCGGCACCGAACGGGTGGCGGAGGTAGCGGCCCGGCCGCAGTTCGCCGACTACGACGTCATCGCCAACATCCAGGGCGACGAGCCGTTCATCAGCCGGGACGCCCTGGCCGGCGCGATCGAACGGGTCCAGCGGGGAGATGATATCGGCACCGCCGCGGCCCCACTCGAGAGCGGCCTCGCGGCGGACCCGGCCCGGGTCAAGCTGGTCATGGATACGCACGGCCGGGCGCTCTACTTCTCCCGCGCCCTGATCCCGCACCGGCGCGATTCCGCCGCTGAGGCACCGGCGGGGCTGTACTGGCTGCACATCGGTTTGTACGTGTACACCCGCGCGGCCCTGGAGCGGTGGGTCGCGCTTTCACCGACCCCGGCCGAAGAGGCGGAAAAGCTGGAGCAGCTCCGCCCGCTGCAGCACGGCCTCGCGTTCGGGGTTTCCCGGCTGCGGGAGCCGGCCCTGCCGGGCGTCGATACTCCGGACGATCTCAAACGGGCCGAGGCGATCTGGCATGCCACCGAGAGGTGAGGTGATGACCCCCACTGCGTCGAACAGCACCAAGTACATCTTCGTCACCGGCGGCGTTGTCTCTTCCCTCGGGAA
>JBFXBG010000269.1:0-2873 GCA_050183505.1 Gemmatimonadales bacterium | reverse complement strand
GACGAGCCCCTCTGGCACCTGACCCGGCACAATCCGATCGAGCTGCTCCGTCGGGTCGATCCCGGCCGTCTGGCGGTGCTGGCGCAGGACGAGGCCTTTCTGCAGCGGCTGGATGCGCTCGCGGCCTGGTACGACCGCGAACAGTCCTCCGACCTTACCTGGTTCCATCAGACCTTCGCCGAAGCGGACCGCCGGCCGGTGGCCTACTTCTGTGCCGAGTTCGGGCTGCACAACTCGGTGCCGATCTACTCCGGCGGCCTGGGCATCCTGGCGGGCGACCACTGCAAGTCGGCCTCGGACCTGGGCGTGCCGCTGGTGGGGGTCGGCCTGATGTACACCCGGGGCTACTTCGACCAGCATCTGCGCCCGGATGGATGGCAGGAGGATCGGGATGAGCACTTTGATTTCTCGGTCACGCCGCTGGTCCGGGTTCCCAGCGGAAACGGCGCGCACTGGGTCACCACCCTGCGGACCTTTGGCCGGGACATCCGGGTGGCCGCCTGGAAGATGATGGTGGGACGAGTCCCGCTGTTTCTGCTCGACACGAACCTCGAGGAGAACGATCCGGCCGACCGGGAACTCTGCAGCAAGCTCTACGGCGGAGGCATCGATCTCCGGTTGCGACAGGAGTGGATCCTGGGGGTGGCCGGGGTCCGGACTCTCCGGGCCGTCGGCTACGATCCGGGCGTCTGGCATGCCAACGAAGGGCACGCGGCGTTCATGCTGGCCGAGCGGGTCCGGGAACTCACGGTGAAGGGCGTACCGTACGCGGAGGCCGTGCAGCAGGTCCGGAACACGAGTGTCTTCACCACCCACACCCCGGTGCCGGCCGGCCATGATTCCTTCTCCACCGACCAGGTCGAGGCGTGCACCGAACCGTTCTGGGAGGAACTGGGCATCACCCGGGAGGAGTTCTTCGCCCTGGGACACCATCCGGTACGGGACCACGGCCAGTTCCACATGACCGTCCTCGCCCTCCGGCTCTCCCGCAGCGTCAACGGCGTATCCGCCCGGCACGGCGCGGTATCGCAGGGGCTGTGGAAGGAGCTCTGGCCCGGACGCCCGGTGCAGGAGATTCCCATCCGGCACGTGACCAACGGCGTCCATGCCGGGACCTGGATGGCCAAGCCGATGCTCGACGTGCTGGACCGGCACCTGGGCTATGGCTGGGATGTCCGGGCCGATCAACCCGGATTCTGGGATCAGGTCCTGGACATCGACGACGGCGAGCTCTGGGAGACCCATCTCCAGTTGAAGAACGCCCTGGTCACCCTGATGCGGGAAGACGCCCGCCGCCGGTGGGCCACGCAGTGGACCGAGGCCGCGCAGGTCGTGGGAGCCGGCACGCTGCTGGATCCGCAGGCACTGACCATCGGCTTCGCCCGGCGCTTCGCCACCTACAAGCGGGCCGATCTGATCTTCCAGGATCCCGACCGGCTCCGGCGGCTGCTGGTCAACCCGTGGCGGCCGGTCCAGATCGTCTTTGCCGGCAAGGCCCACCCCGCCGACACCCCGGGCAAGGAGGTCCTGCAGCGGGTACACGAATACACCCGGGATCCCCAGTTCGAGGGCCGGGTGGCATTCGTCGAGGACTACGAGACCCACATCGCCAAGGTCCTGGTCCAGGGGACCGACCTCTGGCTCAACCTGCCGCGGGTCCCGCTCGAGGCCAGCGGGACCAGCGGCATGAAGGCCGCCCTCAACGGGGTACCCCAGCTCGGCACCATGGACGGCTGGTGGCAGGAGGGGTATGACGGGACCAATGGCTGGGCCATTCCGCTCGCCGCGGCGGACGAAGATGTGGACGAGGCCGATGCGGAACATCTGTATTCCCTGCTCGAGGAGCAGGTGATTCCCCTCTACTACACCCGCGACGCCCGGGGAGTCCCCACCGGCTGGGCCAAGAAGATGAAACATGCCATGCGGGTCGCCGGGACCCTGTTCACCGCCCGGCGCATGGTCCGCGATTACACCGAGCGGTTCTACGTTCCCGCCATCCGCGGCCTCGCCGGCGCGGACGATCCGCCGACGCAATGACGACCGCCGGCTCTCCGCTGGGCGTGACGGACGGCGCGCCGGTCGGCATCGTCCACGTGGCGATGGAATACGGCTGGCTGGCCCGGACCGGCGGCCTGGCGGAGGCGGTGAGCGGGCTGGCCGAGTTCCATGCTTCGCAGGGGATTCCGGTGGCGGTCGTACTGCCCCTGCACCGTTCGGTCCGGGAAAACGCCCCGGGGCTGGAGCGCGTCGGGCAGCCATTCAGCGTGACCGTCGGTGGGCGGAGCGAGGAAGGCCGGCTGTACCGGGTACCGATCGCGCCGGGCAAGCCCAGGATCTACTGCATCGAGCATCCCTACTTCGACCGGCCCGGGCTCTACGGCGAAGGCGGCAGCGACTACGGAGACAACCACCGGCGCTACGCCTTCTTCTGCGCCGCCGTGCTGGAACTCCTGCCGCGGCTCACCCGCTCACCGGCCGCGGTGCATGCCCACGACTGGCACACGGCGCTGGTCCCGGTGTATCTGCGGACCCTCTACCGGGACAGCAGCTTCCACCAGGGGCTCCGGACCGTGCTCTCGGTCCACAACGCGGGCTTTCAAGGCCATTACGGTCCGGACATCATGCCCGACATCGGCCTCCCCTGGGAGGTCTACAACTGGCGCCAGCTGGAGTGGCACGGGCAGGTGAATATCCTGAAGGGCGGATTGACCTTCGCCGACTCAGTGGTCACCGTGAGTCCCACGCATGCGCACGAGCTGCGGACCATCCGGGGCGGGTTCGGGCTGCACGACGTATTCACGTCCCTGCGGGACCGGTTCACCGGGATCGTCAACGGCATCGACTTCGACGAATGGAACCCGGAAACCGACTCC
>JBFXBG010000268.1:0-2850 GCA_050183505.1 Gemmatimonadales bacterium | reverse complement strand
TGCGCCGCGGCACCGATACGGTGCTCGGCGTGACGCGGGTCGCGACCGTGATCCATTCCGGCGGAACGGTCCGGCTGTTCGTCGGACTGGAAGACCATCTGCTGCATGGCGTGGAGCAGGTTCAGCGCTTCCCGCGGGACGCCACCTGGGAGATGTGGGGTGATGTACGCACGCTGGAGCAGTACACCGCCTGGGCCGTGCTCCCGGGCGGCATCCGGCTGCCCTACGTGATCGACGTGTCCCGCAACGGTCGGCCGTTGCGCCGGTACATGATCCGGGAACTCACCCTGGGCGTCGCCGCGCCGGACGATTCCTTCCCGGTGACGCCCGAGCTGGCGGCCGCCTTCTCCGCGCGTGATACGGTGGTGCTCGGCAACGGAGCCGGGGAACCGGGCGAGATCCACCCGGGGATCGTGATGATTCCCGGCACCTTCAACGTCTATCTGGTGCGGCAGGACGAGGGCGTCGTGGTTCTGGGGTCGCCCCATTCCCGGGAATACTCCCGCCTGGTCCTGACCGAGGCAGCCCGTCACTTTCCCGGCGTCCCGGTGCGGGCGTTGGTGGCCGCTTCGGCCACCTGGCCGCATCTGGCCGGCGTGGGCGAGTATGTCGACCGCGGGATTCCGGTGTATGCGTCGCCCGAGACGGCGGCGCTGGTGCGGGAAGTTCTGGGCGCCGGGCGTGCCCGCTCCGCCACGCTCCGGGTGGTCGACTCCGTGGCCGTGCTCGGCACCGGGAAGAACCGGATGTTGCTGATCGGGACGGCGGGCCCGGGCGTGGTACACACCGACCAGCTGCTCTCCTATTTTCCCGAGTATGTCTCGATCTTTGCGGCCGATCTGCTCCGTCCGGAACGGTTCGAGCCCAACCTCTGGCTCCAGCCGCTGGCGGAACTGCGCAATGTCGCGGCGGCCCGGGGGCTGGTGCCGCGCGAGGTGTTCGCGGTTCACCTCGCGCCTCAGGCGTGGGACGCGGCCCTGGGCCCGCTGCTCGCCGCGGAGCGCGCCGGGCGCTGAACCGGGGGGCGCGGCATGAGGCCCGCGGCTCGGGCGGCAGCCTTCCGGTCAGCGTTCTCGATCCTCTTGTTGTTGGCCGCGTGGTCGGCTGTGGGGGTGCTGGCCGCTCTTCAGGTGATTCTGCGCCCCGGAGTCACGCTCGACCCCGGGCTCCTGCTGGTGTTGCACGTGCCGCACTGGTCTTCCTGGGCCGTGTTCACCATCGTGGTGGCCAGGCTGGATCGCCGGCTGGTGCCCCTCGGCTTCCGCGCCCGGCTGGCCGCCCACCTCGCGATCTGCGCCGGGGTGATTCTCACCCACGCCATGTTCGTCGCCGGGTGGGATGTGCTCATCTTCCTCGACCGTCTCCAACTCCACTGGCTGACCATCCTGGGCCGGCACCTGCGGAGCAGCGCCTTGCTGGAGGTGCTTGGCTACGCCCTGGTCCTGAGCGTCGTGCTGCGGCGCCGGACGCCGGTGCTGGACGAACCGGGTCCACGGGAGATACCGGTCGTCGCACCCGGGCCCTCTCTCGACGCGCTCACGGTCCGCTCCGGCAACGCGGTGGAGCGCGTCCCGCTGGCGGAGATCTCCTCTTTCGAAGCCGCGGGGAACTACGTGCGGATCTTCAGTAACGGGCGGCGGCTGGTGCTGCGGCAGTCCCTCAGCGCGCTCGAGCGCGAACTGGATGACCGGTTCATCCGGATTCACCGATCACGGATCGTGAACCTGGCCCATGTCACCCGGGTGGTCTCCCTGGGGCGCCGGCGGAAACAGGTCATCCTGCGGGACGGGAGGGAACTCCCTGCCAGCGTGTCGGGATGGCAGCGGGTGCGCGCCCTGCTGCCGCGCCCGCCCGGCCAGGACATGCCACCCGGCTAGTGGTCTCCTAAAGCAGCGCCCGCATGGTGAGCGCCGTCCCGACCACGAACAGCACCAGGGTAAGGCAGTCGACTACCAGGTCGATCCAGAAGCTGTCGACGATCTTCTTTGCCGTGGGAAACCATTTGCTGTTCGCGTGGGCGTCGGGATAGCGCACGCCGCTGTAGTAGGCCCATGCGCTCCACTTGTTGATGGCGGCGAGGAGAATCTGCAGCGCGACCCCACCCAGGAACAGGAGGCCGATGAGGGGCGCGAGCGGACTGGGAATGATGAGGGCGGCAATCCTGTCGTTTGTCAGAAGCAGGACTGGAGCGCCAACGCCATAGGCCACGAGCCAGGTCCGGAGGCTCTTCGACCATTCCTCATAAGCCGCCCAAAGCAGGGTCTGATCCAGCGGATCTTTGGGTTTGCGCCCAGAGCTGTGCATCGGCGGACCTCTTTGGAAGAGAGTCACTCCCACACCTGCGCGGAGCCTGGGCAGCCGTGGATCCAGGCCCCCCCAGCGTGTGGATCGCATCCTGGCGGTGCAACGAAACGGACCAGTCCGTTTCGACTTGCGCCGGTTCGTGCCAAATGTCACGCCGGCCGCCCCGGCCACGGTGGTACCGCGGGCACGCGCAAGCTCAGAACTGACAATCAACTTACGCTCTGTGTGCCGAGAGCATGTAGGGTGGTCCGTGTCTTGCCTGTTAGTCGGTCACCCCGTCGCCGGGAGGCCGGTGCACGGACTACCCTCAGAGACGGAGCGGTGCCCGATGTCCAACCTGCGACTTCCTCTGGCCGCGCTCGCCCTGGCGCTGGTCACGGCTTGCGGCAGCGACAATGCGGTCGGTCCCCAGTATCAGCCCCAGGTCGTCAACAATCCGAATGTGGCCTTCAGCTTCCAGGCCACGGGGCTGCAGGGCGTGAGTGATGTGGTGTCCTACACCTGGAGCGTGTCGTCGGGGAGCATCATCATCCATCCCGCGACCTC
>JBFXBG010000267.1:0-2948 GCA_050183505.1 Gemmatimonadales bacterium | reverse complement strand
TGCCGGGGGACAATATCGAGATGACGATCGAACTGATCACGCCGATCGCGATGGAAGAGGGGCTGCGGTTCGCGATCCGGGAAGGCGGCCGGACGGTGGGCGCCGGCGTGGTGGTGAAGATCCTGAAGTAAGGTGGTCACGTGAGGGCCAGCGGGGCAGGGATACCGCCCCACCTCTCCTCACGTGGCCTCACTTGACGACTTGTTGAGGCAACCATGGCAGGCAAAATCAGAATCCGGCTCAAGGCCTTCGATCACGTGGTCCTCGACCAGGCCGCGTCGGACATCGTCCGGACGGCGGAAAAGACCGGCGCCCAGGTGTCGGGGCCGATCCCGCTGCCGGTGAAGATGGAGCGGTGGACCGTGCTGCGCAGTCCGCACATCGACAAGAAGAGCCGGGAACAGTTCGAGCTGCGGACCCACAAGCGGCTCCTGGACATCAACGACTCCCGTCCGCAGACGATGGACGCATTGACCAAGCTGGATCTGCCGGCCGGCGTGGACGTCGAGATCAAGGTCGAATAGTCATGGCTACCGGACTCATTGGGCGCAAGCTCGGGATGACGCGCGTGTTCGTGGAGGACGGCAGCGCCGTGCCCGTGACGGTGATCGAAGCCGGCCCCTGCCGCGTCACGCAGGTGCGGGGACAGTCGGTGCAGCTGGGCTTCGGCAGCCGCCGGGAGAAGCTGGTGCCCGCCGCCGAGCTGGGCCACGCCCGGAAGGCCGGCCTCGAGGCCGCGCCGCGGGTGCTGCGGGAGTTCACCCTCGCCGGAGACGCGCCCGCGCCCGGCGCCGAGGTGACGGTGGAGATCTTCAATCCGGGCGACATCGTCAAGGTGACCGGCACCAGCAAGGGCCGGGGCTTCCAGGGCGTGGTGCACCGGCACGGGTTCGGCGGGGGGCCGGCCACCCACGGCAATACCCGTCACCGCAAGCCCGGCTCGATCAGCCCGGGCACCGACCCTTCCCGGGTCATCAAGGGCAAGAAGATGCCCGGGCATCAGGGCGCCCGCCGCCACACCGAGGTCGGACTCCGGGTGGTGAAGGTGGACGCCGCGCGGAACCTGCTGTTCGTGCAGGGCGCGGTCCCGGGGTCGAAGAACGGCTTGGTAACCATCGCCAAGCAGGGAGGCAAGGGCCGCTATGCTTGAGGCGCCACATTATTCGGCCGTCGGGACCCGCCGTGAGGGGGCCTTCGCGCTCCCGGCGGAGTATTTCGACGGGACCGTCAATCAGCCGGTGCTGCACCAGGCGGTGCGGACCTATCTGAACAACCAGCGGCAGGGAACCCACCAGACCAAGACCCGGAGCTTCGTCTCGGGCGGGAACCAGAAGCCCTGGCGTCAGAAGGGCACCGGGCGCGCCCGGCAGGGCTCGATCCGCGCCCCGCACTGGCGGGGGGGCGGCACCGTGTTCGGGCCGCAGCCGCGGGATTACCGGACCGACATGCCCCGCAAGGTGCGCCTGCTGGCGCGCCGATCTGCCCTGAACGCCCGCGCCGCTCACGGCGGCGTGTGCGTGGTGGAAGGGTTCGCCTTCGATGCGCCCAGGACCGCCCGGATGGTCGAATTGCTGACCCGGCTGGGGCTGGCGGAGCGGAAGGTGCTGGTCCTGACCCACGGCCACCGGACGAATGTGTACCTGAGCGCGCGCAACCTGCCCAACGTTCACGTCATGGCCTATCCCGAGGCTTCGGCCTACGAGATCCTCTGGTCGGACGCCGTGGTGGTGGAGCAGGGCGCCCTGACCGGTGACGTCCCCGAGATCACCGAGGATCCGGGCGTGCTCGACACCCGGACGCCGCGGCCCAAACGGGAAGCGGCCGAGAAGCCGGCCAAGAAGAAGAAGGCGACCAAGGCGGAGAAAGCGGCCAAGACGGCCAAGGCCGCCAAGTCGGCCAAGGCGGCCAGGCCGGCCCGGAAGACCGCGAAGAAGACCGCCAGGAAGGGCGCCAAGAAGGCGGCCAGGAAACCGGCGAAGAAGCCGGCGGCCCGCAAGCCGGCGCCGAAGAAGAAGAAGGGAGACAAATAGCCATGCCGGGACTTCACGAGGTCGTGGTCCGGCCGGTGGTGACCGAGAAGAGCTCCATCGCGTATCAGTCGCGCAAGGAGTACGCCTTCGAGGTCCATCCGGAGGCGAACAAGCACCAGATCCGGGCGGCGCTGGAGTCGCTGTTCGGGGTGACAGTGACCGATGTCCGCACCATGCAGATGCGGCGGCGGACGGTAACCCGGGGACGTACCCGGGGCGCCACGGCGCGGTGGAAGAAGGCCGTGGTGACCCTCAAGGAAGGCGATTCGATCGCCGTGTTCGAGGGCTAGAATGAGCATCAAACAATTCCGGCCGATCACGGCCGGCACCCGGTTCCGGATGGTGTCCGGCTTCGACGAGATCACCCGGTCGACTCCGGAGAAGTCGCTCCTGGAGCCGATCAGGCAGTCGGGCGGGCGCAACAATCAGGGGCACGTGACGACGCGCTATCGGGGCGGCGGGCACAAGCGGATGTACCGCCGGATCGACTTCAAGCGGGAGAAGTTCGGCGTCCCGGCCCGGGTGGCCGAGATCGAGTACGATCCCAATCGAAGCGCCCGGATCGCCCTGGTGGTCTACGCCGACGGTGAGAAGCGCTACATCCTGCATCCCAAGGGACTGGGTGTGGGGGATACCATCGTCTCCGGGCCCGGATCGGACATCAAGGTCGGGAACGCGGTGCCCCTGATGGAGATCCCGCTGGGCACGGTGGTGCACAATGTGGAGCTCAAGATCGGCAAGGGCGGCCAGATGGCGCGGAGTGCCGGCGCCACGGTGCAGGTGATGGCCAAGGAGGGCGACTACGTGACCCTGCGGCTCCGGAGCACGGAGATGCGGATGGTGCACGGGCGCTGCCTGGCGACCATCGGGGAAGTGGGCAACTCCGAGCACGAGCTCATCACCGTGGGCAAGGCGGGC
>JBFXBG010000266.1:0-3006 GCA_050183505.1 Gemmatimonadales bacterium | reverse complement strand
CGGTGCTGGAATAAGAGAAGCAGGGTCTGCGGTTCCTCCGGACCATGTGGTTCAACCTGGACTATGTCTGGGCCGGGGCGCTGGTGGTGACCGCGGTGGTGGTGGTGTGGTGAGACAATGAACGGTCAACGGGGCAGCCGCCCCGAATGGAGATAGCAATGACTGAACAGGAAGCCCGACAGCGGATTCTGGGCGCGATCGACCGCGAAGGAGCCGCTACGATTCAGATGATTCCGCGACGCTGGCCGATGACCAGGATTCATATCCGGCTCTTCATCCGCCGGTTGCTGGAGGAAGGATATCTGCAGGCGGTCCGGCCCGAGGCGGGGGCGGCGGAATTCTACCGCCTGACCCGGAAGGGAAAAGGCTCCCTGGAAAGGGAGCTGAAGACGGCTGCCTGAGCGGAGGTATGAAGGAAGGTGACGGGTGAGGGCTGGAACAATGCATCGCGGTGGTTGTTTCCAGCCCTCTCCCCGCCTCGCTCACCTTACAATCACCGGTTCCGGCTCCAGCGGGATGCCGAACGTCTTCTCCACGCCATCCCGGATCTCCGCCGCCAGCGCCAGGAGGTCCGCGGCGCTTTCGCCGTAGTTGACCAGGGCGAGGCTGTGCCGGGTGGAGACTCCCGCGGACCCGCGCCGGTACCCCTTTCCAAACCCGGCATGCTCGACCAGCCATGCCGCGGGCACCTTCACCTGATCCCCCGCGGGGAAGGCGGGAATGGCGCCGCCGCCGCCCGCCGCCCAGCGCTCCTCGATCGCCCGGAAGGCCTCGGCGGACACCACCGGATTCAGGAAGAATGATCCCGCCGACCGGGTGTTCGGGTCCGCCGGATCGAGCACCATCGACTTCCCCCGGCGAAGCCCCAGAACCCGTTCACGGACCAGCGAAAGGGCCTCGGCGGCGGGCAGACCCTTCAGGCCGCCCGCCCGCTCGACATCGGCATTCAGTTCCGCGTAACGGATGGTGGCCTCGCCACCCGGCTCCAGCTGGAAATCGACCCGAAGCACGACATACCGGTCGCGCTCCGCATGCTTGAACCGGCTTTGCCGGTAGGCAAACGCGCATTCCTCGACCCCGAACGTCCGTGTCTCCAGGGTGGTCCGCTCCAGGCAATGGACTTCGCGGATAGTCTGCGACACTTCCTGTCCGTAGGCGCCGACGTTCTGGATCGGCGTGGCCCCGGCCGTGCCCGGGATCCCGGAGAGGCATTCGATGCCGGCTGCCCCGTCGGTCACCGCGCGGGATACGAAGCGGTCCCAGTCCACACCCGCCGCGACCCGGTAGCGGCCGGGGAAGGCGGGATCCGCATCGATGCCGCCGATGCCGATCCGGATGACCAGTCCGGGGAATCCCGCGTCCGGGAAGACGACGTTGCTCCCCCCGCCCAGGATCCAGACCGGCAGATCGCGGTCGCGGGCCCACTGAAGTGACTCCCGCAGCGCCTCCACGCTCGGGGCCTCGGTGAAGTAGCGTGCGGGGCCGCCCAGGTTGAGCGTGGTGTACGGCGCGAGGCGGTGATGCTCGAAGAGATGCATGCGGTATCGCAGGGTGATGTTCTCGGGGAATCTACCGGGCCGGGCCGCCCCGGGGAGGGAATGCCGGGATCCCTACGGGGTCGGGCCTCGTGATCTTTCGCCCCCGGCTTCGGGACCATATTCTAGGGCCGCCCGGGAACAGCCGGCCGCCTGATCCGGGGCATACGCCGACGCGGCCCCGCCCCAGTCGGGCCGGTCTCCCCCAACGCCGGGAGGAAGTATGCTCCGATGCACGACGCTCGCCGTAGCCCTCCTCGCCCTGGCTCCAGCCGCGCTCGCCGCGCAGCAGGACAGGGATGCCCTGATCAAGGTCGCCTTGAGCGCGGCCCCAGTGGCCATCGCCGGCGAGGCGACGGTCATGGACATGGAGGGGAACACGCTGCGCGCCGGTACCAACGGCTGGGTCTGCCTGCCGGACATTCCTTCGAGTCCGGGGATGGATCCCATGTGCCTCGATGCCACCTGGCAGGGCTGGGCCCATGCCTGGCAGACTCACACGATGCCGGAGGTGAAGGCGGTCGGCCTGGCGTACATGCTGGCGGGCGGATCCGACGCGAGCAACACCGATCCCTTCGCCACCGAACCGGCCCCGGGCCACCAGTGGATCGACAGCGGGCCGCACGTCATGATCCTGCTGCCCGACATGAGCCTGGCGGACGGCCTGCCCACCGACCCCAACTCCGGCGGCCCGTACGTCATGTGGAAGGGGACCCCGTACGCGCACATCATGATGCCGGCGGGGCAGAAATGAAACGCGGGGAGTGAGAAGGGCAAACGGCCTCACGGGCCGATGCCCTTCTCACTTCCCACCCCCTACCGCTCAGCAGTCACCCCGGCCAGAAACCGCTCTCGCAGCCCGTCGAACAGCGGGGCCACCGTGGGGTGGGCTTCACCATCCGCCGCCACCGTATTGAAGACGGCGATGATTGCGGACTTCGTTTCCGGATGGACGTAGAAGAACGACCTGAAGGACGCCTGACTCCCGGTGTGGCCGATCACCCGTACCGCACCCTCGTCGTGAATGAAGAAGGACAGTCCGACGAACTCCTTCGCGTTGGCGACGCCCTCGACCGGTACCTGGGGCCGCCACATCTCCTCGAGCGACGACCGGGCGAGGACGTTCTTCGCTTCTTCGGTAAGCCCCGTCGCCCCGACCAGGAATCGGAGGTACCGGGCCATGTCGGTGAGGGGCGCGTTCAGGCCCCCGTTGGAGACGGTGATCCCGGTGTCGAAATCGAGGCCGTTCGGCACCGGCGTGCCGTTGGTCACGGTGTAGTTGTTGGAACGGTAACGGAGCAGGTGGTAGGGGGTCCGGTCGAAGTAGCTGTGCCGCATGCCCAGGGGCCGCAGCACGTTCTTCTCCATGTAAACCTCGTAGTCATCGCCGGTGAGCGCTTCGATGACCCGGCCCAGAAAGATGAAGCCGGGGTTGGAGTAGCTGTACCGGCTCCCCGGCCGGAAGAGAATC
>JBFXBG010000265.1:0-3078 GCA_050183505.1 Gemmatimonadales bacterium | reverse complement strand
GAGCCGGCCAGCTACCTCACCCTGGATCTGGGCACCGGAGCGGTACAGTCACACCGCTACTGGGAGCCGTCCTTCCTGGTGGATCCGGGCCAGACGGAGGCGGTGGCGGTCGAGCGGCTGCGGGCGCTGCTGGACGATGCCATCCGGCTGCAGGTCCGCAGCGATGTACCGGTGGGGACCTACCTGAGCGGGGGCATGGACTCCAGCTTCATCACGGCGGCGGCGGCCCGGCAGGTATCCGGCCTGCGTTCCTACACCGGTTACTTCCGGGAAGGCGCCGAATTCGACGAGTCCCCCTATGCCCGCGCCCTGGCCCGGGCCGCCGGCGTCGAGCTGCACGAGGTCACGCCGACCGAGGACGAGTTCGTCGACTCGCTGCCCCGCCTGGTCTATCACCTCGACGAGCCGGCGGCCGGGCCGGGCCTGTTCCCGCAGTACATCGTGGCCCGCCGCGCGGCGCGGGACGTCAAGGTCCTGCTCGGCGGCCAGGGCGGAGACGAGATCTTCGGCGGGTACGCCCGCTACGTCGTGGCGTATCTGGAGCAGGCCTTGAAGGGTGCCATCTACGAGAGCAACGAGGAGGGTGAACACATCGTGTCCCTCCAGTCGATCCTGCCGAATCTTCCCCTGCTCCGCGCCTACGGCCCCATGATCGGCCAGTTCTGGCGGGCCGGCGTGTTCGAACCGATGGACCGGCGCTACTTCCGGCTGGTGGACCGCAGCGGCGGGGCGCTCAGTCTCTATGCCGACGCGTTCCGCGACCGGTACGATCCCGAGGCGGTCTTCAGCCGGTTCCAGACCGTATTCAACCACCCGGAGACGCTGTCCTACTTCAACAAGATGACTCACTTCGATCTGGTGACCGGCCTGCCCGCGCTGCTCCAGGTCGAAGACCGGGTCAGCATGGCCGTATCGATCGAGTCCCGGGTGCCGCTGCTCGATTACCGGATCGTCGAGTTGATCGCCTCGCTGCCGCCCGCACTCAAGTTCCGGGGCGCGGAAATGAAGTACGTCTTCCGGCGGGCGGTGCGGGACCTGGTGCCCCGTGAAATCATGGAACGGAAAGACAAGATGGGGTTTCCGGTCCCGCTCCACCTCTGGGCCCGGGGCCGCTGCCGCGAGTTCGTGGGAGACCTGCTGCTCACCCCCGCAGCCCGGACCCGGGACATCTTCGACCGGACCGAGGTCGAGAAACTGATGAGCTACGAAGGCGCATTCAGCCGGCAGCTCTGGGGGATACTGAACCTGGAGTTGTGGTTCCGGACGTTCATGTAGTCAACCATCGAACGCAGACGCCGCTGCGACCCATGCCTGTCTTCCCGCCCGACCGTTGGGAAATGGCCATACCGGGCCCCGGAACAGCGTTCATCTGCGTTCCCTTGTCGAAACCAGAAGATCCCGATGCCTCTTACACTCACCGACGATCGCGTTACCGCCTGGGCCGTCCGCAAGATCGGCGTCATCGGCCCCGGCATCGTGGGGATGCCGATGGCGGCTCTCCTGGCCGATGCCGGCATCACCGAGGGCAGCGAGACGCCGGCCGAGGTGGTGGTCGTGCAGCGGGCCTCCCCCACCTCCGGCTGGAAGGTCGAGGCCATCAACCGGGGCCGGTCGCCCATCGGCGGCATCGAGCCCGACCTCGACGCCGTCGTGGCCCGGGCCGCCACCGCGAAGCGGCTCCGCGCCACGCACGACGTGGATGAACTGCACGACGCCGACGTCATCCTGGTCTGCGTGCAGACCGACAAGGCCGGCAACGCGCCGGACTACGGTCCGATGTACCAGGCCCTTCGCGGACTGGCACAGGCGCTCCGCCGGAAACCGGCCGGCAATATCCCGCTGGTCATCTTCGAATCCACCCTGGCACCGTCCTCCATGACCACGGTGATGCGGGAGCTGTTCGCCGAGTACGGCCTGGTGGAAGGCCGGGATATCCTCCTCGGCAACAGTCCCAACCGGGTCATGCCCGGCCGGCTGGTCGAGCGGGTGGCGGCCTCGGACAAGATCGTCGCCGGCCTGCACCCGGAAACCCCGGGGCTCATCGCCCGGCTCTATCGCCGGATCGTGACGCGGGGGGTCCTGCACCCGACCAACAGCATGACCGCGGAAGTGGTCAAGACGCTGGAGAACGCCTACCGCGACGTCCGCATCGCGTACGCCGCCGAGGTCGTCCGCTATTGCGACCGGCATGACATCGACTTCTACCGCCTGCGGGAGCAGGTCAACCAGCGCACCGCCCAGAGCGACCGCGCGTCGGGCGACCCCAATGCGGTACCGAGCGGCGGGCTGCTGGTTCCCACGGTGGGAGTCGGCGGGCACTGTCTCCCGAAGGACGGCATCCTCCTCTGGTGGCGCCTGCTGGAAGCCGGGGAGGACACCTCCCGGAGCCTGATTCTGGAGGCTCGCCGGATCAACGACGAATCTCCCGGGGAGACCCTGGCCCTGGCCGAGAAGCATTTCGGAGCGATGGCCGGCCGGCGGATCGCCCTGCTGGGCACGGCCTACCGCTTCAACTCCGAGGATACCCGGAACTCTCCCACTCTGCCCCTGGCCAGGCTGCTGCTGGCGCAGGGCGCCAGCGTGACCCTGCACGACCCCTACGTGCATGAGCGCGATGCCAACCTCGCGAAGTACGAACTCACCGGTCATTTCACCCGGGATCTGGGCCGGGCACTGGCCGGCGCGGAGTTCCTCTTCTTCTGCACCGGCCACCGGGCATACCTGGAGGGCCAGGAGCGGCTGCGCACCACCCCGGGCCTGCTCGGGGTGGTGGATGGATGCAACCTCCTCCAGCGGGACGGTTTCGCGGCGGCGGGCGTGGGCTATGCCGGCATTGGACGCGGGCGAAGCCCGGCACCGCCGGAACTGGTCGAAGAGGTCGAGGCCGGTTTCCGGGCGGTCGAGCGGGAAGTGGCCAACGAGGTCCGGCAGGTCATCGAGTACCTGAACCGACACCATGCCCCGACCGGGTTCAACCGGGTGATGATGGCCGATGTGCAGCGGATCGCGGCTACCTGCCCCACCGGATGCCTCATCGTGGATCACGGACCGGTCGCGGAGCCGGGCCGTCGGTCGGGC
>JBFXBG010000264.1:0-3125 GCA_050183505.1 Gemmatimonadales bacterium | reverse complement strand
TTCCGATGATGGGCCACCGGACGCGAGCCAGCTCTTCGTGGTGCGGTTCGTGGAGGATCAGTGCACCGTGAGCGCGGATACGTCGGGCGAGCTTCTGCACCGGCGCGGCTACCGTCTGGAAACCGGCAAGGCCCCCCTGCGCGAGACGCTCGCGGCAGCCATGCTCCTTTCGGCCGGCTGGGTCGGGACCGAGCCGTTATGGGATCCCTTCTGCGGCTCGGGTACGATTCCGATCGAGGCGGCCCTCCTGGCCCGGGGCATGGCACCGGGACTTGGCCGGAGCTTCGCCTTTCAACGCTGGCCCGGCTACGAGCCGGCGATGTGGCTGGATCTGGTGCGGCGGGCGCGGGAGGAGTCGCACGACCGCCCCGCCGCTCCGATCACCGGGTCCGATCGGGACGCGGGAGCGGTCAGGGCGGCCCAGGCCAACGCGGAGCGGGCCGGCGTCGGCGCCGGGGTCGAATTCAGATGCCAAGCGGTCTCGGCGCTCGAAGCCGGCGGTGCCCCCGGCTGGATCATCACCAATCCGCCCTATGGGGGCCGGGTCGGTGATCGACAGAAACTGCGGAATCTGTACGCCCAGTTCGGTAACGTGCTCAGGCGCCGCTTCGAGGGGTGGCACGTCGGGATGCTGGGGGTGGATCGGGGACTCGAGGCCCAGGTGAGGATACGATTTGAGTCACATTGGCTCACCACGAACGGCGGCATCCGGGTACGTTTCCTGAGCGGCACCGTGCCGGGGTCGGGCCGGGTGCCGATCCCGGCCGCTGAAGCGTCTCCCAGTCCGACCTCTCAGCCTTCTGGATGATCGCCTGTGACCAGACTATCCCCGCTCCTCTCCCGCCTTCCATCCGCGCTTGCCGCGCCGGCCTTGACGGCCGTTCTGGGAGGCTGCGGGATCTTCGCCTCGCACAACCAGCTTTATCCGCCCGTCGAGCTTTCCATTGGAGAGCCGCAGGTCCGCGGGTCGGACACGGTGTATGCCTATTCGACGCTGGGTTATGAACTCGTGGCGCCGGAGCGGGAGCAACTACTCGATCTCAAGCCGGAGCTGGACCTCGCGGTCCGTTCATACCTGCGATACTTCGGCGAGACACCGCCGCGAGTCGATGTCGAATACGCCCTGCCGCAGGACACCCTGGCCGCGCCGGATCCGGGAGTCATCCGGATACCGCCACCGGAACGGGAGCGGTTCGGAGGTCTCCGGCTGGCGCCGGTCGGCATGCTGGCCGCCCGGCACTGGCTCATGACCCGGGCGCGGACCACCGTGAGCGCATCCGATTCCGTCCGCGTGCCGTACTGGCTCCAGGCCGGGATGGCCGATCTGATCGGCGGCTCGGCCGCGCCCGGGATGCTCGCCTACCTGCTGACCCGGAACCGCGAATCCCTGCTCCCGCTCGACTCACTGTTCGCCCTTTCGGTTCCGGACTCGCTGACCGGGCTGGAGCCCCGCAACCGGAGATCCCGGTCGACCAAACTGGAAGGTGCCCGGCTGGCACATGCGGAAGCGCTCTCCCTGCTGCAGTTCATCTCCCAGAAGGAGAGTCCCCGGTTCCTGGGCACGCTCTTCGACGGCGTACTC
This sequence comes from Gemmatimonadales bacterium, assembly GCA_050183505.1. Taxonomy (GTDB): domain Bacteria; phylum Gemmatimonadota; class Gemmatimonadetes; order Gemmatimonadales; family GWC2-71-9; genus JBFXBG01. Next base: position 1,543 of record JBFXBG010000264.1, on the reverse strand, counting down.
AACGGCGTTTCCATCAAGGACATTCTGACGTCCGCACAGAGTGTCCCCAGTGATATCCCCTCACTGGAAAACGCCTGGAAGGCCTGGCTGGACAATCAGGCTTCCGAGGCGCGTCCCGGTTTTGGGGGCTGAAGAAGGAGAGCGGCCGGAGCCTTCCCTGATCCAGACGTCCGATTGCCGGCCCCATGCCGAACCTCAGGCTGGCCGGCGCTGGAACCCCGGGGCACCGGCTCCCGTAGGCGGAAAGACCATTCCAGACGGAGGTGATCGATGTCCAGGCGGCTTCTCGCCCTGTGTGTCGCGGCCGGCGTGTTTTCCGTGGTGAGCCCGCTTCGGGCCCAGTCGGCCGACCAGCAGGAAGTCCTGGCGGTGGTCAACCGGCTGTTCGAGGGGATGCGAACCATGGACACCGCCATGATGCGGGCCACCTTCGAGCCCGGTGCCAGGCTGGCCGGACTCCGCCCACGCCAGGACGGTTCCTCGGTACTCTCGCTGGTGACGGTTGATCAGTTCGCGAACGCGGTTGCCAACAACACCCGCGGGGAGTGGCTCGAGCGAATCTACGAACCGGAGGTTCGTATCGAGGGCTCCCTCGCCACCGTCTGGGCGCCGTACGATTTCCACCTGAACGGGGTCTTCAGCCATTGCGGTGTGGACGCGTTTCAGCTGCTCAAGACCGGATCGGGTTGGAAGATCGTGGCAGTCGCGGACACCTTTCAGCGGGAAGGCTGCCCGGAGAGAATGTGAAGCGGCGAGCTGCAATCAGGGCCGTGTGACCGGTTTCCCTGCCGGCCGCACGGCCCTTCTCACTTCTGTCGGCTCACCGCATCGATCATCAGTGCCGCCCCGGCCTCTCCCGGCCACACGTGGCCGGCTCCGTGCATGACGATCAGGCTGACATTGACCTGCCCGGCGCAATCCCGGTAGTCGAGACGTTCCCAGCGCGGGCCGGAGCCGGCCGGCACCGGCAGCCACGTCGATACCGGCTGCGGGCCGCACCGATTACGCCGTGCCCAGCTGTCGATGGCCTCCCGGGCGCCGAGGGTGCGGAAGCGGCCTTCTCTCCCGCCGTCCCAGGGGAACACCGGGTCCCGGGTACCGTGCATGATGGTGACCGAGATGGACCGGGCGGGGGTACATCGTTCTGCCAGCGGGCCGGACATCGTGGCCGCCACGCTCACGACTCCCCGGAACCGATCGGCCATCTCGCAGGCGAGCCGCTGAACGAAAAGGCCTCCCTGGGAGAAGCCGATCGCGAAGACCCTCCCGGCGTCGGCCAGGCCGAGCCGGGCCAGCGTGTCGACGGTCGAACCGACGAAGCCGGTGTCGTTGATTCCGAGCCGGTCGGCGTTGTTGCAATCGCAGTGTTCCGCCCAGTTGCCGAGCGGGGCGTCGAGAAAGGCGAGCGTGAGCCCGCCGGCCGCCCCGGCTTCCACCAGCCCGCTCAGGCGGGCCATCTCTCCAGCCGAGCCGAAGGCGCCGTGAAATACCAGAACCAGCGGAGCCGGCTTCCCGGCCGGGCTGGGGTAGACCAGGGCCAGCC
>JBFXBG010000263.1:0-3148 GCA_050183505.1 Gemmatimonadales bacterium | reverse complement strand
GGCTCGAGGTGCTGGTCTTCGGCCTGGTGGTCGCGTTCGGGATGTTCAGCGTGATCTTCATCCTGCCGAGCCACCTGTTCCAGAACCCGCTGCGGTTCCGGCCGACCTGGCCCAAGAAGGACGGGCAGGCGGGCGGGCGGGCCGGCGGGCCGTAGGGTGAGGCGAACCCCGGAGAACTCGTGGGTCGGCCTGCCTGCCCGCCGTTCCGCCCAAGCTTGCCTATCCCCTTGAACCATGCGAATTTCCAGCATGTCATGGGATGCACTCCTGGCCGATCTGAAGGCCGGGAAAACCGCCGCGCTGGCGCGGGCGATTTCCACGGTGGAGAACGGGCGGTCGGGGTTCGAGGAGCTGCTCTCGGCGGTGCATCCTGTGCTTGGCCGGGCCCGGCGGATCGGGCTCACCGGGCCGCCCGGGGCGGGGAAATCGACCCTGACCGAAGAGCTGGTGCTGGCGTATCGCCGGCTTGGCCTCACGGTTGCAGTGGTGGCGGTGGACCCGACCAGCCCCTTCACCGGAGGGGCCCTCCTGGGCGACCGGATCCGGATGGAATCGATCGCCCTGGACGACGGGGTGTATATCCGGTCGATGGCCACCCGCGGATCGCTGGGCGGACTCGCCACGACGACGCGGGAAGTCTGCGACATTCTGGATGCCGCCGGCTTCGATCGTATTCTGATTGAAACGGTAGGGGTGGGGCAGTCGGAGCTGGATGTGGGACGGAGCGCCGATTCGACCACGCTCATCCTGGTGCCCGAATCGGGCGACGGCATCCAGGTGCTCAAGGCGGGCGTCATCGAGATCGCCGATCTGTTCGTCGTCAACAAATCGGACCGGCCCGGGGCCGACCGGCTGCGGCAGGAACTGGAGATCATGCTGGGACTGCGCAGCGGCCGGACCATGCGCAACGTCCCGGCCCATCATGGCGTGCTGAAGACCGTCGAGGCCAGGCGGCAGGCGAAGGCGGCGGAGAAAGACGAGGCCGGGTGGGTCCCGCCGGTGCTGGCCACGGTCGCCGCCCGGGGAGAAGGCGTGGACGGAGTGATCGACGCGATCGACCGGCACTTCGCCTGGATGGAATCGACCGGCACGCTCGCGGACCGCCGGCGGGAGCGGCATTACGAACGGACCCGGGAGGTCGTCAACCGGGGGCTCCGCCGCTGGCTGTGGAGCGAATCGCACGCCGACGACATGATCCGCCGGCGGATGGCAGAGATCATCGGTGGGCGGGCGAGTCCGTACGAGGTCGCGGCCGACGTGCTGGACAGTCTCAAACAGGGTGAACGCGTATGAGCCATACCGACGTCGGACTCTCCGAAGACCTGTCCCGGCGGGTCCAGGAACAGGAGCGCGAGCTGGAACGGCTCCGCCAGGAACTCCGCGTGTGGCGGGAGAAATATGGCCGTGCGCCGGTGCGGGCCGACCGGAACTTCAGCACGGTCTCGGGCCGGGAGGTCGAGCCGGTCTACACCGCGCTGGATCTGCCCGCGGATCTGACCGGGAAGCTCGCCCTGCCGGGCGAGTACCCCTACACCCGCGGCATCCACCCGACGATGTACCGGGGCCGGCTCTGGACCATGCGGCAGTTTGCCGGGTTCGGCACCGCGGAGGACACCAACCGGCGCTACAAGTTCCTGCTCGAACGCGGCCAGACCGGCCTGTCGGTGGCGTTCGACTTCCCCACCCTCATGGGCTACGACTCCGACCACCCCCGCTCCGAAGGAGAGGTGGGGAAGTGCGGGGTCGCGATCTCCAGTCTGGCCGACATGGAGACCTTGTTCGACGGCATTCCGCTGGGCCAGGTCTCCACGTCCATGACCATCAACGGCCCGGCCGCGATTCTCTTCTGTTTCTATGTGGCCGCGGCCGAGAAACAGGGCGTGCCCATCGCCAGCCTTCAGGGAACGGTGCAGAACGACATCCTGAAGGAGTACATGGCCCAGCATGCCTGGGTCTTCCCGGTGGAGCCGGCGCTCAAGATCATCGTGGACCTGTTCGAATGGGCCAGCGAGCACACCCCGAAGTGGAACACGATCTCGATCTCCGGTTACCATATCCGGGAGGCGGGTGCCACCGCGGCCCAGGAGCTGGCCTTCACGCTGGCCAACGGCTTCTGCTATGTGGAGCACGGCCTGGCGCGGGGGCTCGACGTCGACGACTTCGTGCCCCGGCTCTCGTTCTTCTGGGATGTGCACAACGATTTCTTCGAGGAGATCGCCAAGATGCGTGCCGCGCGGCGCATCTGGGCCCGGCACCTGAAGGAGAAATACGGCGCGAAGAACCCGCGCAGCTGGATGATGCGGTTCCACAGTCAGACGGCCGGCGTCACGCTGACGGCTCAGCAGCCGGTGAATAACGTCGTCCGGGTGGCCTATCAGGCCCTCGCCGCGGTGCTGGGCGGTACCCAGTCGCTCCATACCAACGCCCTGGACGAAACCCTGGCCCTGCCGACGGAGCACTCGGTGCGGATCGCGCTGCGCACCCAGCAGATCCTGGCCGAGGAGACCGGCGTCGCCAACGTGGCCGATCCGCTGGGCGGGTCGTATTTCGTGGAAGCGCTGACCGATACCATGGAGCGGGAAGCCGAAGGCCTCTTCGCCGAGATCGAGGCGCGGGGCGGCGTGGTGGCGTCGATCGAGTCCGGCTGGTTCCAGCGGCAGATCGCCGCCTCGGCCGCCCGGTTCCAGGGCGAGCTCGAAGCCGACCAGCGGGTGATCGTCGGGGTCAATGACTACGTCGAGGAAGACGAACCGCCGGTCGAGATTCTCAAGATCGGCGGTGACGCCGAGCAGTCCCAGCGGCAGCGGATGGCCAGGCTCCGGGCCGAGCGGGACGATACGCTGGTGCAGCAACGCCTGGCCGAACTGGGCCGGACGGCGAAGGAGGATCGTAACATCATCCCGGCCATGCTGGACTGTGCCCGGGCCTATTGCACGCTTTATGAGATCCGGCACGTGCTGGAGGAAATCTACGGCGCGTACCGGGAACCGGTTTTCTTCTAGAGACACCCGCAGGCGGACGCCGCGGCCCCGGGCCCGGCCGTCCCCTGCCGGTTGTGGAGTCGAGCAGCCCCATGCCCGATATTGCCAAGAGCCTCGCGAAGCTCACGCGCGTGCAGGCTGGTGACCATCGTGTCGTATCCTGCTAT
>JBFXBG010000262.1:0-3213 GCA_050183505.1 Gemmatimonadales bacterium | reverse complement strand
ATGCCGTTCCTCGACCACCTTGAGGAACTGCGGATGCGGTTCCTCAAGGCCCTGGCCGCCGTGGTGGTCGGGGTCGGTATCGGCCTGTGGCTGGTCGAGCGGTTCGAGCTCGTCACCCTCCTGAAGCGCCCCATCGAACCATACCTCCCGGCCGGCGGCAAGCTCACAGTGCTGAGCCCGACCGACCCGGTGATGATCGTCCTCAAGCTCGGCTTCGTGGTCGGGCTGGTGCTGGCGTCCCCCTTCATCATCTATCAGCTCTGGGCCTTTCTGTCGCCGGCCCTCTACACCAAGGAACGCAAGGCGGTGGCGCCCGCCCTGGGCGTGGGCCTGCTGCTGTTCATGACCGGGGCCGTCCTGGGCTATGTGTTCATCGTGCCCCAGGCGTTGCGGGTGCTGTTCAGCTTCCAGTCGGAGGCATTGGCGCCGTTCATCACCTACGACAACTACTTCGGGTTCATCGTCCAGGTCTCGCTGGCCCTGGGCGTCTCCTTCGAGTTGCCGCTGATCATCATCGTGCTGTCGATCTTCGGCCTCCTCACCCCGGCGGCGCTCAACCGGTTCCGCCGGGTCGCCATTGTGCTGGCGTGTGTCGGCGGGGCCATCCTCTCGCCCGGGACCGATGTCATCTCGATGGGGATGATGACTCTCCCGCTCATCCTGCTCTATGAGATCGGCGTTGCCGGTTCGGTGATCGTGACCCGCCGCCGGCGCCGGCGTGAAGCCGGCGGCGGTGGCGGCGTGGGGCCGGCGGCGGTAATTCTCCTGGCGCTGCTGGCCGGCGCCGGCTCGTCCCTGCAGGCGCAGGTGCCCCAGCGACCTCGACCGCCAACGCCGGCGGCCGGCCAGGACACCACCGGGCGCCGGGGGGCGGTGGGCCGGGACACGACCGGCCCGGGCCAGGTTCTCGACACCGCCACCGCCGCCAGGCTGGGGCTCCCGACCGGACCGACCCGCACCTTCCCGGCGGCCGACTCCCTGCTGCAGGCCCTCCAGAACCGCCCCGGCTATCAGAGCATCCGCTACAGCGCCGATTCGGCCATCCTGCTCGCACCCGAACGTCGGATCCTGCTGTTCGGCAAGGGAGTGACCAAACGGGGGGAGTCCATCCTCGAGGCCGACAACCGCATCATATTCGATGATGCGACCTGTACCCTGTTCGCCGCGGGGGAGCCCCGCCTGTTCGACGGGCCCTCGGTGCTGGTGGCCGACAGCATCCGCTACAATACCTGCACCAAACGCGCGGTCGTGGCGGATGCGCTGACGAATTTTCAGGAGGGGTCCGCCCTCTGGTTTCTGCGGGGAAACCTGGCCCAGGACTCCAGCTCCAGCCGGCTGTACGCGTCTTCCAGCGAGATCACCAGCTGCGATCTGCCGGTGCCGCACTACCATTTTGCGGCCCGGGAAGTGAAGTGGATTTCCAAGACCGTCATGGTGGCGCGGCCCGCCGTGCTCTACATCCGGGATGTCCCGGTCCTGTGGCTGCCGTTCATCTTTCAGGATGCGCGGCCCGGGCGCCGGTCGGGGATCCTGGTGCCGCAGTTCGGGATCAACGATATCGTCCGGCCGAATGAAGGGTACAATCGTCAGGTCACCAACATCGGGTACTACTGGGCGCCCAACGACTACATCGACCTGACCGGCCGGATGGACTGGTACGCCAACCGGTACATTCAGTTCGGCGTCTACGGCCAGTACCGGTGGCTGAACCGTTTCCTGAACGGCAACATCGGGTACAGCCGGACCTCGGAGACCGGGGGCAGCCGGAACACCGCGATCCGCTGGGACCACACCCAGAACTTCGATCTGTCCACGTCGCTTCGGCTGAACTTCAACTACGCCAGCAACTCGCGGGTGATCGACCGGAACTCGACCGATCCGTTCCTCTCCACCCAGGAAATCACCAGCTCGCTCAATTTCACGAAACGGTTCGGGTGGGGGTCCATGACCCTGGGCGGCAACCGGCGGCAGAGCCTGAGCGACAAGAGCGTCCGCCAGCAGTTTCCCGCCCTCACGATTTCACCCAAGCCGATCGATATCTCCCGGAACGTGACCTGGTCGCCGGCGCTGACCCTGACCAACGACGTGTCCTCGAACTCGCCGCTGCCGGTCTTCACCTCGGTGAATGCCGCCGGCGGGATCGATACGGTCCGGGCCACGGCCGATTCCCGGACCACCGCCTTCTCCCTGGACACCCCGCTCCGGATCGGGGGGTTCAACTGGCGGAACTCGCTCCGGATGACCGATCGGAAGTCGAATGCGCGGGAGGTGGTCACGTTCAAGGAGGACAATCCCGCCACCGCAGATCCGACCGACTCGGTTTCGGTGACCCGGGTCTATGACGGGAACTTCTCCACCGGGCTCGACTGGGACACCGGGATCAACCTGCCCACCCTGCTCCGCTCCAGCCTGAAGCTTCAGCCCGCGCTCACCATCGACAACGTGGTGAGCGGGCAGCCGTTCGCGCTGCGCAATTGGAACACCGGCGGCAGCTACGTCCTGCAGGGGAAGCGGCTCGCGGTGTCGTTCAGTGCGTCGCCCACGCTCTTCGGGTTCTGGAATCGTCCCATCGGCCCGGTCGGCCGGATCCGGCACAGTATCTCGCCGATTCTGAACTACACCTATCGCCCGGCGGCGGATATCCCGCGGGATTTCGCGGAGGCGGTGGCGGTCCCGGGGCAGCCGCTCAGGCTCCGGACCGACCAGAGCCAGACCGCCAGTATCGGACTGTCCCAGGTGTTCGAAGGCAAGGCCCGCCCCGCCCCCGGCGATACGGCGGACCCGGCCACGCTGCGCAAGTTCAGGATCCTGAGCCTCACCACCAGTCCCATCGCCTACGACTTCGAACAGGCCAAGAAGCCGGGCCGCACCGGCTGGACCACCCAGAGCATTACCAACACCGTCCAGAGCGACCTGCTCCCGGGGTTCAACCTGAGCCTCACCCACGATCTCTGGCGCGGGACCGTCGGGTTCGATACCGCCCAGTTCGATCCGTTTCTCGCCAATCTGAACGCGAGCTTCTCGCTGACCGGCGGGACGTTCCGATCGCTCCTGTCGATCTTCGGTCTGGGCGGGGGCGGGGACAAGCCGGCGACCTCTCCGGGGCAGTCCCCGCTCCCGGCCAGCTACGTCGGAGACTTCGGACGCCGGAACCGCCCGGGCGCGTTCTTCAACACCGAGGAGGTCGGGCTGGGGCGGGGAAGAGCCTTCAAC
>JBFXBG010000261.1:0-3228 GCA_050183505.1 Gemmatimonadales bacterium | reverse complement strand
CTCACCTCGCCTGACCTCTCCGCACCTCGCCGCACCTCTCCCCACCTCTCCCCACCTCGCGACACCTCTCCTCACCTCTCCTCACCTCTCCCCACCTCTCCCCACCTGCCCTCCCGCCTTGCCCTAACCCCCTCCCCTGATTACACTTTGCCCCAGCTATGTACACCTTCTTCCTGATTCTGCTCGTGCTCGACGCGGTCCTGCTCGCCGTGGTGGTTCTGCTCCAGGCGGGGCAGGGCGGGGGGCTCGCATCGCTGGGCGGCGGCACCACCGACATGGTGGTGGGCGGCCGGCAGGCGGTGACGATCCTGACCAAGGCCAGCTGGGTATGCGGCGGGCTGTTCCTGTTCTTCTCGCTGATTCTCTCGGTGCTCCAGACCCACCGCGGCGTCAGCACGACCGAGGTCCAGGATCTGCTCCGGCAGCAGCAGGCGGCCCCGACCCAGGCGGCCCCGCTGCCGCTGGATACGGCGGCCACTCCGGCCGGCGGTCAGACGACTCCCCAGCCCGCTCCGTCCGGCAATTGACCAGTCGGTGCTTCTCCCAGCGCGGGGTGGCCGGATGACCGGCCGCCCCGCGTTCGTGCTGCTGGAGGACGAGACCTGGTATCCCGGCTTTCTCGTCTCTCCCCTGCCGCCCGCGTTCGGCGAGGTGGTGTTCACCACCAACATGAGCGGCTACCAGGAAACCTTCACCGACCCCAGCTACATGGGGCAGATCGTCGTCATGACGGCGCCCATGATCGGCAACTATGGCGTCAATGCCGAGGATATGGAGTCGGGGCAACCGCAGATCAGCGGCGTCGTGGTGCGGGAACTGGCCCGGCGCGCTTCCAACTGGCGTTCCACCAGCGGCCTGGGGGAGTGGCTCACCGAAGCCGGGATTCCGGTGCTCGAGGGTGTCGACACCCGCCGGCTCACCCGGCATATCCGGGAACGGGGGGCAATGCGCGGGGTCATTGCCGAAGGGGCGGAGCCTCCGAAGGACCTGATCCGCCAGCTCCGCGCCTCACCGTCCATGGAAGGCCTGGATCTGGCGTCCCGGGCGTCGGTGAAGGCGCCCTACACCGAGGGCGAAGGTCCGCACGTCGTGGCGGTTGACTACGGCATGAAGCGCAACATCGTCCGGATGCTGACCGGGCTGGGTCTGCGCGTGACGGTGGTTCCGTCCACCATGTCCGCCGCCGCCATCCGGGAACTGCACCCCGACGGACTGTTTCTGTCCAACGGGCCGGGTGACCCGGCCGCAGTGGGCTACGCCTTCAACGTGATCCGGGAGCTCACCGAGAGCGGCCTGCCGACCTTCGGGATCTGCCTCGGAGCCCAGCTGCTGGGTCTGGCCTACGGCGGCCGGACCATCAAGCTGCCCTATGGACACCGGGGCGGGAACCACCCGGTGAAGGATCTGGCCACCGGGAAGGTCCTGATCACCTCCCAGAATCACGGGTTTGCGGTCGAAGGGTCGGAAAAGGGCGTTCCCGGAGCTCCGGTTCTGGAGGTGACCCACCTGAATCTCAATGACGGAACCGTAGAAGGCTTGCGGCATCGTGAGTTACCGGTTTTCGCCGTGCAGTATCACCCGGAGGCCTCACCGGGACCCCACGATGCCTACCCCCATTTTGCCCAATTCCTGCATCTGCTCCGTTCCAGGACCGGGGTTGGCGCCCCAACCCCTTGACAGTCAACGCTTAAGCTCGTAGTATCGGCCCGGTGGGGCAACTCAGGCCAATGGGCTGGGTGCCCCCTTTGGTTGACCTCCAGGGGGACTGATGACGAAAGCTGATCTCGTGGAGCGGGTCACGGAGTCCATTGCCCGGACCTCCGGGCCGATGATCTCCAAGAAGGACTGTGCCCGGGTGGTGGACGCCTTCCTGGACGCGATCAAAGAAGCCCTCAAAGCGCAGCATAACATTGAGGTACGGGGCTTCGGCACATTCAAGATCCGGCGTCGCAAGACCCGGATGGCGCGGAACCCTCGGACCGGCGAGCCGGTCGAGGTCGCCGCCCGTCCGGTGCCGGTCTTCAAGCCCAGCAAGGAGTTGCGCTCCCTGGTCGCGGAAGAGGATACCGCGCCGGCGGAACCGCCACCCGCCCAGGCCTGAGGGGCCTGACACCGGATAGTTGATTCACGGACGGGGCCCGCCGGGGCTCCGTTTTGCCGTCCCCTGAGCCCGCTCGCGCCCGCCGCGCCCCACCTATATTCGGGGTATGCCGACCCGCGCCCCTGCCACCGTCACCGTTCATCTCGTCTTCCTGGCCCGTTACGCCGAGCTCGTGGGATGTGAGACGGCGGATCTGGCTGTTCCCGCTCCGGCCACCGTCGAAACCGTCCTGACGGCGATCCGGACCGGTCTTTCCCGGGGCGGCGAGCTGCCGGCCCGTCCGGTCTGCGCCCTCAATCACCGGCAGGTGCCCTTGGACGCGGCGGTCTCCGATGGCGACGAGATCGCGCTGCTTCCTCCGGTGGCGGGAGGGTGACCGTGCACCTGACCGAACGTCCCATCGACATCGCGCTGCTGATCTCGCTGGTCGAGGCTCCCGGGCGCGGGGGCATTGCCAGTTTTCTCGGAACGGTGCGTGACCACCACGCCGGGCGGCAGGTCGAACGACTGGAATACACCGCCTACCGGCCCATGGCGGAGGCGGAGTGTGCCCGGATCGTGGCGGAGGCCGAGGCGCGCTGGCCGGCCAGAATCGCGCTGGAGCACCGGATCGGCGCTCTGGGCGTCGGGGACATCGCCGTGGCCATCGTTGCCGCCAGCGCCCACCGGGACGGCGCCTTCGACGCCTGCCGGTACGTCATCGAGGAATTGAAGCACCGGGTCCCGATCTGGAAGCGGGAGTATTACACCGATGGGAGTGTGGCCTGGGTCGATCCCACGGTCCCTGGAGGCGTCGTGGAACTCGAGCCAGGGACCCCGTAACTCCCGCCGCCAGGCCATCCTGCCGGCGTAATGCAAGCCTGTGCCCGTCGTGTAATTCCTGTCAATTCGTCATAAGTGACGCAATACCAACCAGGTCCGTCCGAGGCATCCGACTTGCTCAACTGACACCGGCTCATGGCCGGTGGCGGAAGGGGGGATGCGGCACCAGAGCCGATTGCGCTCCGGAGGGGCTGGCGTACATGGCGGACAGGATACTTCCCAGGGTCCCGGGACTCTTCTTTCATTGCAGGCCCGCCGCCGGCAGGCGCGGGGGACCGAGCCCGTTCGGGAGGCGCGGCGGATTA
>JBFXBG010000260.1:0-3232 GCA_050183505.1 Gemmatimonadales bacterium | reverse complement strand
CACGCTGGCGGGGTTCCACCTGCTGAACTACGGCATGTTCAAGCTGGCAAAGGACTACGCCGCGCGCGGCATGACGGCCTACGCCGAGCTGCAGCACGCGGAGTTCGCCGCGGAAGCCCAGGGCTACACCGCCACCCGCCACCAGCGGGAGGTGGGCACCGGGTACTTCGATGCCGTGGCGGAGGTGATCTCGGGCGGGCTGGCATCAACCACCGCCTATACGGAGTCGACCGAGAAGGCGCAGTTTACCAGCGGGCAATAGGGCGGGCAGGCGGGCAGGGGGCAGGCGGGACAGGCGGGCAGGCGGACAGGCGGGCAGGCGGGCAGGAGCACCCCTCACCGTCATTGCGAGGGCGCCGCAGGCGCCCGAAGCAATCTCCTGACGACCTGACGGAGCCAGAAGTGGCCGGCCCCCAACCGTCATTGCGAGGGCGCCGCGGGCGCCCGAAGCAATCTCCCGACGACCTGACGGAGCCAGAAGAGGCCGGCCCCCCCCAACCGTCATTGCGAGGGCGCCGCGGGCGCCCGAAGCAATCTCCCGACGACCTGACGGAGCCAGAAGAGGCCGGCCCCCCCAAGGATCCGGCAAACGCCATTGCCAGAGAAAGACAGATCAAGGCAGGCTCGAGGGCGAGGAAGATCGAACTGATAGAAGGTGCCAACCCGGAGTGGCGGGACCTGTATCCCGAGTTGTAGACCGCTTTCCGTTCCCCAGGCTAAAGCCCCGCTCGGTTTCGGGAGATTGCTTCGGGACGGCGGCGCCGCCCCTCGCAATGACGGCGTGGCTGGACAGACTGGCCGGGTCACTGTCCACCGTCCGCCGTTCACCCTTCGCTGTCACCGTGTTGCCGGGTCACCGTCCGCCATCTACCACCCGCAGTTCGTCCTTCGCGGTGGCGCCCGCGGCCCCTCACCGTTCACGGCTCCCCTACCTCACCTCCAACCCCTGCCCCCGGAGCCGCTCGGCCTCAGCCGTTTCGAGGCGCACGCTCACTTCGAAGTAGCCGTTCACCTGCGTCCGCGCCGCGACCTCGCCGATACGATACAGCTCCGCCAGCCGGGCGCCGTCGGCCAGGGGGACGCGGATCGTCACCAGAGGCCGTCGATCGTGGGCATGACGCCGCAGCGCGGCCCGCAGCGGATCCAGGCCACCCGGTCTGACCGTGCTGCACAGGACCGCTTCCGGGTACAGTTCCCGTACCCGGGCGGAAAAGGCCTCCGGCTCTCCCACCAGGTCCATCTTGTTGAACACCGGCACCACCGGGATCTCGGAGGCCCCCAACTCGGCCAGCACGCCGTCCACCACCTCCATCTGCTCCTCCCACTGCGGATGGCTGGCGTCCACCACGTGGAGCAGCAGGTCCGCCTCCCGCACCTCCTCGAGCGTGGCACGGAAGCTCGCGACCAGGTGGTGCGGGAGCTTGCGGATGAAGCCGACCGTGTCGGTCACCCGCACCCGCGTCCCCTCCCCGGCGTCGACCTCCCGGGTCAGCGTATCGAGGGTCGCGAACAGCCGGTCCTCGACGAAGATGTCGCTCTGGCTCGAGAGCGCCCGGAGCACGCTGGACTTGCCCGCATTGGTGTAGCCGACCAGCGCCACCGACAGCAGCGGAGAGCGGCCGGCCCGGATGGTCTCGCGGTGGCGTTCCACCGCCTGGAGCTTGCCGCGGAGGGAGGCAATCCGCCGGCGGATGATCCGGCGGTCGGTTTCCAGCTGGGTCTCACCCGGTCCGCGGAGGCCGATCCCGCCCCGGATCCGGCTGAGGTGGGTCCACATCCGGGTCAGCCGCGGCAGCAGGTACTCCAGCTGGGCCAGTTCCACCTGCAGCTTGGCTTCGTGCGAGCGTGCCCGGGTGGAGAAGATGTCCAGGATCACCTCGGCCCGGTCCATGACCCGGACCTTCAGCTCCCGTTCCAGATTCATGCCCTGGACGGGCGTGAGTTCTTCGTCGACGATGACCAGCGTCGCGCCGAGGCCGGCCGCCATTTCCCGCAGCTCCTCGACCTTCCCCTCCCCGATCAGGGTCCCGGGGTGCGGGGACTCCACCTGCTGCGACAGGCGGCCCACGACCTCGGCTCCGGCGGTATCCACCAGCCGGCCGAGTTCCTCGAGATGTTCCTGGATCTGTCGGGCGTCGGCACTGCCCTTGCGGGGCGCTGCGACCAGGATGGCGCGTTCCAGCGGCGGGCGGACCTCAATGAGACTGCGGATAGGAAAGCTCCTTGCCGGAGGCCATCCCCCGGCCGGCAGTTACTTCGTCAACGAAACCGCGCCGTCGCGGCTGAACGGTACCTTGCCGGTGCCGAACGGCGTGGTCACGCTGGCCGTCCCGTGCATCTGGTACTTCACCGACCCGTAGTTCAGCACCGACCTCGCCGCGACGCCCACTCCAGCCCACTCGAAGGTGAGCGGTACCACGACCGTCGTGGTCTGCCCCCGGGGCAGCGCAAACGGATCGGTGAAGACCACATCTCCGAAATGGGTGCCCTCCACGTCCAGCCCCATTTCCAGCCGGGTACCCCGAAGCTCGAACTGATTGGGATTGTCGACATCCAGCGCGACATCCAGGGTCCCTCCGGCCAGCCCCAGGCTCCGCACCGTGATCGCGTTCAGAGTGATCGACGGCTCCTGAAAGGAATGCATCCCGAGGGATGCACAGGCGGAAACCAGGAGGGCCAGACAAAGGACCAGGGCTCGGGTACGCATGGAAGGAATATAAGAGTGAGAAGGAAGAAGTGAGAAGTGAGGAGGGGTGGCGCGGGTCACCATCCGCAGGCGGTGGCGAACCCCCTCTCACCTCTCACCTCTTACCTCTCACCTCTCACTTCTCACTCTTCAGCTTCTCCCACCACTCCAGCCGCTCGGCGATCTTCTTCTCGAACCCGAGGCCGCCCGGCTGATAGAAGACCTTGCCGCGCAGTTCCTCCGGCAGATAGTCCTGCGGGACGTAGCCCTCCGGCACGCTGTGGGCGTACCGATACCCTTCACCGTATCCCAGTTCCTTCATGAGCCCGGTCGGGGCGTTGCGGATGTGCAGCGGCACCGGAGCGGCGGGCGTCTCCCGGGCCGCCGCAAGCGCCTCACCCCAGGCGGTGTAGATCCGGTTGGACTTGGGCGCCGTGGCCAGGTACACCACGGCTTCGGCGATCGCCAGCTCACCCTCGGGAGAGCCGAGGAAATCGAACGCATCGCGGGCCGCGATTGCCACGGTGAGGCCCTGCGGATCCGCCA
>JBFXBG010000259.1:0-3240 GCA_050183505.1 Gemmatimonadales bacterium | reverse complement strand
AATGGAAGCGGTTGCCGCTGGTGTTGTTCATCGTCGTGGGCGTGGCCTGCGGCGAAGGCACGCCGGGCCGCGCCCAGGAGCCGGGGCCCGATCCGGCCGGCCCGGCCCGGGCCGCCCGGCGCGCCTACCGCGAGGAGATCGCCGAGCTGCGGGTGACCATCGCCCGGGCCCCGGCGTCCGCTACGGCCGTGCACCGGCTCATGACGCTGCTGGAAACGGTCGGCGACTACGAAGACGCCGTCCGCATCGGCCGCGAGTTCCTGACCGACCATCCCGACTCGGGCCGGCTCTGGAACCGCTACGGCACCGTGCTCCGGCAGGTCGGCCGGCTGAACGACGCCAGGGCCGCCCATGAGCGTGCCCTGTCGGCCAAGGTCCCCGACAGCATGCCCGCCTTCCTGAACCTCGGCGAAATCGACCAGGCGACCGGGCGGCGGGACTCCGCCCTGACCCGCTTCCGCCGGATCGTCGCACGTTACAACGGCGGCCGGCTCACCGGTTCGGCGGATCTCGAAGCGGCGGCTGCCGCGGCCCGCTACCTGGGAGACGACGACCCCCAGTGGTTTCGGGCGGCCCTGAGGATCTACGATGAAGCGATCGCGGCCGACTCGACCAGTCTGTCGGCCCGGCTCCGGCTGGGCTGGCTCTTCCTCGACAAGTACAACGGCACCGATGCGCAGGCCACGTTCGAAGAAGCGGTCGGAATCGCCCCGGGGAACCCCGATGCGCTCTACGGGCTGGCCCGCGCCATGACCTTCAATGGCGAGGGAAGCGGGACCGCCGGGATCGAGGCGGCCCTGGAGGTGAACCCCAACCACGTGCCGTCCCGGCTCCAGATGGCCCGGATGCGGCTCGAGGCGGAGGCGTACGACGATGCCGCGAAGGGGGCGGAGCGTGCCCTCGAAACCAACCCGGCGAGCATCGAGGCACTGAGTCTGCTGGCCGGCGCCAGGCGGCTGGCCGGTGACGAGTCCGGCTTCGAAGAGGCGAGAGCCCGCATCGAGCGGTTGAACCCGGCCTCACCCGAGCCGTGGGAGACCCTGGCCGAGTTGAGCGCCCGGAACCGCCGGTATGGGGAGGCGGTGGACTATGCCGGACGCGCAATCGAGCGGGATGGGCGGGCGTGGCATGCCTGGTCGCTCCGGGGCACCAACCGCCTGCGGGTGGGGGACATTGCCGGCGGCAGGCAGGATCTGGAACTGGCCTTCGGGGCGGACCCCTACGACGTCTGGGCCAAGAACACGCTGGACCTGCTGGATCTGCTTGACCGCTACGCGGTGGATTCCTCGCCCCGGTTCCGCTTCGTGGCGGACAGCGCGGAGGCGCCGGTCATGGCGACGTACCTGAGCGACCTGGCCGAGCGGGCATATGACCGGCTGGCGGCGAAGTACGGCTACCGGCCGCCGGTACCCGTCCGCGTGGAGCTGTTCCGGCGGACCGCGGATTTCTCGGTTCGTACGATCGGGCTGGCGGGCTTCCAGGCGCTGGGGGTGAGTTTCGGACCGGTGATCGCGATGAACGCACCGGCCGCCCGGCCCGCCGGCGAGTTCGGCTGGGCCACGACCTTCTGGCACGAGCTGGCACACACGTTTCATCTGGGGATGACGGGTGGGCGGGTGCCGCGCTGGTTCTCCGAGGGACTCGCCGTCTATGAGGAAAGGCAGGCGGCGCCCGGCTGGGGAGACGGGGTCGACCCCGGGTTCCTGCTCGCCTACCGCGAAGGGAAGCTCCTGCCGGTGAGTGAGCTCAACCGGGGCTTCACCAACCCGTCCTATCCCGGGCATCTGCAGCACTCGTATTACGAGGCCTCGCTGGTGTTCGATCTGATCGCGCAGGACTTCGGCGAGGACCGGATCGTGGGATTGCTGCGGGCGTACGCGGATGGCAAGCACACCGGCCAGGCCGTCCTGGATGTGTTGGGGGAGGGGCTGCCGGCGTTCGACAAGCGCTTCGATGCCTACCTGCGCCGGCGGTTCGCAGCGCCGCTCACCGCACTCCGGATGCATTCGCTCGGGCCGGACTCGACCCGGGCCGCCAACGGCAGGCCGGGCCGGACCGATTTCTTCGCCCAGCTGCTGCAGGGCCGGCGGCTGCTCGAGGAGAAGCGGTACGAGGATGCGCTCCCGTTCCTGGAGCGGGCCCGGGAGCTGTTTCCGGAGTACGCCGGTGAAGACGCGCCCGAGTGGTACCTGGCGCAGGCCTACGCCGGGCTGGGCCGTCCGGTCGGCACTGAGAGGGCCCTGGCCTCGGTGGTGAGCCGGAATGCCCAGTTCTATGAGGCCCAACTGTCGCTGGCCGGCGTGCGTATGGAGTTGAGAGACTCCGCCGGCGCCGCCCGCGCCCTGGAAGGTGCGGTGATGATCTACCCGCTGGACCCGGACGTGCATGAGCGTCTGGCGGTGCTTTACCGGGCCGCCGGAAACCGCCCCGGCGTGGTACGGGAGCGGCGGGTGGTCCTGGCGTTGAACCCGGCCGATCGGCCCGAGGCGCTCTACCAGCTGGCCCTGGCCTGGTTCGAGGCGGGCAATCTGCGTGCGGCCCGCTCCACCGTGCTCCAGGCGCTGGAGCTGGCGCCCAACTTCTCCAAGGCCCAGGATCTTCTGCTCACCCTCCGGGAGAGGATGCAACAGCCCACCCAATGACGACGCGCCGGCTTCTTTCCGTTTCGGGCCTGGTCGTGGCCGCCGCCCTGACGCTTCACGCGTCGGGGGCGGCGCAGCGCCGCGGATTCAGGGGGCCGGTCGACGTCAAGGTGGATACCTCGGAGTTTTCCCAGTACAACACCCGCTATGACGGCCGGTTCACCTTCGTCCGGTTCCGGTTCACCCCGGCCCAGTACGGCTACGGCGGGGGCGGCGGGTTCTTCGGCGGGATCGACTACAAGTGGGATCACGATTACCCCCGGGCGGACCAGCACTTCTCCAAACTGCTGACCGAGCTGACGTCGATCATCGGCCGGGACGATGGGGGCAACATCCTGGGCGCGGACGATCCCGAGCTGTTCAAGTACCCGGTGGCCTACGTGTCGGAGCCGGGGTTCTGGACCGTCACCCCGAAGGAGGCCGAGAACCTGCGGGCCTATCTGAAGAAGGGCGGGTTCATGATCCTGGACGACTTTGCCGGCGGCTACCAGCTGGCGGGGGCGGAACAGGCGCTGCGGCAGATCCTGCCGGACATGCGGCTCATCCGGCTGGACGCCTCACATCCGATCTTTCATTCGTTCTTCGAGATCGACACTCT
>JBFXBG010000258.1:0-3273 GCA_050183505.1 Gemmatimonadales bacterium | reverse complement strand
GATTTCGGTGGAATGGACCCGCACGGTCTTGGGAATCCCGGACACGAGGTCCCGTCCCTTCACTTCCATTTCCCGCTCTTCACCCACCGGGGCCGCCGAGCCGATCTTGATCTTGATGGCCTCCGCCGTGGGCTCCCCCACCAGGAGGTTGTAGTTCTTGCGCATGAACTGGACGATCGCCTGATCCAGCTCGTCTCCCCCGGTGCGGATCGAGGTGTCCGAGACGATCCCCGACAGGGCAATCACCGCGATCTCGGTCGTGCCGCCGCCGATGTCGATCACCATGTTGCCGGTGGGCGTCTCGACCGGCAGCCCCACGCCGATCGCCGCCGCCATCGGCTCGGCCACCATCAGCACCTGCTTGGCGCCGGCCGTCTCGGCCGAGTCCCGCACGGCACGGCGCTCCACCTCGGTGATCCCGGACGGGACACAGACGATCACCCGCGGCTTCACCTTGAACACGTGCTTGTCGATGATCGATTTCAGAAAATGCCGCAGCATCTTCTCGGTCACGTCGAAATCGGCGATCACCCCGTCCTTGAGGGGACGGACCGCCAGGATGCCGTCCGGCGTCCGGCCCAGCATGCGCTTGGCATCCAGGCCGAACCCCTTGGCGCGATTGGTGGCCTTCTCCAGCGCGACGACCGACGGCTCGTTCAGCACGATGCCCTCACCCTTGACGTAGATCAGGGTGTTGGCAGTACCGAGATCCACCGCGATTTCATTCGCGGGGATCAGCGAGCCCCATTTCAGGCTGGGAAACTTCATCGAGTTGAGGGCGGCAAGGGCATGGCGACCCGTAAACTAATGTTTGAGCGGAGTTTGGACAACGCTGGGGAGGGCGGCTTTCAGGCGGCGGAAGCGCACTGACGGCCGGATGGAGGCGGCCCGGGCGGCCGGGACGGCCGGCCTGTGACCTGGATCACCGTCGAGCCCGAGACCCCCCGGACGAACCCGACGTCCTGGCCGTCACGGCCGTCACGGCCGTCACGGCCGCCCGGGCCGCCCGCTCACCGCCCCGTACTCCCAAACCCTCCCTGCCCCCGCTCGCTCTCCGGCAGCTCCCCGACTTCCTCGAATCCGGCGGGCTCCACCCGGGCGAAGACCATCTGGGCAATCCGCATCCCCCGGGTCACGTGGAAGGCCTCCCGGGAGAGGTTGACCAGGGCCACCATGAGCTCCCCCCGGTAATCGCTGTCGATCGTGGCCGGGGTATTGGGCAGGGTGATGCCGTGCTTCAGCGCCAGGCCCGAGCGTGGGCGCAGCTGGCATTCCCAGCCCTCCGGCAACGCGATGGCGAACCCGGTCCGGAACAGCTTCCGCTCCAGCGGCTGGAGGACGCCGTCGTCCGCGCTGGCCAGGTCGAACCCGGCCGCGCCGGCGGTGGCCGCCCCCGGGAGGGGGAGACCGTCGCTGTGGGGCAGGCGTTTGATCAGGACACGGAGCATGAGAGAGGACGGAAGGACGGAAAGGCGGAAGGGCGGAAGGCGGATGCGGCGGGGAGCGGTCAGCCCCCCGCCCGCCCGCCGTTCCGCCCTAAAGGACCGACTCGACCTTCTCCAGCGGCAGGCCGAAGGCCTCGGCCACTCCCGGGTAGACCACCTTGCCCTCCACCACGTTGAGGCCCAGCCCGAGGGACCGATCCTGCCGGCAGGCTTCCTTCCAGCCGAGCTTGGCCAGCTTGAGCCCGTAGGGCAGCGTGGCATTGGTGAGGGCCAGGGTGCTCGTCCGGGGAACCGCCCCCGGCATGTTGGCCACGCCGTAGTGGAGGATCCCGTCGACCAGGTAGGTCGGGTTCTCGTGGGTGGTCGGTTTGATGGTCTCGACGCATCCGCCCTGGTCCACCGCCACGTCCACGATGACCGACCCCGGCTTCATGGTCTTGAGATCGGCCCGTTTGACCAGGTGCGGCGCCTTGGCGCCGGGCAGCAGAACCGCCCCGACGACCAGATCCGCCCGGCGCACCGCGTCCAGGATGTTGTGCCGGTTGGAATGCACCGTGTCCACATTGGCCGGCAGGACGTCGGAGAGATAGCGCAGCCGGTCGAGCGACACGTCGAGGATGGTCACGTGGGCTCCCAGCCCGGCGGCCATCTTGGCGGCGTTGGTGCCCACGACACCGCCGCCGATGATCGCCACCTCACCCGGGGCCACCCCAGGGACGCCGCCCAGCAGGATGCCGCTCCCGCCGAAGACCTTCTCCAGATACTTGGCCCCCTCCTGCACGGCCATCCGGCCGGCCACTTCGGACATCGGGGTGAGCAGCGGAAGCTCCCGGCTGGGGAGCTGCACCGTCTCGTAGGCCACGGCGATCGCGCCGGACTTGATCACCGCCCGGGTCAGCGCTTCGTCGGCCGCGAAGTGGAAGTAGGTGTAGATCACCTGGCCTTTCCGCATCCGGGGCCACTCCGGCGCGATCGGCTCCTTCACCTTCATGATCATCTCGGCCTTGGCCCAGACCTCGTCGGCCGTCGCCAGGATCTTGCCCCCGACCGAGGTATACGCCTCATCGGCGAAGCCGCTGCCGGTTCCCGCTCCCCGCTCCAGATAGACCGTATGTCCCGCCGCGACCAGCGCCTCACATCCCGCCGGCACCAGCGCCACGCGGTTTTCGTTGGTCTTGATTTCCTTCGGCACGCCGATGATCATGGCCCGGATCCGATAGTTGAAGAGAGATGAATGAGCGAGAAGTGAGAGGTGAGAAGCAAGGAGGACACGCCGATGCCTCTGCGGGAAGCCTGCCGTCGGTCCCTCTCACTTCTCACCTCTTACTTCTTACCGCTGTTCTTTCCTAATCTGACCACCGTCTGCCGCTCCGGCGCGAAGAACTCCGCCGTCATGGCCGCCACGGTGTCCTGCGTGACCGCATCGATGTCCGCCAGAATGGCGTCCAGCGGGCGGTAGGGTTCTCCGTGCAGGGCCAGGGTCGCGAGCCGGCTCATGCGGCTGGCCGGGCTCTCCAGCGAGAGCATGACCTGGCCCTTGAGCTGCTGTTTGCCCAGTCCGAGTTCCTCGCTCGAGAGCCCTTCCCGCGCCAGCCGGGCGTACTCCTGCCGGATGACATCGGTCGCCTGGTCGGCGGTCGCCGCCTGGGTGCCCACATAGACCCCGGAGACACCGGTGGCCTGGAACAGGCTCTGGTAGGCATATACCGCGTAGGCCAGTCCCAGTTCCTCCCGGACCCGCTGGAAGAGCCGGCTCGACATCCCGCCACCGACTGTATTGGTAATGATCGCGAGCGCGAACCGCCGGCTGTCCCGATGGGGGAAGGTA
>JBFXBG010000257.1:0-3299 GCA_050183505.1 Gemmatimonadales bacterium | reverse complement strand
CGACCGGCCCGGCGGGTGCCCCGCCCAGCAGCACCAGCGCGGCCGCGGCCGCCGCCAGGCCGCCGACCCACCAGCTCGTCCGTGGCAGCCGGCCCCACCGCGGGCCGGCGGGTTCCGCGGCAAGCCGCGCCAGCACCCCGGCGCCGATCCGGCCGACATCGAGATCCTGCACGGCGGAGCGCCCCAGGTCCCGCCCGATCGTGACCAGGGTCCATTCGGCACGGCAGTCCGGACAGCTTTCCAGGTGCCGCCGCTCGGCCTCGGTCCAGCCGAATTTCCCCGCCGCCACCTCGGGCATCCGTTCGGAAAGATGCAGCTCACTCATGCTACCAGCTCCTTCAATCGCTTGACCGCGTGATGATAGTGGACCCGCGCCGCGCCCGGAGTGGTGCCGAGGACCCGGGCGATCTCCTCGTAGTCGCTCCCCTGCTGCACCCGCATGAGGAAGACCTCGCGCTGCAGCCGGGGCAGCCGGGTCAGCCCGTCCCGCACCCGGGATTCGGTCTCGCTGGCCACCAGGTGCGCCTCCGGATCGCGCTGGTCGGGCAGGTCCCGGTCCTCCAGCGACAGCACCGTGCGGCCCTTGCGCCGCCGATACTGATCCCGCAGCAGGTTCCCGGCGATGGTGAGAAGCCAGCCGCGGAACGAGGCATCGCCCCGCCAGGTATCCAGCCGCCGGAACGCACGGAAGAACGCCTCCTGGACCAGATCCTCGACCTCACTCACGCCCGCCCCGGCGCTGTACAGGTACCGGCCGGCGGCGGCGGCGTGCCGGGCCACGAGTTCCGCCGCCGCCCGCTCATCCCCCGCCCGCCAGGCGGAGGCCAGGGCCGCATCGGAGACCTCCTCCTCGGGCAGGGGCTCGGTACTCATAGGCCCCCCGAGAGACGCATCGGGTACACGCGCGTTAAGCCGTTGACCGAGCGCGGGGTTCGGGATAGGTTTCGACCGAACGAACGTTCGGACGGACTGTGCGCCCTTACGATGAACGACTCCAGCATCTCCTCGCCGCGACGGTCAAGGTCTTCGCGGAGAAGGGCTTCCACGCCACTTCCATGCGGGATCTGGCCCGGGCCAGCGGATTGAGCCTGGCAGGGATCTACCATTATGTGAGCGGCAAGACGGAACTCCTGTATCTGATCCAGGATCGCTGCTTCACCCAGGTAATCCAGGGGGCCCGGTCGGCGCTGGAACCGGGCGCCGACCCGACCGAGCGGCTGCAGGCCTTCATTCGCCACCATGTGGACTTCTTCACCCGGCACATGGAGGAGATGAAAGTCCTCTCGCACGAAGAGGACGAACTCGCCGGCACGATGCGCGCCCAGATCCGCAAGCGCAAGCGCGAATACGTGAACCTGCTGCTGGCACTGCTGGACGACGTTTCCGGGGCGCCGGTCAACCGCCAGGTGGCCGTCTACGCGCTGTTCGGGATGCTGAACTGGATTTACACCTGGTACAAGCCGGATGGCCCGGTCCCGCCCGCGCGGCTGGCCGACGACCTGGCCCAGTTGTTCCTGCACGGTTACCTGCAACCCATCACCCATGCGGCCGTTCCGCTGGTCGCGACCCACGGAGGATAGAGACTGTGGCGACAACCCTTACCCCCCGCCCCGGCGCCCCCGCGCCCACCGACAAGGTCCTGGTGGACTACGAGGTGACGGACGGACTGGCGATCATCACGCTGAACGACCCGCCGGCCAACACCTACACCTACGAGATGATGCGCCAGCTGGACGCGGCCATCCTGGACGCCCGGATGGCCGACGAGGCCCACGTGATCATTCTGCGGGGCCATGGCGAGAAGTTCTTCTCCGCCGGCGCCAACATCAGCATGCTGAACTCGGTCACGCCGCGGTTCAAGTACTTCTTCTGCCTGCACGCGAACGAAACGCTGAACCGGCTGGAGCACACCCCCAAACTCACCATTGCGGCCCTGAACGGCCACACCGTGGGCGGCGGGCTGGAGATCGCGATGGCCTGCGACATGCGCATCGCCAAGCGCAACGCCGGCAAGATCGGGCTCCCCGAGGTGAACCTCGGCGTCCTGCCCGGAACCGGCGGCACCCAGCGGATGGCCCGGCTCATCGGCAAGGCCAAGGCCATCGAGCTCATGGCCACCGGCGAGACCTTCTCTTTCGAGACCGCCGAAGACCTGGGCCTGGTGAACAAGGTGCTCGACCCGGACGGCTTCTGGGACAACGTGAGGATGTACGCCAGGCAGTTCTGCCCGCCGAACAAGGCCGCCAAGGCGGTGGGCGCAATCAAGCGTTCGGTCCAGTCGGGCATGGAAGTGCCGTTTGAGAGCAGCCTCTCCATCGAGCGGGAACTGCAGCAGCAGCTGTTCCAGTCCGAGGATGCCAAGGAAGGCATCGCGGCGTACGTGGAGAAGCGGATGGCCGCCTTCAGGGCCAGATAGACGGACGGGCAGGCCGGCCGGCAGAGCCGGGCCGCACCAGTGGCCACTCTGCCGTCTGCCCGTCTGCCCGTCTACCCGTCTACCCGTCTGACCGTCTACCCGGCCGCCATGCTCACAGACCTGTTCATCAACAACGAATTCCGCCCCGCGGCCGACGGCTCGCGTTTCCCGGTGGTGAACCCCGCCACCGAAGACGTGCTCTGCGAGGTCGCCGCGGCGGGAACCGCCGATATCGACGCCGCGGTCGCCGCGGCACGGGCCTGCCTCGAGTCCGACCCCTGGCGCAAACTCTCGGGCCGGCGCCGCGGGGCCCTCATGGCCAGGGCGGCCGACCTGCTGCAGGGCCGGCTGGCGGAGGTGGCACGGCTGGAATCGCTGGAGAACGGCAAGCCGCTCTTCGAGTCCAACATCGACGTCACCATGGCGATCGAGACCCTGCGCTACTACGCGGGATGGGCCGACAAGCTGACCGGGGAGACCCTGCCGGTCGACGGGCCGTACTTCACCTACACCCTGCGGGAGCCGGTCGGTGTCGTGGGCGCGATCGTTCCGTGGAATTTTCCGCTCAATCTGGCCATGTGGAAGGTGGCGCCGGCGCTGGCGGTGGGATGCACGGTGATCCTCAAGCCCGCCACCGAGACGCCGCTCACCGCCATCGCCCTGGGTCAGGTCATGCTGGACGCGGGGTTTCCGCCGGGGGCACTCAACGTCGTACCGGGCGGCGGGCGGACCGCCGGCTCGGCCCTGGTACGCCATCCGGGCGTGGACAAGATCTCCTTCACCGGCTCGACCGAGGTCGGCAAGGGCATCATGAAGGACGCCTCCGACACGATCAAGCGGGTCACGCTCGAGCTGGGCGGCAAGAGTCCCAACATCGTTTTCG
>JBFXBG010000256.1:0-3368 GCA_050183505.1 Gemmatimonadales bacterium | reverse complement strand
ATCTACTATGCGGGAGAGTCCAACGCGGGCTCCAAGACCATCGCCATCAACCTGCCGAACGACGAGGAAGTCCAGACCACCAAGGGGACCCGCCGGCTCCAGCTCAAGAACGCCATGCGGGCCAAGTTCGACAGTATCCTGGTCCCGCTGGCCGATTCGCTGATCGCACCGGAGCAGCAGCGCTACATCGGGTTCGACGCGTTCTTCGCCAACGTGATGTTCCACGAGGTGGCGCACGGGCTGGGCATCAAGCACACGATCGACGGCCGCGGCACGGTCCGGCAGGCCCTCAAGGAGCAGTCCGGGTGGCTGGAGGAAGCCAAGGCCGACGTGCTGGGCCTCTACATGATCACGAAACTCATCGAGGGCGGGGAGGCCGGTGACATCCGGAACAACTACGTCACCTTCCTCGCCAGCATCTTCCGGTCCATCCGGTTCGGCGCCGGCGATGCCCACGGCCGGGCGAATGCGGCCGAATTCGGATTCCTGATGCGGCAAGGAGCCTTCGACCGGGACCCGGCAACCGGACGGTATCGGGTGAACTTCGAGAAGATGGGGAGTGCCGTCGACGCCCTCTCCGCCGCGATCCTCAAGCTCCAGGGCGACGGCGACTACGAAGGGACCCGGGCCTTCCTGGCGGAAATGGGAACGCTGGACGACACGCTCAAATCCGACCTTGCCCGTCTGGCGAGAGCCGGCATTCCGGTGGATGTGGTGTTTGAACAGTGAACAGTGAACAGTGAACAGTGAACGGTGAACAGTGAGCGGTGAACAGTGAGCGGTGAGCGGTGAACGGTGAACGGGGCCCAGGCCGCCATCGGAAAGCGGCCCCCACGGCCCGTTTACCGTTTACCGTTTACTGTTCACCGTTCACTGCTCACCCCCGCTCACCCTCAGCCGGTATTTCCCCACCTCCCCCTTCGACACCGTGTTGGCCCGGATGAAGTAGGTCCCGGCCGCCGGCGCGGTGAACTCGATTCTCGCGTTCGTATCCCCGCCGCTGTCGTCGTCCGATTCGAGCTGGTTGAACTCGCCCCCTTCCATCCTCCCCAGCGCGAGGTAGGCGTCGAAGTCGGGCGAGTCGAGGGTGATCACCAGCCGGTCCCCCCGCCGCGCGGTCAGCGAATAGAGATCGTAGTAGGTATCGTCTTCCGCCAGAGCGGCGTGATCGGTCAGTTCGCCGTCCACGGTCTGGCCGGCCTTGATCGCCCTGGGCGCAGGCGGGGGCGGCGCCATGCCCGCGTCCGCCAGCGACAGGCTGTACTTCCCGGTTTCTCCCCGCGCGACCGTGTTCACCCGGATGAAATAGGGATCCGCCGAGTGGAGCGTGATCGTGAGCTGGGCGTCGCGGTCGCCGCCGCTGTCATCGTCCGTCCTGGGCTCATTGGCGAAATCATGATCCCCGTCGAGCGGGCCGCGCCCCACCGCCAGGTAGGAATCGAAATCCGATGACCGGAGCACGATCCGGACCCGCTGTCCCGCCCGCCCGCTGAACTGGTACAGCTGATAGAAGGTCTTGTCGGACGCCAGGCGGGCATCCTCACCGGTGAGTTCGCCCTCGACCGTCTGCCCGATCTTCGTCTGCATCAGTTTCGGGTCGACCTTCGGCGGGACGGTCCCCACCTCCAGGCTCAGCGTGTACCCGCCCAGCCGGGTACTGAAGACGGAATTTGCCCGGATGGCGTAGGTGCCGTCCTCCGTCAGCTCATATTCCAGCCGGGAATCCTCGCCCCCGCCGCCGTCATCGTCGCTCTCGATCTGGCTGAAGTCGCCGTCCACGATCCGGCCCAGCGACAGATACGCATCGAATGCACCTGAGCGCATGGTGATGATGACGTACTGGCCCTTGCGCCCTTCAAAACTGTACAGGTCGTAGAACGACGAATCGGCCATCCGCGCATCGCTCGAGCTCAGCTCGCCGCTGACCGTCTGGCCGACGGCGATCGCCACCGGCTCCGGCAGCGGATCCGGCCCCCGGGCAGCTTCCGCCGGATCCCCCGTCTCGATCGACAGCGAGTAGTTCCCGGTCTCCTCGGCGTGGACCGAATTGGCGCGGAGGACGTAGACCCCGTCGACGGGCAGCGTCAGAACCAGCTTGGAATCGGTTCCGCCCGCGCCGTCGTCGTCCGAGCCGATAGGAGCGAGCGAGCTGCCGTCCATCCTGCCCAGCACCAGGTAGGCGTCAAAGTCACTGGAACGCATGACGATCCGGATGGTCTGGCCGGCCTTCCCGACGAACTTCCAGAGATCGTAGAACGAACCGTCGTCCAGCCTGAGGTCGTTGACGTCGAGACTCCCGGAGCGGGTCTCGTTCAGCTTGATCTCCTCCTGGGCCACCAGGCCTCCGACCAGCGCGAGGCTGAGGCACAGACCCGCCACCGGTCCGGTCCAGGCCGCCGCCCGCCACCGGCTCACCACCCCGGTTGCCGGCGAAGGAACTCTCTCCTGCCCCGCCACGACGCTACGCCAGGACTCGCGCATACCGTTCCTCTTGGCCGGTGACCGGCCGCCGAATTGTTGGGATAGGAATGTTTCCAGGCCGCCCGAAATGTGGCGGAACGGACGGAAGGACGGAAGGACGGAAGGTCCTCAGTCCTCAGTCCTCAGTCCTCAGTCCTGTCACTCTCCTCAGGGCCCGGCCCACAAACACCCGGACCATGTCTTTCCGCCAGCCGATCGTGAAGTCGGTATTGTCCAGCGGCTTGCCCAGCCGGGCCGCGGTGCGGGCGACATCATCGATCAACTCGTCATTGGCCCGGTTGCCGACCAGCCGGGCGGCCGCCTCGTCGCACGACTTGGGATACGAGCCGACGGCTCCGAGGACGATCCGGGCGCTTTCGATGATCCCCTGTTCCCCGGTTCGGACCGCAGCCGCAACGCCGAGGACGGGGAAGTCGAAGGCCCCGCGGCGGCGGAGTTTCTCGTATACCGCACGGGTTGATCCGGGCGGGGGGACCCGGACGGCCACCAGCAGCTCGTCCGGTTCCTTGGTGAGAAACCGCATCCCGTCGTCGTGATACAGCCGGCCGGCCTGGATCTCGCGCGGGCCGTTCGGCCCCTGAAGCACGATCACCGCATCCGCCGCCACCATCACCGGAGCGAGATCGCTTGACTGCACCGCCCAGCAGCGCGGACTCGAAGGCGCCACCCAGCAGATCGCCCCGTCCTTCTTCATGCAGAAATCGATCGCCTTCCGCCACTCGAAGGTCTGATCGTAGTAGTTGCAGCGGGTATCGAGCAGGAGATTCCCTCCCACCGTTCCCATGTTCTGGAGGATCGGGGTCGAGATGGTGGCGGCGGCCTCCGCCAGCACCGGCCACGTCTCCCTGACCCGCCGGTCACGGATGAGCCGGGTGAGACTCACCCCC
>JBFXBG010000255.1:0-3412 GCA_050183505.1 Gemmatimonadales bacterium | reverse complement strand
TATTGTCCCGGCTCGCCGGGGGCGGCCGCCAGCCGGGCAAACAGGGACTCCACCGGAATCAGCCGGACGTCGGCACCGGCCGTCGATTGAATCCCGCCGCCGGCGGCGGTGAAATAGGATCGGCAGGCGGCCCAGTCGCGGGCGTTGAATTCCCGGATGTACTCGGCCAGGACCGCCCGGATTTCCGACTCGTCCCGCCGGCTGCCGGAGGGCGTGTGGTCTTCGATGTGACATGCGGGGGCCAGCAGCAGGACGGCAACCACCGGCAGGAGGCGAATGCGCATAGGGAGTCGGGGATACCGGGCCGGGTTGACGGCGGCGCCGGGCACACTGCGGGAATTGGCCGGTGTCGCCGGTGCCGGTAACTTACCTCTGAACGGGCGGCAAGAGAACCGCCGGGAAGGTGAGCAGTGAAAGGCGAGAGGTGAGAGAAGCCTGCGGCCGCTCCCCGACAGGCGGCCCGCTCGAGTCCGACCCGCCCCCGCCCGCAAACAGGACGAACCCGCCATGGCCATGCGACTCGCGACTCCATACATCAACGGGCGCTACCTGACGCCGGGAACCCGCACCGTCGAGAAGATCACCAACCCCTACACCGGCCGCACGATCGGGCGGGCAGCCGTGGGGACCCTGCAGGATCTGGATCAGGCGATCCGCGCCGCCGGCCGGGCGTTCGACGTCATGCGCAACCAGCCGGCACACGAGCGCCACGACATCCTCCAGCGGATCTCCGACGGACTTCGCCGAGGCCGGGAGCGGTTTGCCCGCCTCATCGTCGCCGATGCCGGCAAGCCGCTGACCCAGGCCCGGGGTGAGGTCGACCGGGCCATCATGACGTTCTCGCTCGCCGCCGACGAAAGCCGCCGGGTGGGCGGAGAGGTCATTCCGCTGGACGTGGACCCGCGCGGCGCGGACCTGGCCGGGGTGGTGCGGCGCTTCCCGGTCGGCCCCGTGAGCGCCATCTCGCCGTTCAATTTTCCGCTCAACCTGGTGGCCCATAAACTGGCGCCGGCCATCGCCACCGGCTGCCCGGTGGTCCTCAAGGCTCCCCCGCAGTGCCCCCTGACGGCCTTCGCCCTGGCCGAGCTGGTCGCCTCGTGCGACCTCCCGCCCGGCGGCTTCAACGTGCTCCACCTGCCGGTGCCGGTCGCCCAGCGCCTGGCCACCGACGAGAGGTTCCGGCTGCTCAGCTTCACCGGCAGCGCGGCGGTCGGCTGGCATCTCAAGGCGGTCGCCGGACGCAAGAAGGTGCTGCTCGAGCTGGGCGGCAATGCCGCGGCGATCGTCCACGAGGACACCGCGGATCTCGACTGGACGGCCGCCCGGCTGGCCGCCGGCGCCTACGCCTACGCCGGCCAGGTCTGCATCAAGGTCCAGCGGATCTATGTGCACCGGCGGATCTACCCCCGGTTCCTCCGGCGCTTCGTGGACGCGGCGGCCGCGCTCAAGGTGGGAGACCCCTCCCAGCCGGCGACCGTCGTGGGACCCATGATCGACCGGGGGTCGGCGGAGCGGGTGGAGAGCTGGGTGCGGGAAGCCGTCATGGCCGGGGCCCGGGTGCGCCTGCAGCGCCGGAGGCGGGGCAATCTGCTCGGCCCCATCGTGCTCACCGACGCCCCCAGGGCCAGCCGGGTGGTACGAGAGGAAGTCTTCGGACCGGTCACCGTGGTGGAACCGTACGGCACCTGGCGTCAGGCGCTCACCCGGGTCAATGATTCGCGGTACGGACTGCAGGCGGGGGTCTTCACCCGGGACATCGACCGGATCCGGGAGGCCTTCGACACCCTCGAGGTGGGCGGCGTGATCGTGAACGACTACCCGACCCTGCGGATCGACAACTACCCCTACGGCGGGATCAAGGATTCCGGCCTCGGCCGGGAGGGGGTCCGCTACGCCATGGAGGAGATGACCGAGCCCAGGATGCTGGTGCTTCGGTCCGGGCGCTAGTCAGGCCGCCAGCCGGCGGCCGAGCACCTCGCGGACGACGGCGATGAGTTCCTGCGGCGTGTAGGGTTTGGGAACCATGGCCTGGAACAGGTTCATCTCCACTTCGGTCAGCCGCCCGTCGTGGAACCCGGTCGAGAGGACGACCGGGAGTTCGGGCCACCGGCGGTGCAGCACCTGCACCAGCCCGAGCGCATCGCAGCGCGGCATGATCATGTCCGTCACCACGATGTCCACCGCGCCGGCCGTCTCCAGCTTCAGGATGGCGTCCTCGCCGTCCTCGGCCAGGATCACCTGGTAGCCGAAGCGCTCCAGCATCCGGGCGCCGGCACGCCGGATGGCCGGCTCGTCGTCCACCAGCAGAATGGTCTCGGCCCCGTTCAGTTCCTGCACCGCGGTCTTCTCCTCCGGCGGTTCCGCGTGCACCAGTTCCGGAAGATGCAGCACGATGGTGGTCCCGACACCGGCCGTCGATTCGATCTCGACGGCGCCTTCGTGCGCCCGCAGGACCCCGTGGACGATCGAGAGGCCGAGTCCGGTTCCCCGATCGGGCTGCTTGGTGGTAAAGAACGGTTCCATGGCCCGGGCCAGCACGTCGGGCCGCATGCCGGACCCGGTATCCCGCACTGCCAGCACGGCGGCCGGACCGGGGGCCATCCCCAGGCGCTCCGCGTCTGCGGCGGAGATTTCGGTCCGGCGGGTGGTGATCTGCAGGGTGCCGCCCAGGGGCATGGCATCCCGCGCATTGAGGCACAGATTCACCAGAGACAACTGCAGCTGGGCAACATCGGCGGACACGGTGGGGTCTTCCGGCGCAAAGCTGGTTTCCAGCCGGATGGTCGTGCCGAGCGACCGCATGAGCAGCCGCTCGATCGACCGGACCGTCTCGTTGAGCCGGACCGGACGGCGTTTGGGTTCTTCGCCGCGGCTGAAGAGCAGGATCTGGCGGGTGAGGTCGGCGGCCCGTTCGACCGCACCGCGCACCTGCGCCAGCTCACGATGCAGCCCCGCATCGGCGCTGTAGTCGCGCACCAGCATGTCGAGGTCCACCTGCAGGGCCGTCAGAATGTTGTTGAAATCGTGGGCGATGCCGCCGGCCAGGCGGCCCAGGCTCTCCAGCCGCTGTGAGACCTGGCGCCGTTCCTGGTTGCGCCGCTCGAGCGTCAGGTCCACCGAGGCGGCCAGGCCCCAGCGGGCAGTGCCGATGTCCACCTGGGAGACGGTCATCAGTACGTCGAATTCGTTGCCCTCCCGATCCCGGTGGCGAATGAAGAACGGCGCCGTCACCTGGGCGCCCGAATGGTGGGCGCCGCCTTCCACGCTCTCGCGGTCGGGCTGGGCCGGCGACAGCTCCGGCAGGTGCATCAGGGCGAATTCACCGCCGTTCCAGCCGTAGCGCTTCACCGCGGCCTGGTTGGCGGAATGGATCCGCAGGGTTTCCAGGTCATACAGCCAGACCGGAGATCGG
>JBFXBG010000254.1:0-3434 GCA_050183505.1 Gemmatimonadales bacterium | reverse complement strand
GAGATCTTCGGTCCGGTGCTCTCACTCCATGTGTACCCGGAGAAGCAATGGACGGAGACCCTGGCGCTGGTGGATCGCACCAGCCCCTACGCGCTGACCGGCGCGGTGTTCGCCCGGGACCGCCGGGCGGTGGTCGAGGCGGCAAGGGCGCTGCAGGACGCCGCCGGCAATTTCTACATCAACGACAAGCCGACCGGCGCGGTCGTCGGCCAGCAGCCCTTCGGCGGCGCCCGCGCCAGCGGCACCAACGACAAGGCCGGCTCCTATCTCAATCTGATCCGCTGGGTCTCGGCCCGCTCGATCAAGGAGACCTTCGATCCGCCCAGGGAATACGGGTATCCGTTCATGAAGGAAGAATGAGGTGATTGGATGATTGGAGGATTGGTGATTGGATGATTGGGTGGGCGTGATGGCGTCACCGGTGGCCGCGGGCCAAGCGGCGCTGGAATGGCGTCCCCAATCATCCAGTCACCAATCATCCAATCACTAATCCCGGTAGATCCTCCCTCCCTTCATCACCCACTTCACCCGCTCAAGTTCGGTGATGTCGGTCAACGGGTCGTTGGCCACGGCGATGATATCCGCGTAGCGTCCCGGCGTGATGCTGCCCAGGTTGTCCTGCTGGTCCAGCAGTGCGGCGGCGACGCTGGTGGCGGACCTGATGGCCTGCATCGGGGTCATGCCGTAGCGGACCATGTAGTCGAGTTCCTGAGCCTGGTTCTCGGTCCAGGCAAATCCGCCGGCGTCGGTGCCCAACGAGATGCGCACTCCGTGTTTCAGGGCCTCCCCGAAGGCGGCCCGTTCGATATCCACCAGTTTCGGCCAGATCCCGCCGCGGCCTTCCGTCACGTAGACGCCGACGAAGATCGTGGGGCACCAGTAGACGCCCTGGGCCACCATCCGGTCCATCAGGTCGGGCGTGAGGCCGTCACCGTGTTCGATCGAATTGACACCGGCGCGGAGGGCCGCGTCGATTCCGTCCCACCCGATGGCGTGCGCCGCCACCTTGCGTCCCAGCCGATGGGCCTCGTCCACCAGCGCCTTCATCTCCTCGTCGGTGAAGTTGACCCAGCTGTGGAGCCGGCCGTCCTCGCCCAGGTAGTATCGCCGGTCGGCGTAGAACTTGATCCAGTCGGCGCCGTACTTGACCTGCTCCCGGACCGCCTGGCGTATATTGTCGGCCCCGTCGACGATCTGGACCCCCTCGGGCACCCGCAGTTCCCAGGAGTACCCGGAAAGCGGGTACATGCCGGTCGGAGCCATGGCCCGGGTGGATACGAACAGCCGGGGGCCGGGGATCACGCCCCGGTTGATGGCCCGCTTCACATCCACGTCGGCGTACATCGCGCCTTCGGTCTCCACGTCCCGCATGGTGGTGAATCCGTTCATGAGGGCGGTGCGGACGGCGGCGACGGCCCGAATCGTGCGATACGGGGTGCTCTCCTTGAGGAGCTGGTCATCGTAGTCCTGGGCCGTGATGTCTCCCTGCAGCAGGATGTGGGTGTGGTTGTCGATCAGGCCCGGCAGGACCGTCATCCGGGACAGGTCCACGACCCGGGCGTCCCGTGCCTGGCGGGCCACCTCGGCCCAGGGGCCGACCGCCGTGATGCGTTCGTCTTCGACCAGGATGCCCTGATCCGCCCGGGGCCGATCGGCGATCCCGTCGATCAGGCGGCCGGCGTGAATCAGCAGGCGGGCCGGGGCGGTCTGGGCGGCGAGTGACCCGGGCACGGCCGACAGGAGAAACAGACAGGTCAGCAGGCGGCGCATGGGAACCTCGACGGGCTGGAGGGCGGCGGATACCGGGGAAACCGGCCGGGGGCGGCATTAACGATACCCGGGGCAGGGGATCGCGAAAGCCCCCCCTATTCCCACCATCGCCCGCCGCAGGTAGTCTACGGGCGTTCCGCAACCGGGTTTTGACGGGGGAGGCAGGCCGTGCCGATGGACATCATGGTGCCGGACCAGAAGGATCCGCTGCCGCAGCGGGGCAACCCGCTGCTGGGAGTGCTCCGCGCGTGCGGGACCATGGGCTTCGTGGCGTTTGTGGTGCTGTTCGCGATGGTCTTCTCCGAAGGAGAGGTCCGCTTCCCGCACCTGCAGCTGGTGGTCGAACTCTCGACGCTGGCCCTGGCGGGATTCGTGATCAGCTGGTGGCGGCCCAGGCTGGGCGGGGCCATCATGGCCCTCGGGATGATCGGCGCGCTGTTCGTCACGCCGATCCGCCTGCTGGACTGGCGGCCGTATTTCTTCGCGTTCGAGGGGTTCCTCTCCCTGGTGGGGGTCCTGCTGGTCGCCCTCCGGCTGGTGCGGCGCTGATTCAGTGCACCATGGCGCTGCCGCCGGCCTTGGCCCGCACCGTCCGGAAGAAGAAGAGCAGGGGCAGCGCGGCGAGGAACGCCACTCCCATGATCAGAAAGACCTTCTCATAGGCGATCATCGCCGCCTGCCGGGACGTCAGCAGCTCCAGCAGCTGAACCGCCTTGAGCCGGGCCTCCTCGACCGTCCCGCCCGAGCGCAGCATGGCGTGGGTCATCCGGCCGAGCCAGTCGCGCACCGTGTCGCTGTAGAGGGTCAGGTGGGACGACATCGCGCTCCGGCCCTGCTCGCTGAAATGGCGGATCAGGGTCGCGGTGACGGCGATGCCCATGCTGCCGCCGAGCTGCCGCGAGAGGTTGAACAGCCCGGTCCCCTGGGGCAGCTGGACCGATCTCAGCGTGGCGACCGCCACGTTGGTCAGCGGCACGAACACGAGCCCGAGCCCGGCACCACGGAAGATCATCGGCCAGAACAGATCGTGCATGCCGATGTCGGTCGTGAAGTGGTAGTGCA
The DNA here is from genome assembly GCA_050183505.1 of Gemmatimonadales bacterium. GTDB lineage: Bacteria > Gemmatimonadota > Gemmatimonadetes > Gemmatimonadales > GWC2-71-9 > JBFXBG01. Next base: position 602 of record JBFXBG010000254.1, on the reverse strand, counting down.
TCCACATCGCCAGGAAGAACAGGCCGGCGCCGATGGTAATACTGGCGCGCGGATCGAACCGGTTGCCTAGCCGGCCGCCGATCGCCATCGCGACCGCGCTCGCGATGGCGCCCGGCAGGATCACCTTGCCCGTATCCCAGGCCGAATAGCCCAGTAACCCCTGCAGAAAGACCGGCAGGGCGAACACGCTGGAGTAGAGGGCGAACCCCAGGATCGCGCCGAAGGTCACCCCGGCGGCGAGTTGCCGGTCCCGCAGGACCTTGAGATCCACCACCGGATGGTCGGTCCGGAGTTCATGCCAGACAAACAGGGTGATTCCCAGGATCGCGGCGATGGTCTCGGTGACGATCTCCCGGCTGGCAAACCAGTCCTTGGCCTCACCCCGCTCGAGCAGGAGCTGGAGCGACCCGATCCCGATGATGAGCAGGGCCAGCCCGAACCAGTCGACCGTGTGGGTCCGCTCGCTCACCGCCTCCGGCTCGGGTACGTTCTGCCAGGTCATGAACGCCGCCAGCAGCCCCAGCGGGACGTTGATGAAGAAGATCCAGGGCCAGGAGTAGTTGTCGGTGATCCAGCCCCCCAGGGTCGGACCCAGCGTCGGG
>JBFXBG010000253.1:0-3438 GCA_050183505.1 Gemmatimonadales bacterium | reverse complement strand
GGTGATGTTCGACCTGGTAATTCAGTCCCCCGACGTACCAGCCGAGCAGCTTGTTCGAAGGTGCGAAGTTGGCCGTGGTTTCCATCTCATGCGCGGCCCAGTGCTGCGGCATGGCCCCGACTTCGTCCGGCTCGGGGTGGGCCGTCTCTTCGACCACGTGGGCCAGCTGGAAGACGATCCCCAGGGTGGTGCCGGCCACCAGGTGGGCCACCAGCATCCCGATGGCGATCTGCCAGACCGGCCGCTGGATGACGATGAAAGGGATCACGACCGACCACCCGTAGTAGACCAGCTTCCCGGCGATGAGCCCGGCCACGTCCGATGCCTTGTGCTTCCGGTTGGCGTAGGGCCCCAGGTCCCGGCGGAACAACTGCTGATAATCCTTGACGAAGACCCAGAACAGGGTCGTCATGGCGTAGAGCAGGAACGCGTAATAGTGCTGGTACCGGTGATACCACTTCCGCGGCGCGTGAGGGGAGAGCCGGAGAAGGGGGGACACCGACAGGTCTTCGTCGGTCCCGTGAATGTTGGTGTAGGTGTGGTGAATGATGTTGTGGGTGATCTTCCACATGTAGCTGCTGCCGCCGATCAAGTCGAGGCAAAAGCCCAGCACCCGGTTGACCCGGGGAGACTTCGAATAGGCGCCGTGCAGGGCGTCATGGGCCACGGCAAAGCCGGTTCCGGCCATGCCGAATCCGATCACCACACAGAGCCCCAGCATGACCGGCCCGCTCAGCGTTCCGCTCAGAATAAGGCCGTAGGGCACGAAGATGAGCGAGAGCATCACCACACTCTTGATCACCATGCCCAGGTCGGCGTGAGGCGAGAGCCGCCGTTCCTGGAAGTACCGGTTAACCGCTGCCTTCACATCAACAAGGAAGGCGCCGCCCTGGTCGGGCGGGAATGTCGGGTGACAGGTCATGTCGCTTCCGGAGAACGCCAGAGTGTCAAGATGCCGCCCGGTCCTCTGGGCGGCAAAGGGATGTCACCAATCTAATGGGCGGTACCGTCCCGCGCGAGACGAAATCCGACGGACCGCAACGGAAATCGTTGTAATGAAATGATATAGGAGCTCCAGACTGGTCCGGCCCCGACCGGCCGGTTATTCCGCCTGGCGGCTCCTCCCGCCGGGCTCCGGCCCGGGTGAGGGGAGCCCCGGTCGGACTCGATGGCGGCTCCCCGGGACGGTCCATCTCCTTCAATTTCCCCTCCTCACCCCACCATCCCGACATACAGCCCCCGGTCGGCCAGGCCGTCCGGCCGGTACCGTGCCTCCAGGCCGGCGGCCTGGAAGCAGGCCAGCATCTCCTCCCGGGTGAGGAGGCCGAGCTCGTGGATTTCCCGCTCCCGGACGAGGCCCTGTCCCGGCCGGCCGATCAGATATTCGAAGGTGAGCCGGGACACCCGGCCTCGAACTTCCGAGTGGCTCATCCGGCACACGGACACCTGGGCGCTCTCGGCCAGCTTGGTGTAGACCTTCCCGGCATGGAAGTCCGCGGGTTCCATCCAGGGCTCGACCAGGACCACGCCGCCAGGCTGGAGATGACGGCGGAAACAGGCCAGGGCGGCGGTTACCCGTTCAGGCGTGACCAGATATCCGATCGAACTGAACAGCGACACCACGGCGTCGTACCGGGTACCCAGGTCGACCGCAGCCATGTCGGCGACAGAGAATCGTCCGGACGGGACCTTTCTGCTGGCGATCTCCACGAACCCCGGGTCGATGTCGAACCCGTCTACTGTGTAGCCGTGGTCTTCGGCCAGGAACTTCGCGTGCTCCCCGGTCCCGCAACCGGCATCGAGGATGGAACGACCCGTGGGGTGAAGTTCCCGCACGAGCCCGGCGACTATCCGGGCTTCGGCCCGGTAGTCCTTGAACTGCCGGTAGATGAGATCATACAGGTCGGCGGTGCGGCTGAACATCGCGAGGCAGGTAAGGGTGAGAGGTCGAGGCGGGCAGGGAACCCGTCCGCGGCGGGGAGCAGGCTCCCGGTGTTTCGGTCATTCCGTTACCGGCCGGCCTTCCCTCCCTCTTCCGATCCCAGGCGCGCCATGCGGGCACGGAGATCCTTCACCACCGGCTGCAGCACCGGGTCGGCATCTTTCCAGAGCGACACCAGTTCGCCGTAGTACTTCAGGGCCGCGCCGCGGTTGCCTCGAGCCTCGTTGATCTCACCCAGGCGACGGAGAACCCTGGCGCGATCCCTCGCGTCCCTGTTGAGCCTCCGGACGGCCGGAGTTTCCAGGAATGCCCGGTACGCCGCGACGGCGGAATCGGTTTCTCCGGCGTGTTCCCACGCGCTGCCGATCTCGGGGTAGTAACAATCCGGGCACTCGTTCATGGCGCGCCGGTACAGCGGTACGGCCTCACGCGGACGACCCTCGGCGACCGCCAGGGTCGCCTCGATTCCGGCGTCGTCGCCGTTGTCATACCGTCTGATATCGGCGCTGTCCGCGTCGGCTCGGAACTGCTGGATCAGCTGGCGGGCACGCCTGACGTTCCCGAGCTTGGCGAAGAGCTCGGCCGCCGAGAGGTATTCACGGTCCTTGGCCGGCACATCGGGATCCGCCGCATGCCGTCGCCAGATATCTTCCGCCAGGTCCAAGGCGTCCGGCGGAACGGCATCGAGCTGGATCCTCCAGTCCAACCGGTTGGCGTCGTCGGTGACCTTTTCGCTGCGAGCCGACGGGGACCGGCCCGCGATGCCGGCATAGAGCTGGCGTGCCTGCCGGAAGTAACGCAGCCCGGTCTCCAGCTTCCCCCGCAGCATCGCGAGTTGCGCCTGCATGACGACCGTCTGGCCCTCCCACACCGTGCCGCGCGGCTGGGAAGCCCGGGCCATGCCCAGCAGGGAATCCACGGCCGAGTAGTCCGGCTTGGCCGCGGCGACATTCACCGCCATGGAAGGGATATATGGCGTATCGGGAAACGTGTCGGCCAGCAGGCGGAGCGTGGATTCCGCCGCCGCGATCCTCCCCTGGGAGATCTGGGCGGAGATCAGGTTGGCGTAGGAGTAGGTACCGGAGCCGTTCCGCACGACCTGCCGCTCCACTTCTTCCGCCTCGGCGTACCGGCCGATCCGGAGATAGCTGAGTCCGATGTTGTTCAGCGCGGTTGCGTCGTCCGGGTACTTCTCCAGGAGCGTCCGGTAGCTGTCGATCTGTTTCTGATTGTCCGGACTGGCATAGGTGTAGTACATCGCCTCCACCAGCAGGCGCTCCCGTTCCCCCAGCCGTTCCCGCTCATCCCAGGCCTTCCGCGCGGCCGTGTCGGCCAGGGCGCCCTGCCCGTTGTTGCTGGCAAAGGCCGACAGCCGGCGCCAGGCCATGGCGAAAGTCGAATCCCGTGCCACCGCTTGCCGGAGCAGGGTGATCGACCGGCCGAAGTCGCCTTCCCGGCCGGCCCGGCTGGCGGCGGTGTAGAGCCGCAGCGCGTCG
>JBFXBG010000252.1:0-3438 GCA_050183505.1 Gemmatimonadales bacterium | reverse complement strand
TCTCCCGGCAACACGGTGACCGTCCGGCTGAACCCGGCCGCCTCGGTACAGCGATTCGGAGCGCCGCTCAGCCGGACAGTGTATCGCCCGGGGGCACCGCTGGCATTGTAGAGCGGGACGAGGCCATTCACGATGGTGCTGTCGCCCGCCACGAGACGGCCGGGCGGTGACGCGACGGTGTCGATCGCATCCTGCGGAACCACGAGCGGCAGGTAGCGTACCGTGTCCGACACCGGCGGCGGATCCGGGTCCGCCGTCGGACTCAGCACCTGGATGTGTCCCAGGGGCACGCAGGTGACGGCGAACTGCGTCCCCACGGTGTCGCCCGACTGAATCACGACCTGGTTGGTGGCCGGCCTGGCCGTGGCGCAGTTCCGCCGGCCGGGGTTGAGGGTGGCGGCGGTCAAGCCCGTAGCCCCGTTCCGGGGATTGACCGGAATGAAGTCCTCCAGGACCGTGTCGGTGGAAACCGGGGCCAGGAACAGGCCCGGCACCGGCACTGGAGCCGCCGGGCCGCTCGGGATACCGAAGACGATCGCGGAATCCCCCTTGCCGACCCCGACCGTGTCCTGCCGCTTGACACTGACGAAGTAGCGCGCCGGCTGGTCCGGGCCGTTCGTGACGGCGGATACCTGCATGTCCCCGAGGGGGATGCAGTCGACCGAGAACAGGGTGTCGGTGGGCGATCCGCCGAAGGTCTGCATCAGGTCGGAGTTGACCTGCATGGTATCCAGCTTCGGATTGGTGGCCGTGCAGTTGCCCTGGACGCCGGTGAGCTTCAGCGTGTGGGTGTATTTCGGGCCGGACCGCACATCGGGCAGGACGATCGTGTCATTGGCCGGGAGCACCACGTCCTGGGTGGACGTGGTGTGTTTTCGGCCGAGCGGTGGGTCCGTGGGAGTGAAAATCGGCCGGAGTTGGACCTGGTAGCTCGCCGGGATGTCTTGCCCGGTGGAGAGGTTCCCGACGGTAAGGTCGCCGTCGCTGTAGGCCTGGATCAGCCGGTAGGGCTGGATCAGGGGGATGGCAAAGGCGGCCTCCAGATTCGTGAGGCCCATCAGGGAGAGGCGGAGGCCCAGGTTCAGGTTGATCCCGAGGTCCACCCGGGTCTCCCAGTCCAGTGCGGTATAGTCGTGGTTGCTGTCAAACAGGGCCTGCACGGCCGCGGCCGCCTCAGCGTACGGCTCGACATTCACGAACGGTCCGCCCACCCCATAGAACTCGACGAAGAACTCCGGTACCACCGCGATCTTGATGGACGCGGAGCCTTCGATACCCGAGAAGGCCGGTGCGGTGGCGTCGAAATAGGACGAGGTGCCGGAGACCGGCCGCCAGCCGCTGCCACTGGTGTATCGGGCGCCGGCGGTGAGGCCAAAGCCGGTCCGGAACCTCCCGGTGAAAATGGCGCTGGCAGCGACCGTCGGCGTGATCTGCAGCGAGATCCGTTTGATGATCCGGCCGATGATGGGCATCGGACCGATGAAGGTCGCGAACGGCCGCTGCTGCTGGATGAATCTGACGCTTTCCTTGGTCAGCTTCTGCTGCACGGAGTCCGAGAGCGAGCAGCAGGCAGCGGTGACTTTGATCTCATACTGATTCAGGTTCAGACCCAGGTCGCCGCGGAAGATGGCGTGGAACCGCTTGAGCTTGAAGAAGCCGAATTTGGCTCCCAGCTGAATCCGGGGCGCAAAGACGATCTCCCCGTCGACGATGGTGAACTGCACGGTGCCGCTGGCCCGGGTCCCGAACTTGATGGAAGCCTGCAGCCCGTTCAGCGAGCAGCAGAAGCCGGCCTGGTTCAGGCTGACTCCCGGCGCCATGTACGTCGTGGTCCAGGGGCCCCACCAGGTACTGCCCGGCGCCGGTGTCCCGCTCTCGTCGTCCGAGAACGACGTCGTGGCGAACTCGCCGTCCCGCACCGCATCCTCGACATAGGCCGTGCTAGTCTGCACCGTGAGGACGCCGGCCGAGAGGTTGCTGCTCACGACCTTGCGGAGGTAGCCCCCGTCTTCCTGGCCGACCAGGATGTCGGCGGAATCCAGCGTGGGAGGCGGTCCCTGCACGACCCGAAACAGGTACAGGCCGGTGGTATCGTTCCGGGAGATGAGGCGGACGTCGGTGGAGTCGAAGATCTTCAGGCAATCACAGAGCACGGTCACCTGGACCGAGAAATCCAGCGTGCCGCGCTTGCCCCGGGCCACGGCGCTGATGGTTGTGGCACCCACGGTATCTGCGGTGACCAGCCCCTGGGCATCCACGGTGGCCGCGGCCGGGTTGCTGCTGGACCAGGTGACCGGCTCGTTGGGCAGGACCCGTCCATTGGCATCCATCACCTGGGCGGTGAGGCGGATCGTGTCGCCCGGCGCCAGTACCTGGCTGGGTGCCGATACCACGACCGCGGAGATCTGGTCCGCCGGCGGTGGATTGGGCGCCGTCGAATCGGCCAGGCAGCCTCCGGCCAGAGCCGCCACCAGAACGCTGAGCGCCGGACGGGAGAACCAGGGAGGAGCCCTGCGCACTGCTGCCATCGGACGCTCAGTCGCAGAGGAAGACGAGGGGCGATCGGAGGGACTTCATGCGGAGGTGGGGTGGCCCCTACCTCCCGCATGGAGCCTGATGCAGGATAGGGGCCAACGTGCACCCCCTGAGGGCGGGGCGCAAGTGGTGGGGATACGCAACAGATCTGTTACAGTGAACAGGCAGCGGTCAACGGGGCCGGATGCCGAATCTCCCTGGACCGCTCCAGTCCCGTCGACTGATCCTCATTTCCACGCCCCCAGCGCCCGCCTCACGGCCACGATCTGTCCCACATGGTACGCCGTGTGGTCGGCGACGAGGAGCAGCTCGCGCAGATATGTCTGGCCACTCCCGTGAGGGATCCGGGCCAGCAGATCGATGTCCGGATCGGCCACCAGCCGCTTCAGTGCGTCACGATCTTTCCGGAATCCCGCAAGGCTCTCGTTCCATGCCCCGGCGGAAGGAGGGGCCGGGTCGGCGGGCCAGTAGTCGTCCGGCCATTTCCGTGACTGATAATCGGGGTTGATGCAGAAATCGAGGATGTCTTCCTGGGCCCGGCGGAGATGCTCCAGCAGCTGCCAGGGAGACCAGGGAAGCCCGTCGGGGACCGTGCCCCGGTACCGCACCGGGAGACCATCGACCGCGGCATCGAAGCCCACGTGGGCCTCTTCCCAATCGAGCAGGCGCTGGAGATGATGGCGGAGAGACATTGGAGTGAGAAGTGAGAAGGGAGAAGTGAGAAGGGAGAAGGGAGAATGAGACTTCATGGCTCCGTGGTGAAGACTGCCTGGTCACCTCTCACTGTCTCCCGATGGGAGGGAGTGAAGCCCTCGCCTTCAGGCGACCCCTTTAGGTTTCAACGTCATGGAGCTTTATCGGACCTCCGCCCACACTCGGTTCGACATCAAGTATCATCTGGTG
>JBFXBG010000251.1:0-3472 GCA_050183505.1 Gemmatimonadales bacterium | reverse complement strand
TTGTACGGGGGCGTGAGCTGGCGGTTCTGACGAGGTGAGAAGCAGAAGGTGAGAGGTAAGAGGGCCACCTCTCACCCCTCACCTCTCACCCCATACCTCTCACGTCGTACCCCTAGAAATCCTTCCGCTCGAACCTCCTGGCCCCCCAGATCGCCGGCACCAGGGTCCAGACCATCAGTGCGCCCACCGACAGTGTGATACCGAGCGCACTCCCGAAGAACCGCTCGAACACCGCTCCGGTGTAGCCCATCAGCGCCGCGATATCGAACTGCAGCAGCAGCAGGATCCGGGCGAGATCAACCGGATTGAGCATCGTGAGGGCCAGTACGGGGGTTTCCAGCGGATAGTCTCCAAAGCTCGCCACGATGAACAGGATGAACGCATCCCAGAGCAGCCCGGTCACGAGCCACAGCAGAATGGCGAGACCCAGGCCCTTGGCGCGGTCTTCGAAGCGCAGCGCCACCAGGAAGGCGAGACCGGTAAACACCAGGGTAAGCAGCGTGCCGGAGCCCAGCAGGACGACCAGCGCGCCGGTGATGCCCGCTTCGCCCCGGGCGCCCCAGATCAGCGGCAGGCCGACGCCGGCCAGGAACGCGCCGCAGAGCGGAACCACCACGCCGCCGTAGAGCCCCCCGTAGAGCGACCGGCGGGAGACCGGCTGCGCCAGGAGCAACTCGATGAATTCCCGCGAGTGATAGAGATACATGGTCCCGAAGACCACGCTGACGAGCGGAACCAGGATCAGCACCACGTTCAGCAGGCTCAGGATCGCCCGGCTCCCGCTTCCGCCGAACCGGAACAGGGCATCGGTCAGCAGCAGCAGCAGCAGGGTGTAGACCAGCACCCATCGACTCCGCAGGACGTTGCTGAGCTCATAGCGGAGGATCTTGATGCTCGTGCTCATTCCTCCCTCCCCATGAGGCTCGCCACCGCCCGTTCCAGCTGGTGGAAGCCGGTGCGTTCGGCCAGACGCCGCACCGGGCCATGGTAGCGCACCCGGCCCTCCAGCAGCAGCACCAGATCATCCGCCAGCTCTTCCAGCTCGCTCATGATGTGGGAGGCCAGAATCACGGTCACCCCGCGCTCCCGGGCCTCCCGGATCTTGTCCTTCAGGTGGCTGCTGGCGACCGGGTCGAGACCGGAGGTCGGTTCGTCGAGAATGAGAATGGCAGGCCGGAACAGGAACGCGATCGCGGCGCTCAACTTCTGCCGGGTGCCTCCGGAGAGGGTACGCACCGGCTTTCCCAGCTCCCGTTCGAGGCCGAACCGGGAGAACAGTTCGGTGTCGGTATCGACTTCCGCGCTCCGCAGATCCGTGAGCATCCGCAGGACCTCGCGGCCGGTCAGGTTCTCCGGGAACCGGGCGGCCTGCGGCATGTACCCGATCAGCCGACGGTAGTCGGCCGAGCCGTCCAGCGGGATCCCCTGCACCAGGATCCGGCCCTCATCCGCCCGTACCAGCCCCAGGATCATCTTGATGAGCGTGCTCTTCCCGGCCGCGTTGGGTCCGACCACCGCCGTGACCCGCCCCTCCGCGATCGAGAGGTCCACCCCGCGCACGGCCTCCACCTTCCGGAACCGCTTGGCCACGCCCGCCATGTGGATCATCGTCCCCGCCGGCATGACTTCCGGAGAACGGCGGCCGGGTACGACCTTGAGAGCCGGGCGGTTCATGGTGTCCACCGCATGAGAGGCTTGCGATCGGAGAGTGCCTCCGGCGTGAGGACCGGCAGCACCCGCTCGGCGACGTCCAGCAGGTCGATGAAAAAGCTCCGCATGAGTATCAGCGCCGGCTCGTGTTGCTGAACCACGAGCGAAAAAAGCCTGACCGGTCGATACGGCACGTCGCCGTACCCGTCCCGGTCGAGGTCGTAGCCGTCGTAGTGGTCCCAGAAATTCTCGTGAAAGTCGCCTTCGGTGTTGCGGCTGTTGGTGCCGACGTCGAAGGAGTTGCTTACGAAGCGGTTATGATGAAACGCATTGTCACTGGCGTCGGCCAGCAGGCGCACCGCCCAACCGTTGCGCTCGAAGGTGTTGCCGGTGAACCGGAGGCGGTTGGATCCCTCCATGTAGACCCCGACGGTGTTGTGGACGAAGTCGTTGCCGTCCACCCGGCTGTCGAGGATCTCCTTCAGCAGCAGGCCGTAGGAGGCCCCGCCCCAGTTGTCGGCGAAGCGGTTGCCGGTCATCGTCACGTGCCGCGAGTACATCACCGCGACGCCCGCCCCGTTCTCCGCAAACGTGTTCTCCCGGTAGAGGCAGGAATCGGAGAACATGAAATGCAGGCCGTACCGGTTGTTGCCGCGGCTCTCGTTCCCGCTGATCCGGGCCAGCCGGTTGAACTCGAGGTAGATACCGTCCCGGTGGCCGGTCACGATGTTTCCGGTGACGACCACGGCGGTATCGTTCCAGAGGTGGATCGCGTTTCCATTGACGCCTTCGCCCGTGCCGCTGCCGGTGATCCGGTTCCGCAGCACCCGGCAGCCGTGCGAGGCCGCGATGTACACCCCGAAGAACGCGTTGTCGATGGCGTTGTCCGAAATCTCGCAGTCCGCCCCGCCGATCACCTTCACCGCGGAGCGGTCCTCCATGCTGCTGGAGGCAACGTTCCGGAGCTGAAGCCCCCGGACCACGACGCTGTCTCCCCGGATGAGAAAGCCCTGCACCCCGCCGAAATCGATGACCGCGTCCGGCTCACCCGCGATCTCCACCCGCCGGGTGACGACCAGGGTCGATTCCCGGTAGACCCCGGCCCGGATCAGAATCCGGTCACCCGGCCGGGCCAGATCGAGCGCGTGGCGCACCGACGAGACCGGCCCGCCGGGCTCCACCGTGACCTGCTGGGCCCGGGCCGGCGGCGCGGCCAGGACGGCCAGGAAGGCCAGGACGGCCGGGCGAGTCATGAGGCGCTCCCGGCACCCGCCGGGCGGTGCGCCTCATGCCCGGGGAGTGCCATGACCTGCTCCCAGGTAAGGAGATCGCCGCCCAGCGCCTGGCGCACGCTGTCCGCCACCCGGCCGGGAGGCAGCGCGGCAAGCCCGCTGCCCATCGGGCTCCGCAGGCTGTCCGACCGGAGGAAGACGGCCTCCCGGACCCCGATCATCCGTCCGGGATCATGGAAGTCGTTGACCAGCGCGAGGGCCACCTGATCCGCGGGAACGGTCGCACCGCGGATGAACTGGGCCAGACACTGCACGTCGTCGAACGTATAAATCCGGCCCTTGGCCGTGACCAGTTCGCCGGCAAACCGCGGATCCACCACCGTCATGTGGCAATGATCGCAGGCATCCTGCCCGTAGGCAATCGGCCGGCCCGAGGGCGGGCCGCAGGCTGCGCCGGCCAGCAGGAGGGCGGCCAGCAGGCGGACACCGCGTATCATGCCGCGGCTCCCGCCCGGGCCCGCTTCATCTCCAGCACCATGATGACGATCGCCAGGGTAACCACGCCGATGGCGACCCACCCGCCCGCCGCC
>JBFXBG010000250.1:0-3506 GCA_050183505.1 Gemmatimonadales bacterium | reverse complement strand
AATCGGCCTCGCGTTCGTCGTCCCGGCTGAACTTGGCGAAGACCGCCCCGGCCGCGACGTTGAGGGCGACCTGCTCGCCGGCCCCGGGCTGCCGGCCGAGGATGGCATAGACCAGCCCGACCCCGGTATTGGCCGCATTGGCCTGGCCCATCTGCTCGGCCGAGTGGCGCAGATCGACATGGCCGATTTCATGGGCGATCACCCCGGCCAGCTCGTCGTAGTGGGTGGTCCGTTCGATCAGGCCGCGGAAGACGTAGATATGACCGCCCGGGACGGCAAAGGCGTTGACCTGGTCGGAATTGACGATATTGAACGTCCAGGCCAGGTCCCGGCGCGCCACGGTCCGGAGCGGCGCGACCACCCGGTCGAGTGCCGCCGTGACCGCCGGGTCCTTGACGATCGGCATGGACCGGTCGATCTCCGCGGCGTACTGATTGCCGATCTGAATTTCCTGCTGGACGGTCGGCGCACACGCGGCCAGCGGCAGCGCGGTCACGACGGCCACGAACATCAGGTGCAGACGCATGGGACACTCCCTGCAGACGACAGTGCGGGACCTCCACCGCCGCCGCGGCCGCGAACGGCGCGGCCTGACGCTGGCGGAGGGAATCCGGCTGGTCGAGGAGGCGCTGGCGGCGCGGATCACCATGACCGGGGCCCTCGTCTCGCCCGTGCTGCAAGGTACACCGCGGGGGCGGGAGCTTGAAGCCGCCCTCCGGGCGGGCGCCGCGCCGGTGGAGACGCTGGAGGACGCCGAGCTGGCGGCCCTCGCCGGCACCGAACACCCGCAGGGCGTCATTGCCGTGGTCCGCCCTCCGGCCTGGACCGTGGAGGACATCCGGCCGGCGCCGCGCCACCCGGTCCTGGTGCTCGACGCGGTTCAGGATCCCGGGAACGTGGGTACCATGCTCCGGACCGCGCAGGCACTGGGCGCGGCCGGGGTGATGGCACTCCCCGGCACGGCCGAACTGACCAACCCGAAGGTGCTCCGCGGCAGCATGGGGGCGCTCTTCCGGCTGCCGTCGCTGAGCCTTCCGGACGAGGCATTCGGCGAGTGGCGTGAGCGGACCGGCCTCCCGCTGTGGATCGCGGCGATGGCAGGCGAGCCGGTTGCACGGGTATCCTTCGACGGTGCGGTGGCGCTCGTGGTGGGCAACGAAGGCGCCGGTGTACGGCCCGATCTCGTGTCCCAGGGCCGGGAAGTCGGGATCCCTCTGGCGGCCGGGGCGGAGTCTCTCAATGTGGCGGTCGCGGCCGGTATTCTCCTCTACGAGGTGACGCGTGAGCGATGAGCTGGTGGTGGTGGGCCTGGCGGCGCTTCTGGGCGCGGCCATCGGGAGCTTCCTGAATGTCTGTATCCTGCGGCTACCCTCGGAACAGTCGATCGTGCGGCCGCCTTCGCGCTGCCCCCGGTGCGGCCAGGGCATCCGCTGGTACGACAACATCCCGATTCTGTCCTGGCTCGTCCTGCGAGGACGCTGCCGGAGCTGCGGGAATCCCATCTCGGCGCAGTACCCGCTGGTCGAGCTCGCCAATGCCGCGCTGTGGGGATGGATGGCATACCGCTACCCCTACGAGCTCGAGGCCCTCCGCGCCGCGCTGTTCATGAGCCTGCTGCTCGGCATCGCCATGACCGATGCTCGGGAGTACATCATCCCCGACGAGTTTTCTCTCGGCGGCCTGGTCATCGGCCTGCTGTTGAGCCTGATCCGGGGTGTCGCGGGACTGAAAACCGCCGCGATCGGGGCGGTGGTCGGGTTCGCCCTGTTCTGGGTGGTGGCGACGCTCGGCAAGGCGGTCTTCCGGAAAGAGGCCATGGGCGGGGGCGACATCAAGATGATGGCCATGGTGGGAGCCTTCACCGGCTGGGTCGGGGTCCTGCTCACGACATTCCTCGGCGCCATTGCCGGGTTGCTCGTGTTCGCCCCCATCGCCCTGAGCGGCCGGCAGAAGCTGGTGCCGTTCGGGGTGTTCCTCGCGGTGGGTGCCGCGGTGGCCTTCCTCTGGGGCGACGCGCTGCTGCTCTGGTACCGCCATTTCGCGGGGATCGGGTGAGGCGCGTCACCCCGCTGGTGCTGGCCGTCCTGGCGGTCCCCGCCTGCCGGGGTGAGCCTCCCAGGTCCGAGGCCGGAGGTCTCGCCGGCCTGGTGGACAGCCTGCGTCCGGCGGTCGAGCGGGCCGCCGGCCTGACCTTTCGGGAGCCGGTCAAGGCCGCCATGCGGACCCGGACCCAGGTCCGGGACTACCTGCTGCAGCAGGTGGAGGAGAACCTCCCGCCCAGCAAGCTGGGAGGGATCGAAGATACCTACCGGCTCCTGGGCCTGCTTCCCGATTCGCTCCGGCTGCAGGACTACCTGGTGGACCTGCTGACCGAGCAGGTCGCCGGGTTCTACGACTACCAGACCTCGACGCTGTACGGCGTCGAAGGCTACGACCGGACCAAACTGACCCTGATCGTGGCCCATGAGCTGGTGCACGCGCTTCAGCATCAGTATCTCCCGCTCGATTCCATCATGCGTGCGACCGGCGATGACGACCGGCAGCTGGCCGCCCAGGCCATTCTGGAAGGCCAGGCGACGCTTGCTTCGGCCCGGGTCTTCCTGCCCGACCAGCAGGAGATCCCCCCGGGCGCCTGGGAACAGGCCCGGGACGCCATCGCCGAGACGCAGAGCGCCATGCCGCGCTTCGCGGAAGCCCCGCTGGTCCTGCGGGAGCAGCTGCTGTTCCCGTATCTTTCCGGCGCGGACTTCATGGTCTGGTGGGGCGCGTCCCGCTTCGCCGATACCGTTCCGTACGGACCCCGCATGCCCGCCTCCACCGAGCAGATCCTCCAGCCCGAGCATTACGTCGACCGGGACCAACCGGTGACGGTACGGTTCGTGGAGCCGGACTCGGCCCGCTACGAGAACACTCTGGGAGATCTCGATCTCCGGATCTTCGCCGCTCACCTCGCCGGAGGCGACCGCATCGCCACCCGGCTGGCCCAGGGATGGGGCGGGGACCGCTTCCGCCTGTATGAAACGCCCGGCGGACCTGCGCTCGTCGTGATCATCGTGTGGGACCGCGGCGCGCCCTTCCGCCAGCGCTTCCGCGCGCGCGTCGACCGTGCACTCACCCGTCTGTCCCGCCCGGGATACCGGGTGGCACTGACGGATCTGCAGCTGGACGGCCGGGACGCCAGCCGGCTGGTCATCGCGCCGGCGGGCTGGGTGCGGTGGGAGAGGCTGCCGGAGGCGAGGATTGAAGGATTGAAGGATTGAGGGATTGCAGGATTGGCGGATTGCGGGGATTGGGGGATTGGGATGGCGGAATCGGGACCCACGCCACCTCAAGCCGGTAGCCATGCACAACTCAATCCCTCAATCCTGCACTCCCTCAATCCCTAGGGAACCTCTGCATAAGTGTCTCGACAGGACATGCGCCAGGTCCGATATTGGGGTGGTACGATCCCCTCAATGCGGAGCGATGCGCGATGAGTCAGCAGCGGACGTTTGCCTCCTTGGCCT
>JBFXBG010000249.1:0-3507 GCA_050183505.1 Gemmatimonadales bacterium | reverse complement strand
GCCAAAAGTTGAACTCATCAATAAAAGGAGCTTTTAAATGAGAAAAATTCTTGCCGCAATAGCAGGTGCCATTATTGTCTTTGTTTGGACTGGTCTTTCATGGATGGTGACGGCACAGGGTTACGGCGTGTACGAACATGGCACCTGCGCGATGGCCCGGGCCGGTACCGGGGTGGCCTCCCCGTGCGAGGACGGCTCGGCCATCTTCTTCAATCCGGCGGGCCTGGCCAAGATGGACCGGGCGGTGATGTCAGGCGGCGTGACCCTGATTGCTCCCTCCGGCGGCTTCACCAATGACGTCACGGGGGTGAAGACCGATCTGAACGACAGAGTATACCCGGTTCCCCATTTCTACTATCAGCGTCGCTACAACGACCGCTGGGCCTACGGTCTGGGCCTGTTCGTTCCGTACGGACTCGAGACCGACTGGCCGGAGAGTTTCGAAGGCCGGTTCCTGGGCTACAAGAGCCTGATCCAGGGGATCTACATCCAGCCCACCGTCGCCGTGAAGCTCACGGACCATATCTCGGTGGGTGGCGGGATGGACATCACCTACCTCAAGGTCGGTCTCCACCAGCACGCCGATCTGGCCGGCGTGGCCTTGCCGCCGCCGGCACCCCCCGGCGCCACGTTCGCCAATCTCGGCATTCCGACCGGAACCGACTTCGCGAATGTCGATCTCGAGGGCCACACCTGGAACGTGGGCGCGAACTTCGGCATCATCTTCGACGTCACCGACAAGCTCTCCTTCGGTGCCCGGTACCTGACCCGGCAGAACCTCGAACTCACCGACGGGGACGTCACCTTCACCCAGCTGCCAACCGGAATCACGCTGGCCGCCGGGAATCCTTTCGGTGTCCCGGCCGGGACGCCGCTGGATGCGGTCCTGGCGCCGAGGTTCCTGGACGACTCGCTGCTGGGCAAGCAGAGCGCGGCCACCAGGCTCACGTTCCCCGAACAGCTCGTGCTGGGCGCCTCGTACCAGCTCACGCCCCGGATCAAGGTGCTGGTGGACTATCAGCACGTGAACTGGTCGGTGTTCCAGACCCTGGTGATCGATTTCGAGCGGGCCGGCCAGCGGACCCTGGTCGAGGATTATCACAAGAGCGACGGCATCCGGATCGGCGGCGAGTACATGGTGAAGCCCGGGACCATGCTGCGTGCGGGCTTCCTGGCCCACAGCGAGGCGGCCCCCGACCGGACCGTGACTCCGAATCTGCCCGAGGGACGCCGGAGCGAGGTCACCCTGGGTCTGGGCACCAGGCTGACCCGCCAGCTGGCGGTCAACCTGGCCTACCAGTACATCGATCAGGCGGACCGGCGCGGGCGCACGACCGACGGAGGCTTCCAGGCCCCGCCGTCCTCGGTCAACAACGGACTCTACACGTTCAGCGCGCACCTCTTCGGTGCCACGCTGACCTGGACTTTCTGAGCTGGGAGGCTCCGACCATATGAAACACCGTCTCGTCGTCGCCGCCCTGCTGGTGGCCGCCCTGCCGGTTCTGGGGGGGTGCTTCAGTGACGAGAAGCTCATGCCGCCTGAAGCGCCACCGACGCCCACCTCGGGCGCCCTGTTCCAGACCTACGTGTCGATGGGCAACAGCATCACCGCGGGCTTCCAGTCCGCCGGCATCAACGACAGCACCCAGCAGCGGTCCTACGCGGTCCTGCTGGCCAAGGCCATGGGGGCGAGTTTCGTCTATCCCTCGCTCAACCGGCCCGGCTGCCCGCCGCCGTTCACCAACAACGTGACCCAGAAGCGGGACAGCCTCCCCGGAATCCCGGGCCCGATCACCGGATCGAGCTGCTTCCTCCGGGCCAACAACAAGACGCCGAGCAACGTCGCCGTGCCGGGCGCCCGGGCGACCGAGATCCTGACCAATTTCGGCGTTCCGGTCTCCGCCTCGAACGCGCTCACCCTGGCGTTCCTGGGTGGACGGACGCAGCTGACGGCGATGATGGACCAGAAGCCCACCTTCGTGAGCCTCTGGATCGGGAATAACGACGTCCTGGGATCCCTCACCAACAGCGCCAACCCGGGCGATCCCGCCTTCGTCACCCCGCAGGGCGCTTTCCAGGCCCAGTACGGCGAGATCCTGGACAGCATCCAGGCCACCGGGGCCAAGGCGGTGCTGGTGTCGGTTGCCGACGTATCGGTGATCCCGTATGCCTCCCGCGGCTCGACCTACTGGTGCATCAAGAACCAGCCGGCCTGCGGCGTCTTCCCGGCGGCGTTCCCGCCGACCTTCACGGTGAACAACAACTGCGCGCCGGCGCTGGCCATCCCCGGCTCGAAGGGTGATTCCGTGCTGGTGCCCTGGCCGGTGGGCGTGCCGCGCATCGCCGCCGCCGCGCAGGGCGCCGCGACCACGATCGACTGCAGCGTGGACGCGGACGTGGTCACCCCGTCGGAGTACGCCAACCTGAGAGACGCCGTGGCGGGATTCAACGCGTACATCGCGGCCCAGGCCGCCACCCGCGGCTTTGCCTACTTCGACATCAATCCGGCGCTGCTGGCCAACGTGGCGACCGGGGCGATCCCGCCGTTCCCGGATCTGAGCGCCGCGCTGGCCGGCGGCAACGTCGGCTTCGGACCGCTGTTCTCGCTGGACGGGGTACATCCCAGTACCCTGGCCCACCGGCTGGTGGCCGATTCGGTTGCCTCGGCGATCAACCAGACCTACAACGCCGGCGCCGGCAACAGCGGCATCCCGGTCCCGGTCTGCGGGGCGATCAGCTGCCCCAACTGACCCGGGGAACACCTGTGGTTCAGGCCGGCTCGCGCAAGCGGGCCGGCCTTGTTTTCCGGAGTTGGCACCCGCGGCCCTTCGGCCCATCGGGTTCCCCCGATGCACGCGACCGGGCCCCTCACACCCTACCCCGCCGCAGTGGCCCGTTTACTTTCCCCTCGACCCCTCGACCTCTCGACTCCTCGACTCCTCGACCCACCATGCCCTGGACCCGCGACCAAGCCCTCACTCTGATGCACGAGTACACGGCGTCCGATGCCCTGCGGAAGCACATGTATGCGGTCGAGATCGCCATGCGCGCCATGGCGCTGAAGGCAGGGGAGGATACCGAAGCCTGGGGCATCGTCGGGCTGCTGCATGATTTCGATTACGAGCGGTATCCCAACCCGGAGCATTCTCCGACCGCGGAGCACCCGAGTGAGGGCGTCCGGATCCTGGCGGCCCAGGGCTTCCCCGAGCCCTGGCAGCGCGCCATTCTGGGGCACGCGGCCTATACCGGCGTTCCGCGGGACACACCGCTGGCCCGGGCCCTCTTCGCGGTGGACGAATTGTGCGGGTTCCTGGTGGCCTGCGCGCTGGTGCGGCCGTCCCGCAGCCTGACCGACCTCGAGGTGAAGAGCGTCAGGAAGAAACTCAAGGACAAGGCCTTCGCCCGGGGCGTGAGCCGGGAGGATGTCTACCTGGGCGCCGAGGAGATCGGCGTGCCGCTGGATGACCACATTGCCTTCGTGCTGGAAGCGCTGCGGCCGGAAGAGGC
>JBFXBG010000248.1:0-3562 GCA_050183505.1 Gemmatimonadales bacterium | reverse complement strand
GAACCTTCGACGCGCCCGCCGTCTCGATCACGGTATCGAGCAGCTCGCTCGAAGCGATGGATTCCAAGCGCTGGGAGAAGCGGCTGCGGCGCGCCCTGGGAGACGACTACGAGCTGCTCGACCCCCTGGGCGCCGGCGGCTTCGGGCGGGTCTACCGGGTCCGGGACCTGCACCTCGAACGGGAGGTGGCCCTCAAGGTGCTTCACCCGATGCTCACCGCCGACCCCGCGGTGGTCGAGCGCTTCCGCCGCGAAGCGCAGCTGGCCGCCCGGCTCACGCATCCCAACATCGTCAACATCTACGACATCAGCGGCCGGTCGGGACTCATCTGGTACACCATGGAGCTGGTGCGCGGCCCCAGTCTGGCCCAGATGGTGGAGGATGGCGGCCCGCTTCCCCTGGACAAGGTCCTGCGATTCATGCGGGAAGGGCTCTCGGCGCTCAACCTGGCCCACGGCGCGGGGCTGGTGCACCGGGACATCAAGCCGGAGAACATGCTCACCGAGCCCGACGGGAGTCTCCGCATCACCGACTTCGGGCTGGCCCTGGCGCTGCGCGGCCACGGGCGGTTCGGTGGGGCCACCAGCCAGAGCGGCACACCCCAGTTCGCCAGTCCCGAGCAGCTGCTGGGCGAGCGGGTCGACCAGCGTTCGGACCTCTACAGCCTGGCCGCCGTCGCGTATTACAGCCTGCTGGGAGACGTCCCGTTCCCCGGGCTCACCCCGGAACAGGTCCTCGCCCGACAGACCACCAACCGGTATCCCGACCTGCGGGCGCACCGGGAGGACGTCAGCGAGGATCTCCAGGCGGTGCTGGAGCGGGCCCTCCACGCCGTGGTGGATCAGCGCTACCCCTCGGCGGCCGAATTCCTCCAGGCCCTCAACCGGGCCACCGGAAGCGGGCTCCGGCACCGCAGCGGCGAGTGGGCCCGCGCGGCTCTGGACTGGCTCCGGCCCAAAGGGGACTGACGCCACCCGGAAAGCTCCCCGTGCCCTTGACGGGACCGGCCGGGAATGCAAAATTCAGGCGGCTTTCACACTGGCAGGATCCCCCGCGCGTTCTGTAAAGGCCCCCGAATCCCTTCACGGTACGCGATACAGCTTCATGGGGCGGGAAGGGCTCGCCTCGTGCAGAACCGGGACCATTCCTCGGGCCCGGCATTGTCACCTTCAACGGAGTTGGTAAGGTATGGCTCGTGTACTGGGAACAGTGAAGTGGTTCAACGACGCGAAGGGCTTCGGATTCATCACTCCGGAGAACGGGACCAAGGATTGCTTCGTGCACCACACGGCGATCAAGATGGACGGGTTCCGCAGCCTCGCCGAGGGTGATCGGGTCGAGTTCGACATCGTCGAAGGTGCCAAGGGCCCGGCCGCCGAGAACGTGACCAAAGCGCCCGCCTGAGGCGCGGCACGGCGGCATCACAACAGACAAACGGTGAACGGAGCCCTGCCCCGTTCACCGTTTGTCGTTCCGACGACCCGGTCGGCTATTTGTGGCGGTAGATGACCCGCCCCCGCGTCAGGTCGTACGGGGACAGCACCACGCTGACCCGATCCCCTTCCAGGACGCGGATCTTGTGCTTGCTCATCTTGCCGGCGGCGTAGGCGAGGATGGAGTGACCGTTCTCCAGGAGGACCCGGTAGTTGCGGTCCGGCAGTACCTCGGTAACCACCCCTTCCATCTCGATGCCTGCTTCTTTCGCCATCCGGTAGTTTCTCCTTGAGATCTGGGAAGCTGCACCGGGACATTCCCGGGCAGCCGCCGGGAATCTACGGGAGGGGCCGGGTTCAGCCAAGGGACCGCCTCCGGGCGGCAGCGGGCCTCAACAGCCTCCGGGCGCGCCGCAGAGCCCCTCCAGCTCGGCTTCCGCCGCCCCCACCTGCGACTCCACCAGGGCCACCAGGCTCGCCACCGCGCCGGCATCGAAGATCAGCCGGGTTCCGGCCGCGGCATAGATCGCCGGCAGGGGCCGGGTGGACCCCAGAGCCAGCGCCCGGCGGTAGGCCGCCAGCGCGCCGGCGGGATCCTCCAGACTGTTCCGCCAGATCTCCAGCGCACCCAGCTGGGCCAGCCCGTATTCGATGTAGTAGAACGGGTAGAGGAAGATGTGCAGCTGGCGGTACCAGCGGCAGACACGCTCCTGCTCCAGCCCGGTCCAGTCCACCCCGCGTTCGAACCGCTCCCGGAGTCCCAGCCAGGCCTCGTCGCGGGCCGCGGCCTCGTGGCCGGCGCCGCTGGTGTAGATCCAGGTCTGGAACGCGTCCACCGAGGCGATGTGGGCCAGCGAGACCAGGATGTCCTCGAGATGATGGATCCGGGCCCGGGCCGTGTCGACCGGATCGAAGAACCCCCCCTCGGACTCACCCAGATGCGGCAGGGCGAGCAGTTCCATCGTCATGCTCGCCAGTTCGGCCGCCTCCATGCCGGTCACCCGCTGCCACACGAACGGCAGCGGATGGGTGGCAAAGGCGTGGAAGGCATGCCCGGATTCGTGGAACAGCGTCATGACGTCGTCCAGCGTTCCGGCCGCGTTCATGAAGATGAACGGGCGCCCCCGGGCGTGGAGCGTCTCGCAATAGCCGCCGGGAGCCTTGCCCCGCCGGCTGCCCAGATCCAGCAACCCCTCCGTCCGCATGATCCCGAACTCCCGGCCCAGTTCCGGATCGACCCGACCGACGACCCGATGGGCCCGGTCGGCCAGGTCCGCGACATCGTCGAACGGAACCAGCGGCTCCTGGCTGTAGGGATCCACCACGGTATCCCAGGGGCGCAGCCGGTCGAGCCCGAGCCGCTCCGCGCGGCGCCGGTACACCCGTTCGACCGCCGGAGTGACGACCGATTCGATCGCCTCGTGGAACCGGGCCGTGTCGGCGGCCGTGTACGCGAAGCGATACTTGGTCCGGAACGAGTAGGCCAGATAGTCCTCGAACCCGGCGTTGCGCGCGATGTCGACCCGCAGCCGGAACATCCGGGTAAACAACCCGGCCAGCTCGTCCCGGGCCGCCGCATACGGCGCCACCGAGCTCCGGAAGGCACGCTCGCGGACCGCCCGGTCCCCACTGCGCAGCCAGGGCTGCAGCTGAGGGAGCGGGATGGGCCGGCCGTCCCACTCGACCGACATCCCGCCGGTGATCTTCTGGTACCGCGTACCCAGCTGTTCCAGTTCCGCCAGCAGCGGGACGTTGGCTTCCCGGAACGTCTCGATCTGGGTCCGGAACCGCTCCAGCACCGGCCCCAGATCGGGCTGCTGGAATCCGGACGCCACCAGCCGCCGGGCGAGAACCACCGCGGCCTCGTCGGCCCGGGGAATGATCTCGGTGGAGAATCGCAGGTGCGCCGCTTCCCGCGCGGGGTCCTCGGTGTTCAGGGTGTAGCCGATCATCGCCTCGCCGGCCGCCTCCGACAGCAGCTCTTCCAGTCGAGACCAGTCCCGCAGCCAGCCCTCGACGTCTTTCCCGTCGAGCGGCCGGGCCGCCAGTTCACGGTAGTACACCTGGATGTCATCCCAGGTGACCCCGGCGAAGGCGGAAGGAGAATCAGGCAGCGAGAATGTCATTGC
>JBFXBG010000247.1:0-3565 GCA_050183505.1 Gemmatimonadales bacterium | reverse complement strand
CCGGGAAGGGATCGAGATCCCGTTCCCCCAGCGGACCACGCATCTCCGGCTGGATGACGACCGGCTGGTCCGGGCGCTGGCCGCCCGCGCCGGTCAGGACTAGAGACCGCGAGGAACACTTGGCCCTGTCCCTGTACAACACCATGTCCCGCCGGGTGGAGCCGTTCGTCCCGGTGTCCGCCGGCCGCGTCTCGATGTACACCTGCGGTCCGACCGTGTGGAACTACGCCCATATCGGCAACTTCCGAACCTTCCTCTTCGAGGATCTGCTCCGTCGCTGGCTCGAGGCCAGCGGCTACGACGTCTTTCAGATCATGAATCTGACCGACGTGGACGACCGCACCATCCGGGCCGCGCGGGAAAAAGGGGCCACCCTCCGGGAGCATGTCGACCCGTTTACCCGGGCCTTTTTCGAGGATCGGGACTACCTCCGCATCCGGCCGGCGCATGCCTATCCCCGGGCCACCGAGTTCATCGCGCCCATGATCCGGCTGGTGGCCGGGCTGCTCGAGCGGGGCACGGCCTATCGCGGCGAGGACGGCTCGGTCTACTTCGCGATCGCGAAGTTCCCCGCCTACGGACGGCTCTCGCACCTGGACCGGCGGGAGCTGAAAGCCGGGGCCAGCGGACGGATCTCGACCGACGAGTACGCCAAGGAGGATGCCCGGGATTTCGTGCTCTGGAAAGCGGCTCAGCCGGACGACGAGGCCGTCGGCGCGGCCTGGGACGCTCCCTTCGGCCGGGGTCGGCCCGGGTGGCACCTGGAGTGCTCGGCCATGGCCCTGGAGCTGCTGGCGGAGCGGCGCTGGGGCGATGTGCTGGACATCCATGCCGGCGGCGTGGACCTCATCTTCCCGCACCATGAAGATGAGATCGCCCAGAGCTGCGCCTACACCGGGAAGCCGGACTTCGCCCGCTACTGGCTGCATGGGGAATTCCTCAATATCCGCGGGACCAAGATGTCCAAGCGGTTCGGCAACATCACCACCGCCCGGGACCTCCGGGCCGACGGGGTGGACGCCGGGACCATCCGGCTGCTGATGTTCCAGACCCACTACCGGCAGAAACTCGATCTGACCGACGAGGGACTCGAGGCGGCGCGCGAGGGAAGCCGGCGGCTCGGGACCTTCGCCGAGCGCCTGGCCTCCGCGGGCCGGGGAGGGAACCGGGAAGCGTCCCGGGACCTGGCCGCCCTGGCGGCCGAGACCGACCAGCGATTCAGCGCCGCCCTGGACGACGATCTCAATGCCCCGCAGGCGGTTGCGGCGGTCTTCGAATACCTGCGGGACGCCAACCGGCTGCTCGATGCCGGGGCGGCCGCCGGGGAGGAGGTGCGCCATCACTGGGAGCGCTGGACCGGCGCCGTGCTGGATGTGCTCCCGGCCGCCCGGGAGGTGGACCCGGGGCTGGCGTCCTGGGTGGAGGAGCGGCTGGCGGCCCGGGTGGCGGCCCGCAAACGCCGGGATTTCGCCGCCGCCGACACGATCCGGGATGAGTTGAGGAGTCGTGGGGTGGTCCTGGAAGACACCCCGCAGGGGACTAAGTGGAGAGTGGAGTAGGAGTTAGCAGCGATGGGTGAGGAGAGGTGGGGGCGAGTGAGGAGAGGTGGGGGCAGGTGCGAGCAGAGGGGGGCCGGGGAGGGTCAATACGGCCAGGTGCCGGAAGGCTGTTTCCTGCCATCCTTCTCACCACGCCCTCACCCGTCGTCTTGCCAGTTGACCCACCCTAACTCACTGTCTATTATATGGGTCTGCCATTTTTGGCTGTTCCGCTGACGTAGCTCAATTGGCAGAGCAGCTGATTTGTAATCAGCAGGTTGAGGGTTCGAGTCCCTCCGTCAGCTCCAGTGGCGCGGTTGGCAGGTGTCATGTGTCTCTCCATCGGGCCCCGCTCGTAGCGGCGGGGTTCTGTTTCGTGGGGGACTCAAGCAGGCCAGGTGGGGTGGCCGAGTGGCTAATGGCAGCAGACTGTAAATCTGCCGGGCTTACGCCCTACGTAGGTTCGAATCCTACCCCCACCATCGAGGGCGGAAAGGCGGTAGGACGGCAGGTGCCGGCTTCAGCGCGGGTGTAGCTCAGTTGGTAGAGCATCAGCCTTCCAAGCTGAGGGTCGCGGGTTCGAGCCCCGTCGCCCGCTTCGGAGTCACGCGGTCGAGGAGTCGCGGGGTCGTGGAGCCGGCTCCGGACTCCGTGACCGGGCAAGGCGGAGCGGCAGTCGCTCGCGTAGCTCAGTCGGTAGAGCGCATCCTTGGTAAGGATGAGGTCACCGGTTCAATCCCGGTCGCGAGCTTGGGTACAGACGGGCCGACGGTCGGAGGGGCAGGCGGTCGGTGGGACAGGGAACCCGGTTGAGGAGAGCAAGGGATCATGGCGAAGGCGAAATTCGAGCGGACGAAGCCGCATGTGAACGTGGGCACGATCGGGCATGTGGACCACGGGAAGACGACGCTGACGGCGGCGCTGACGAAGGTGTCGGCGGACAAGGGGTGGGGGACGAAGTACGTGCCCTACGACGAGGTGGCGAAGGCGTCGGAGAGCCAGGGGCGGCGGGACGCGACGAAGATCCTGACGATCGCGACGAGCCATGTGGAATACGAGACGGAGAAGCGGCACTACGCGCACGTGGACTGTCCGGGGCACGCGGACTACGTGAAGAACATGATCACGGGGGCGGCCCAGATGGACGGGGCGATCCTGGTGGTGAGCGCGGTGGACGGGCCGATGCCGCAGACGCGGGAGCACATCCTGCTGGCGCGGCAGGTGAACGTGCCCTACATCGTGGTGTTTCTGAACAAGTGTGATCTGGTCGACGATCCGGAGCTGCTGGACCTGGTGGAGCTGGAGGTGCGGGAGCTGCTGAGCAAGTACGAGTTCCCGGGGGACGACGTGCCGGTGATCCGGGGGTCGGCGATGAAGGCGATCGAAGGGGACGCGGCGTGGATCGGGAAGATCGAGGAGCTGTTCGGGGCGCTGGACACGAGCATTCCGGAGCCGAAGCGGGAAGTGGACAAGCCGTTCCTGATGCCGGTGGAGGACGTGTTTTCGATCACGGGGCGGGGGACGGTGGCGACGGGGCGGGTGGACCGGGGGAAGGTGAAGGTGGGGGAGGAAGTGGAGATGGTGGGGCTGGGGGCGAGCAAGAAGACGGTGGTGACGGGGGTGGAGATGTTCCGCAAGCTGCTGGACGAGGGGCAGGCGGGAGACAACGTGGGGCTGCTGCTGCGGGGGGTGGAGAAGACGGAGATCGAGCGGGGGATGGTGCTGGCGAAGCCGGGGAGCATCACGCCGCACACGCATTATACGGCGGAAGTGTACGTGCTGACGAAGGAAGAGGGGGGGCGGCACACGCCGTTCTTCAAGGGGTACCGGCCGCAGTTCTACTTCCGGACGACGGACGTGACGGGGAACGTGGAGCTGCCGGCGGGGGTGGAGATGGTGATGCCGGGGGACAATATCGAGATGACGATCGAACTGATCACGCCGATCGCGATGGAAGAGGGGCTGCGGTTCGCGATCCGGGAAGGCGGCCGGACGGTGGGCGCCGGCGTGGTGGTGAAGATCCTGAA
>JBFXBG010000246.1:0-3567 GCA_050183505.1 Gemmatimonadales bacterium | reverse complement strand
CGTCAGAATTTCGACGATGCTGAACCGCCCGCGGAACCCGGTCATGGCGCAGTCGGGACACCCCACCGCCCGGAAGAGGGTGGCATCGGCGGGGACGTACTTGCCGAGCCGCTCGGGCACGTCGGTGGTCGGTTCCCGGCAGGTGAGGCAGAGCCGGCGCATGAGCCGCTGGGCCACGATCCCGCGCAGGGCCGAGCCCAGCTTGTACGCCTCGAGCCCCATGTCGACCAGACGGGTCACCGCGTTGGGGGCGTCGTTGGTATGCAGCGTGGAGAGTACCAGGTGGCCGGTGAGCGACGCCTGCACCGCGATACGCGCGGTCTCCTGGTCCCGGATCTCTCCCAGAAGCACCACGTCGGGGTCCTGCCGCAGGATGGACCGCAGCGCCGCAGAGAACGTGAGTCCGGCCTTCTCGTTCACCTGGACCTGCACGATGTTCTGTCCCAGGCGGTACTCGACCGGATCCTCGACCGTGACGATGTTGACGCCCTCGTTCTGGACGATCCGGAGGCAGGAATACAGCGTGGTGGTCTTGCCGGAGCCGGTGGGCCCGGTGACCAGGATGATGCCTTCCTTGCTCTGCAGCAGATTCTCGATGGCGCTCCGCTCGTCCGGCGACATGCCCAGCGAGTCGAGCGTGAGGACGGTGGCCTTGGCGTTGAGAATCCGGATGACGACCTTCTCGCCCAGCGTGGCCGGCAGGGTCGAAACCCGGAGGTCCACCGGCGAGCCGTTGACGCTCACCCGCGCCCGGCCGTCCTGCGGCCGCAGCCGGTCGGCGATATCCAGGGCCGACATGATCTTGAGCCGGGAGATGAGCGGGATCCCGGCCGCCTTGGGGATCCGCATGACCTGGCGCAGCACCCCGTCGATCCGGTAGCGGACCACCACGCCGCCCTCGACCGGCTCCACGTGGATGTCGCTCGCCCGGCTCAGGATTCCGTCCGAGAGCAGCAGGTCCACCAGCCGGATGATGGGCCGCTGGCTGGCCTCCTCCTCGGAGAAAGCCAGTTCATCCGGATCTTCATCGTCCTCCAGCTGGGAGATATCCGCTTCTTCCATCCCGACCAGCAGCTGGGACACCACGTTTTCCGGACGGTAGACCTCTTCCAGCTTCTCCCGGATGCGGCCCGGGGCGGCCAGCGCGAGGCGGACCTCCCGGCCGGTCGCGAAGGCCAGCATCTTCTCGGCTTCGATATCGAAGGGATTGGCCGTCGCCACATCGAGATGCGAGTCCGACAACCGGAGCGGCAGCACATTGAAGCGGCGCGCCAGCGATTCAGGCACCGACTCACGGACCTTGTAGTCCAGGGAGCCCAGATCGGCGATCGGCAGGCGGAACCGCTCCGCCGCCGCATCGAGGATCCGTGCGTCGGTCGAGAGCCGGCGTTCGACGACCCGTTCCCACAACGTCGATGCCCCCTCCTCCGAGGCTTTGAGCTTGTTGAGCTCATCGGCCGGAACGAGGGTTTCGAGTGTGGGACTCAGCCACTCATCGGGAAACTGCATGGAACCGATTGGGACTATCCTGATCGGAGGTGGTGGACCAGGCCGGGGCGAGCCCCGGTTTCATAAGGGATAAGACTATTGAAGATAAGCAGATAGCCGGCTCGTGGTAGGGGTGGGCCGTCAGAGGATTCCCCACCACGCCCGGTTCACATCGACGCTCAGGCCGACATCCCCGCTCCGGAGGCCAACTCCCAGCTCGATCCGCACCAGCCGCATGAACCATTCCAGCGCAATCCCCGCCACCGGCCGGACGCCATCCGTGGCCCGCCAGGGCTGGCTGGAGAGCGCCCGGTCGGCCCAGCCGGCGGCGACGAAGGGCGCCAGGGTCACGGTTCGGCCGGTGTTGGCGAAGGAACCCAGTGGTATTGCGGGAAAGGGCGCGTCGAACCGCCACTCGAGGTGTCCCAGGACCGCCGACCGGCCGCCGTAGGCCCGGAACGGCTCGCCGGGCAGCGTCCCCCGGCCGCCCATCACGAAGCTCCGGTAGGCCGGCAGGCCGTCACTCCCCCATCCGGCGCGCAGTCCGGCCACCAGTTCGGTATGTCCCAGGGCCGCCGTCCACTGGGCCTCCCCCCAGGCCCGGGCATACCCGACCGGGCCGCTACCCGCCTCCAGATTGAGCCGGCCCTGGAGATCCCGGCGCACGATGGTCCCGCCGCTTCCCCGCTCCAACCGGAGCCTGGCTCCAGTGTAGTGTCCCGCGCCGAGGGGCGGATTGGGCCGGTAGGATCCGGTGGCCGGGCTGGCGCTGACCCCGACCGAGGCGCTGCGTTCGGCGAATCCCTCGATTCCGAGCGTCGTTCGAGCGGAGAGCCGGTGGCGGATCCCCAGCGTGCCGGACTCGAGCAGCAGGTAATCGCCGTGGTCCTGGCCGAACTCCTGAGCGGTGATCGAGTTGAACACCGGGCTGATGACCGCGACGTCGCTCAGGTCCCGGATCCGCCGCGCGGCCTCACCGAACAGCCGCGTCGGGCCGGCGTCGAGCGAGATCGCAAGCGAGCCGAGGAGCCGGTGGTCCGAGGTGCCGTAGGCGGCATAGGGGCGGATCTGGAACCGGCTCTGCCCCAGGCCGATGACGGCGCCGAAACCGAGGGCAAGGCCCTGGACCCGGTTCACCCGGGCGATATCGCTGATCGACCCCGCCGCCAGCTTGGTACTCGCCAGGCCGGACAGGGCGCGCGTACCGGCGACCCGTTCGACCTCCACCCGCAGGCCCTCCATGTCCTGGCGGTTGAGCGGAGCGGCCACACCTTCGACGGCGGCGTCGAGCGGTTCGGTCCAGACGGAATCCTGATTCCGGGGCGCCCGCAGCCCGGCGATGGCGGGACCCTGAAACAGGGTCGGCGGGAGCGGCAGGTTGAAGTCGTACGCGCCGATTTCCCAGCGGCCGCGGATGATGCCGCGGGCCGGAAAATCGAGCCACGTGGTCCGCCGGCGGATCTCGATTTCCTGGCGGTAGGGCAGCCAGTAGCGGCCCTCCCAGAGCGAGTTCTCCAGGATGACCGAGATGTCCTCGAGCTGCCGGTCGAGGTAGGCGACCGGGGTGAAGCTGAAACGGAACCGGACCAGTTCCGCGGTGGCCACGTCCAGGTAGAGCACCCCCACCACCAGCGGCTGGGAGAAATCCCGGGGCCGCACCCGGACGGCATAGACCCTGACGGTCCGCGAGCCGACGGTGATCGAGACCGAATCGCTCAGGGCAAAGTCGTACCGTTCCAGGCCCTCGGGAGACAACGGATGCACCACGTCCCGGACTTCATCGCCCTCGCCGATCCGGATGCGGTTGCCGAAGTTGTTGGTGACGATCCCCAGGTGGTCGCGGTGATAGTTGATGTCGGTCGGAAGCCAGGAGCCGTCGCGCCAGCCGAGTATGACCTGCTTGCTCCGGTCCGGCGCCTGCCAGTACACTTCGACGTCGAGTTCGTCCGCCTTGACCAGCCGGGGGGGCTGATTCAACCCCGAACCCAGCTGGGCCAGAAAGAACACGAAGCCGTGAGCCCGGGTGCGGTAGCTCCGCAGGGTGGAGTCGCCCTGCATGATCTGCCGCCGCTCCACGCC
>JBFXBG010000245.1:0-3584 GCA_050183505.1 Gemmatimonadales bacterium | reverse complement strand
AGCAGCCCTCCGATGGTCGCGGCCCGGCCGCGGGGCAGCGCCACCCCGAAGTGTTCTTCGATCGCGTCCACGTGGGCCGAGCCGTCGGTTTCAAAGACCGCCGCGGCGGCGGGGGCTTCCCGGCGGTTGCCCTCGTCATGCTCGTCGAAGATCTCGCCCACCAGTTCCTCCAGCAGGTCCTCGAAGGTGACCAGACCCAGGGTCCCGCCGAATTCATCCAGGATGACCGCCAGATGGCGCCGCTCCCGCTGCATGTCGATCAGCAGATCGCCGCAGTGCCGGCTGGCGGGAGCCATGGCCACCGGCCGCACCGGCAGCGGATCCCCGGGCCGGAGCTTGAACAGGTCGAAGGCGTGCAGCATGCCGACGATCTCGTCCAGGGTGCCCCGGTAGACCGGAATCCGGCTGTATCCGCTCTGGGCGAAGACCTGCTGGATCTCGCCCAGCTCGGCGGCTTCCGGGATCGCGACGATGTCGGTCCGCGGCGTCATCACTTCGCGCACCGGCCGGTCGCTGAAGGTCATGACCCCGGCCACCATGAGCAGTTCCTCGTCGGTCCGGATTCCGGATGCGGCGCCCTCCCGCAGGATCGCGGCGACCTCGAGCGGGCGGTGGCCGCCGCGCGACGGCAGAATCGGCGCGACCACCGCGCTCCAGGGCCGGAGCAACGGCACCACATGATCGACGATCGCCTGGGCCCGCGGCCGGGCGAGCCAGCGGGGCACCAGGTACCCGCTCAACAGCACGGCCGGGACCACGACAAGCACGAACAGCGCCGCCAGGATGATCAGCCGGTATCCGCCGAGGATGGCGGGGACGCTGGCACCCAGGATGATGACGCCGAGGGCCACGGTGGCGGAGGCGGCGTAGAGGTACTGATCGATCCGGGTAAGCCAGTCGGGCGATGGCGGGCCGCCCCGCAGCCGGCGCGACGCGGCCCGGGTGAGTTCCAGCCGCCCGACCGAGACCAGGGCGGCCCCGGCGGCCGCCCCGAAGACCGAGAGCAGCAGTCCGATGAGCATGGCCGTGGCGATCATTCGTCTTCCTCGCCGGTCCGGGTCACCGGCCGATGCACCCGGACCCGGCGGATCCGCCGCCGCGTCACCAGGTCCACTTCCAGCCGGTACCCGTCGATCTCGACCGATTCCCCCACTCGGGGCACCCGCCCGAAGAGCGCCAGGACCAGGCCACCCACCGTCGCGACGTCTTCATGATTGAAGCTGTGCCCCAGCGTCGCCTCCAGGTCGGTGAGGGCGGTCTTGCCCTGCACCAGCAGGACGCCCAGATCGGCTTCCTGAATCTCGGCCACTTCGTCGGTATCGTATTCGTCGTGGATCTCGCCGACGATCTGCTCCAGGATGTCTTCCAGCGTGACGATGCCCGCGGTCCCGCCGAATTCATCCACCACGACGGCGAGATGACTCGGCCCCCGCTGAAAATCCCGGAGCTGCCGGTCCAGGGTCTTGCCTTCGGGCACGAACGCCGCGGGCCGCACCAGGGTCACCCACGGCGCCGGCTCGGTCCCGGGATCCTGGGCCAGGCTGGCGAGCACATCCTTGGCAAACAGCACACCCACGACCGCGTCCGGGTGCCCGTCGTAGACCACGATGCGCGCGTGTTCCGAGCCTCCCAGGGTGCCCAGCACTTCCTCCCTGCTGGCCGCCGCGTCGACCGCCACGACGTCGATCCGCGGCGTCATCACCTCGGAGACCGTCGTGTCGGCCAGGGAGAAGAGTCCCAGCAGCATGTCGCGCTGGGTGGCGCCCGAGACCCGCTTCTGCGCGTCCGGCGGTGGCTGCACCCGCCGGTCCGCCCAGCCCACCAGCCGGAGCAGCGGGCCGAAGACGACGAGCGTGCGGACCGCCCCGGGACGCAGCAGCTGGGGAATCTCGGGCGCCACCGCCGCGAGGACCCGGGGGAGGGTATCTCCCACGATCCAGATCAGGAACACGACCAGCACGAGGCGCGCGGCGGCGCCCGCCGCGGGCCAGGTCCACCAAGAGACGCCCAGCGCGGCGAACGCGCCCGCCAGCACCAGCAGGGCCAGGTGAGCCACGTGCAGGCCGCGAGCATCCGAGAGCGCGTCCTGTCCGGCGGGCAGCTGTTCCACCAGGACGCGGGGGAGGCCGGCATCCTCCGCCTCGCCGGCGAGCGACAGCCAGGCCGCCCAGAGCGTGAGCCCCACGGCCACCAGCGGCGCTACCAGCAGCCGCAGCACGGTGACCATACCCTGGAGATCCGGCATGAGGAGCAGAGGCCCGGTCATTGGCGCACCCCGGCGGTCCGGGTGAGCCGCCGGACGTAGCGTTCCTGGCGGCGCCACATGGGGGAGGCGGTGCGGTCGCCCGACTCCGGATGATCGTAGCCCAGGAGGTGCAGGGTGCCGTGGATCAGGAGCCGGATCAGTTCTTCCCGCAGCCTGATCCCGCGCCGGCGGGCTTCGGCCGCCGCCGCCGCGCGGCAGACGGCGATTTCACCCACCAGCCGGCCGTCCGGTCCGGTCATGGCGAAGGAGATCACGTCGGTCACCCGGTCGTGCCCCAGGTGCCGGGCATTGAGCCGGCGCATGGCGACCGGGCCGAGGAAGGTGACCGACACATCCGCCGCCCGCCGCTCGGCGCGCAGGACTGAGCCGACCACCCGGGCGACGGTGGCGGCCGGCAGGGCGGGCTTCCGCCCACCCACGGCAACGCTGGACGGTTCACGGTCCACCGACGCTCCTCCTCGGTACCCGGGCGAATCCGTCCTGGTCGCCGGGGTAGCCGACCCGGGCGTGGTGCATGCTGCTGATGACCCGGACGAACTCCTCCTTCACCCGGTCGAGATCGCTCAGGGTGAGCGGAGCATCCTTCAACTGGCCGTCGTCCACCCGCTGCTTGATCAGGAACTCCACCGCGCTCCGGACCCGTTCCGGCGTCGGGTTGCCCAGCATCCGGACGGCGGCCTCGGCCGAATCGGCCAGCATGGCGACGGCCGTCTCCGGCGTCCGGGGCCGCGGACCGGGATAGCGGAATTCCTCCGGGTTCACCGTCCCGCCCTCCCGCTTGGCCCGGTCGAGAAAGTAGTCCATGGTCATCGTGCCGTGGTGTTCGGGAATGAACGCCACGACCGGTTCCGGCAGTCCCGCGGCCCGGGCCATCTGCACGCCATCGATCACGTGCTGGCGGACGATCCCGGCGGATTCCCGGGCCCCCAGCTCGTCGTGCGGCTTGGTGCCCAGGTCCTGGTTCTCCACGAAATACCGCGGCTGGGGCGCCTTGCCGATGTCGTGGTAGAGCGCCCCGACCCGGGCCAGCAGCCCGTTGGCGCCGATCGCATTGCACGCCGACTCGCAGAGATTGCCCATGGCAAGGCTGTGGGCCCAGGTGCCGGGTGCGTCGAGGGAGAGCCGGCGCAGCAGCGGCTGGGAGGGATCCGACAGTTCCAGCAGGGTGATGTCGGTGGTGATCCGGGTAGCGGATTCGGCCAGCGGCAGGATCAGCAGCGCCACGGCCGCGCTGCCCAGCGCGGTGACCGCGCCCCGGACGACACTCCACCACATGGCGCCCGGGGTCCAGGAGAAGAGCAGCCCCAGCGTCAGCGCC
>JBFXBG010000244.1:0-3602 GCA_050183505.1 Gemmatimonadales bacterium | reverse complement strand
CACTTGCCCTCACCTGCCCTCACCTGCCCTCACCTCACCCCACCCCCACCACCTCTCCCACGATCCTCCGGACTTCCCGCCCCTGGAATCCCCGGCGGGCCAGGTAGGCCAGCACCCGGCGCCGGCGGACCGGCTGGGGCAGGCCGCGGAGCTGGGCGGCGCGGCGCTCGGCCAGCTCCCGGGGCATCCGCAGATCCGGCTCGCTGCCGAAATGCGCCTCGAGCACGGCATCCACGATGCCCTGCGCGACCCCGCGCATGAAGAGATCCCGCCGGAGGCGGCTGGGCCCCCGGCCCCGGGCAGCCTTGGCCGCCACAAAGTGCTCCGCGAACTGCTGGTCGTTCAGGAGGCCGACGGATTCGGCCCGATCCAGGGCCTGCCCCACGGCCCGCGGCGGATGGCCCCGCTGGATCAGCCGCCGCTCCAGTTCCCGGCGGGCGAATCCGCGCCGGGCGATGGCCGCCAGCGCCGCCCGGTAGGCGGCCTGCGCATTGGCGGCCTCATCCAGCGCGGCCATCCGGGCCTCGTCCAGCTCCATGCCGGGCCGCAGGCCCAGCCGGCTCACGTCCTCCAGCCGCACTGCGCAGTAGGACTTGCCGTTCACCGAGACCCGCACCGCCCCGGCATGCCGCGGATCGGGATCCAGAGACGTGATCGTGCCGGACATCACCCAGGTCCGCCTACTCGCCGTAGCCATCCTCGGCCATGGCGGCCGCCGGATCCTTCACACCCAGCGCGTCACGCACCTTCAGCTCGATCTCGGCCATGAGGGTCGGGTTGTCCTTGAGAAACAGCTTGGCGTTCTCCCGGCCCTGCCCGATGCGCTGATCCCCGTAGGAGTACCAGGCGCCGGATTTCTGAATGATGGAAGCCTCCGCGGCCAGATCGACCAGCAGCGAGCAGTGGCTGATGCCCTCGTCGAACAGCACATCGAACTCGGCCTGCTTGAACGGCGGCGCCACCTTGTTCTTCACCACCTTTACCCGGACCCGGTTGCCGATCACGGCCTCCCGTTCCTTCACCGGGCCGATCCGGCGGATGTCCAGCCGGAGCGACGCGTAGAACTTGAGCGCCTTCCCGCCGGTGGTGGTCTCCGGATTGCCGAACATCACGCCGATCTTTTCCCGGAGCTGGTTGATGAACACCACCGCGCAGTTCGACCGGTTGATGGCGCCGGCCAGCTTCCGCAGGGCCTGGCTCATGAGCCGGGCCTGCAGGCCCACGTGGCTGTCTCCCATTTCGCCTTCGATTTCGGCCTTGGGCACCAGCGCCGCCACCGAATCGATCACTACCAGGTCCACCGCGCCCGACCGCACCAGGATCTCCACGATCTCCAGCGCCTGCTCTCCCGTGTCGGGCTGGGACACCAGCAGGTTCTCGATATCGACGCCGAGTTTCCGGGCGTAGTCCACGTCCAGCGCGTGCTCCGCGTCCACGTAGGCGGCCACCCCGCCCAACCGCTGAACATTGGCCGCCAGGTGCAGCGTCAGAGTGGTCTTGCCGGACGACTCGGGGCCGTAGATCTCGGTGATCCGGCCGCGCGGCACGCCACCGATCCCGGCCGCCGCATCCAGGTTGATGGCCCCGGTCGGAATGGCCGCCACCCGGACCCGGGGCTGGTCGGTTCCCATCCGCATGATGGAACCCTTGCCGAGCTGCTTTTCAATCTGCGAGATGGCCAGATTCAGGGCCTTGCGGCGGTCGGCATCCAGCCGGGCTTCTTCGACGGGCATGAGAGTCCTCGGGTGTAGAGTGCAGAGTTCAGAGTGCAGAGTGCAGAGTGCCGGGTGCCGGGTGCCGGGTGCCTGGTGCCTGGTGCCGGGCCAACACTACCACTGTGGAGCATTTTCAGTCACCAAGACACACACCCAATCTATACCGAAAAATGGCCGAAACAAGAGACCGAAAATGCTCCACAATGGTACCGCCGAAAACCGGGGCCCGAATCGGCATCCATCCGGCGGGTGTATCCCGGGCGTTCCGCCGGTTCTGCGGTTCTCGGGGGGCATCGGGCCGTCAGACCCGCCAGGCGTCCTCCACGTGGGTAATCCGCTTCTCTCCGCTCCCCAGCTCCTCGACGGCAACCAGGTCGAACCGGTAGGTATCCCCGGGGCGGCCGTAGCGCAGGCACCAGATTTCCGCCACCCGGCCGATGGCCCGCTGCTTGGCCCGGCCGACCGCCTCCGCCGGCTGGCCGCACGCGGCGCTCCGGCGGGTCTTCACCTCGACAAACGCCACCACGCTCCCCCGCCGGATGATGAGATCGATATCGTGCCGGCCCAGCCGGTGCCGGTGGGCTTCGATTTCGTACCCGCAGGAAACGAGATAGGCCATGGCCGCCCGTTCACCGGCCAGCCCCCGCACCTGGCGGGCGTCTTCCCATTCTTCGGTGGGGATGAATTTCCTGGTGCGCATGGAACCCATGGTAAGGCCCACGCCACCGAGGGTGGTAACCAGTTCTACGCGGAATGGATCGAGGAAAATGCGACCGGCAGGCTTGCGGGCCGGCGGGCAGGTCGTGAACCGGGTCGGCCCGTCAACCAGCCTCACCGCTCACCGCCTACTCACAGTACTCATCCAGCTGCTCGAAGCCGATCAGGACTTCCCGCGGCTTGCTCCCGTCCGGCGGGCCCAGAATCCCGGCATAGTGCAGCTGGTCGATGATCCGGGCGGCCCGGCCGTAGCCGATCCGGAGTTTCCGCTGCAGCAGCGAGGTCGATCCACCCTGGTTCTGAATGCAGGCTTCGGCCGCGTCCCGGAACAGGGCATCCCGCTCCCCCTCGACCGTCCCGGGCGCGCCACCCTCCTCCGCCGCCTCCAGGGCCCGCAGCTCTTCCAGGATGTCGGTTTCCGGCCGTTCCTCCAGCGCCTTGGCGGCCGCCCGGGCGCGCTGCTCGGTAAACCAGTGCATGATCCGCTCCGATTCCTCGGTGCTGATGAACGCGCCCTGCAGGCGCACCGGCTCGCTCTTGCCCGGAGGCAGGAACAGCATGTCCCCGTTGCCCAGCAGGGACTCGGCGCCGTTGCCGTCGAGGATCGTCCGGCTGTCGACCTTGGAGGCAACCCGGAAACCGATCCGGCAGGGGAAGTTGGCCTTGATCAATCCGGTGATGACGTTCACCGAGGGCCGCTGGGTCGCCAGTATGATGTGAATGCCGATCGCGCGGGCCTTCTGCGCCAGCATGGCAAGTGGAGTCTCGACCTCGCCCTGCACGGTCATCATGAGGTCCGCCAGCTCGTCGACCACGATGACGATGAGCGGCAGCGGCCCCTCGGTATAGGCCACCTCTTCCGGCGGCTCCGGCGGGGTTTCCGGGGCCTCGTTGTTGAGATCCGTCAGGGTGAGCTTCGGGCGCGGCGGGTTCCGGACCGGCTTTCCCTCGGTCACCTTGCGATTGAAATCCGCCATGTTCCGCGCACTGTTGGCGTGCAGCAGCTTGTAGCGGCGTTCCATCTCGTTCACGGCCCATTTGAGCAGCGCCGCTGCCTCGTGATTGTTGGTCACGACCTTGTGCCGCAGGTGGGGCATGTCGTTGTACATCGACAGCTCCACCATCTTCGGGTCCACCATGAGCAGCCGGAGCTGCGCCTTGGTATACCGG
>JBFXBG010000243.1:0-3642 GCA_050183505.1 Gemmatimonadales bacterium | reverse complement strand
TTCCAGGCCAGAATCGGGTCAGCATGCCGCCTGAACTCTGCAGAACCACCACCGGATCGGCGGACAACCAGGAATACCGGCCGGTGCCGGGATGGTAGGCCGAGCTGTCGAGGAAGATCGGGAAGGGGGCGCCGAGGATCCGGCGTGCGGTCTCGACCGGGTCCGGGGCGGGGACCAGCTCCTGCAGGATCGAACTCATGCCGGCGCCGCGGTCGCGGGCTGAATCAGCGCGCCGGTTTGATCAGCGGCTCGGGCGGGCCGGTCAGGACGCTCCCCTTGTCCGGCACCTGCAGGAGCACTCGATCGATCAGGCGCGCCATTTCGAAATCCTTCGCGGTGATGCCGGAGGCGGTATGCGTCCAGAGGCGGACCCGGACTTCTCCCCAGGAGACGAACAGATCGGGATGATGGAACCCCGCCTCACAGGCATAACCGATGGCGTTGACGGCCATGAGGGTGTGCGGCCAGCCGTCGGTCCGGTAGGTCCGCTGGATTGCGTCTCCGTCGCGGGACCATCCGGGGAGGCTCCCGAGCGCTTCCTGGATCTCCGAATCGGCCAGCGCGCGATCCCTGGCGGTCAAAGGCGGCTCCTTCCGGTCGGTTTCTAGCGGCCCGCCGTCGCGGCATGCACGGCGCCGGGAGCAGGCCGGGCGGCGGCCGGCGCGGATGCGGGGGTGATGTAGTAGGCCGATTGTCCGATGTTCTCTTCGACTTCGATCTCGATGCTCTCGAGATTGCGGACGCCCATCTTCAGCAGCTGATCCCTCACCTCCAGCGCCAGGTATTCGGCCAGCATTTCGGCCGTGGTGTTGGTCACCGGCAGCATGGCGCAATCCTGCCTCGGAAAGACGAACCTCGGCTTTCCGAAATAGTCGACGGCCAGGTGATCGCCGCCCTCGGTGAAGGCGAGCTTGGGGCTCTGCATCGGCAGCAGGACCTTGTGGTCCATCGGCTTCACCAGGCCCCGGACGATGTCCTTGAGAATGGCGAAATCCACCACGAATGCGCACTCCGGATCGACATCACCGGCCACCGTGACACCCACCCGGTAGTTATGGCCGTGGAGGGACTCACACTGATGACCCTGGAACGTGATGAAGTGTGCCGAGGAAAACCCGAGATAGTCCTTGCACACCGTGACCCTGAAGCTCGATCCCACGAATGCCACCTCGATCCTGAAGACGGGAAGTCGCCGGAACTGGAAATATATGTGGATTGCGCGGCCTCGCCCGGATTGTCCACCGGGTAGGGCGGCCGGCGGGTCCACCCCTCCCGATCTGTCCCGCTTCGAGGCCGCGCCGAAACCGGTTCTGGAAGGGTAAGATCTTGTCCGACAGCATTTTACGGACTTGGCACGGGGCTCGCAAATACCTTCGGCGTGAAGCAGGAGAAACCGCAACCCAGGAGGACATATGTTTGCGCGAGCCTTTACAGGCGTGCTGCTGGCGACCGGTCTTGCGGCCGCCGCCCCGGCGCAAGCTCAGGTCATAGCCGCCGATGTGATCATCGGCGGGGGCCCCGTGTCGGGCCGGGTCGTGATCGGTGATCCCTATCCCCGTCACGTCGAGATCTACCGCCACCAGCCGCGCCGGGTGGTCGTCGTGAGGCACGCACCCAGGGTCATCGTGGTGCATCGGGTGCATCACCGGGGCTGGAGAGAGCGCCACTACCAGCGCCACGGTTACCGGTCCATCCGGGTGTACTGGGACCAGCGCCACGGCAGGTTCTTCGACAGCTATCGCCCCGGCCTGCGTGAGGTGTCCGTGTACGAGCGGGACGGACGGTACTACCGGGACTGGGATGACTGGGGACGCGACAGCCGACGGGATGACCGGCGCGACGGCCGGGACTGGGACGACTAGCGGATCAACGGCGCCGGCACACCGGCGCACCAGAGGGAGCCGGCCGGACCCTCCACAACGCGGCTATGCAGTACCCGGTCGGCTCAGCAAACTCCGGGCGCCCTGCCCGGAGTTCGGATAACCCCACGATGAGTGGGGTTATTTGTTTCTGGAAGCGGGGTCAGGGTGCGTCCAGGTGCTCGGGTGTGACGGTCTCGCCGTACTTCCCGCCCAGCGCACGCAGGTAGCTGTCCATCGTGCGGTGATACCCCATCAGCCGTGACATCACCCGGAAAACGGGATTGGCCACCCAGCCGTCCTCGGTGACCGTGAGCCGGGTGCCGCCTTCGGCCGGAGCCAGCTGATAGATCCAGCGGCCCCCGAACGGCGCGCCCGGCG
Source organism: Gemmatimonadales bacterium (assembly GCA_050183505.1). Lineage (GTDB taxonomy): Bacteria > Gemmatimonadota > Gemmatimonadetes > Gemmatimonadales > GWC2-71-9 > JBFXBG01. The sequence goes on along the minus strand of JBFXBG010000243.1, from coordinate 1,402 downwards.
GGGCGTCGATCCGGGTGACCAGCCGGCGCGGCGGATCCTCTTCCTCGACTTCCAGCCGCATGGTGAAGTTCCGTCCCGCGCTCTGGGCCCACGCTTCGTGTCCGTTGATGTCGGGAATCCGTTCGGAGCTTTTCAGATCGGACCAGTATTCCGGCATCTCACCGAGGCCGCGTACCGCGGCCCAGACGGAATCCACCGGCTGCAGCAGGGTGATGGCGCTGGTTGCCCGGTGCTCCCTCGGCAGCAGGAGACCGATCAGGGCTACGGTCACGCCCAGTCCGAGAATGACGCCGAGCACGATGAGAGCCACTTTCATGGCTGCCCCCCGGTATGCGTTGGTTGGTGCGGATGGGAGCCCAATATGCGGTCTGACCGCGGTTCGGGACAGACCGCCGGACGCCCGATTGCGTTTCCCCGGCTCCGCCGCTTTCCTTACGCCCCGTGATCCCTTCCCGGAACCATCAGCTTCCTCCCGATCCCGAGGCCTATCGGCGCGCCGCGCACCCGCGGGGCCGGGTCATTGTGATCGCCCCCACCCGGGCCGCCTGCGAGACCATCGAACTGGCGCTGGGCCTCATCCTCGAGACGGTCCTGGAGCGCGGCCATGGTCCGGAACTGCGGGCCTGGGCGGCCGCCGGCGAGGGCTTCGGCATCGTGGCGGGAACCGGCACGGGAAAGACCCTCGCGATCCGCCCCATCGCCGAGGCGATTCTGCAGGACCGGCTCCGGGTCGGCGTGGTAAACCGCGAACGGGAGGCGACGCCGGAGACCCCGAACTGGAATGTCGTCATCGTGACCACCGGCATTGCCCGCCGCTGGTTTCAGGACGACCTCATCACCAGCCGGGATACGATCGTCGCGGACGAGATTCATCAGACTTCCGCCGAGCTGGAGCTCTGTCTGGCGCTGGGCAAGCGCGCCGGTTGCCGCTTCATCTGGCTCAGCGCCACGGTGGACCCGTCGTTCTATTCCCGCTACCTGAACAGTGCCCACGTCCTGGAGACCCGGATCTTCGATCCCGCGCTGCGGGCCCGGGTGCGGGTGCTGCGGCAGGAGCCGAAGGAGTTCCTGGACGACCGGTTTGTCCGGCGGGTTCTCAAGGAGCAACGCGGCGTCGCGGTCTTCGTCCCGACCCGGGCTGAGGTCGAGGGCCTGGCCCAGTCGCTGGCGGAGCGGTGGCCCAGGCTCAACGCCGCGTTCTATCACGGGGGTGAGCCGATCCGGGTGATCCGCCCGTTCCTCGAGGGGGAAGTTCCGCATCCCTTTCTGCTCGCCATGACCGCGGCGGGACAGTCGGCCCTCAACATCCGGGGGCTGGATACGGTGGTGATCTTCGACGCCCGGTACACCAACGTCGTGGATCGGGGCCGGAACGTGCTCCACCGGCTTCACCTGGGCGCCA
>JBFXBG010000242.1:0-3660 GCA_050183505.1 Gemmatimonadales bacterium | reverse complement strand
GAGGAACTGGTGGGCGAGATCTTCGACGAGCATGACGAGGGCAGCCGCCGGGAAGCCCCCGCCGCCGCGGCGGTCTTTGAAACCGACGGCTCGGCCCACGTGGACGCGATCGAAGAACACTTCGGGGTGGCGCTGCCCCGCGGCCGGGCCGCGACCATCGGAGGGCTGCTCGCCGAGCTCACCGGCCGGATCCCCACCGCCGGCGAGCGGTTCATGCTCGCCGGGCTCGAGCTGGACGTGACCCAGGCATCGCCCAACCGGATCGAGCGGCTGCTCATCCGGCCGGGGCCGGTGCGGAGCGCATCGCTGGGGGAGGCAGGCCCATGAGCGACGAAATCCTGGCGGTCGACCGGATGCGCGAACTCATCGAGTACGGACGGCTCCCCGACTTCGTGGCCCAGGCGCACGATCTCGAGCCCGCCGACCTCGCGGATGTCCTGACCTCGCTGGACGAAGACACCCGGGTCGTCGTCATGCGGCTCCTGCCTCCCGAGCTGCTGGGCAAGGCGCTGGCGGAGCGGCCCGAGCAGCTGCATGCCGGCGAGACGCTCGCCGCCCTGGAGCCGGAACACGCCGCCGAGATCGTCGAGAAGCTGCCCGACGACGAAGCGGCGGACATCCTGGGCGAACTGGAGGCGGACCAGAAGGAACGGATCCTCAGGAAGATCGAGGACCGGGCCAGCGTCGACAAACTGCTGCAGTACGAGGAGGACACCGCCGGCGGAATCATGACCGGGCGGCTGGTGGCGGTGCAGGACAACGCCACCGCCAGCCAGGCCCTGGAGGATATCCGGCTGCAGGCGGAGGAATCCGACGATTTCTACCAGGTGTTCGTGATCGACGGCCAGCGCCGGCTGGTCGGCGCGCTGCCGCTCAAGGTTCTGGTGGTGAGCCAGCCGGACCGGCCGGTGCGGGAAATCATGACCGACGCCGATATCCGGGTCACCACCGACATGGACCAGGAAGCGGTCGCCCGGGTCATGACCCGGTACGACCTGCCCAGTGTGCCGGTGGTGGATGCCTTCGGCCGGCTGGTGGGACGGGTCACCTTCGACGACGTGATGGACGTGGTCCAGGAGGAGGGTACCGAGGACCTGCTCCGGTTCGGCGGCGGCTCGGGCGACGAAGACATCGGCGCCGGCTGGGCGTCGGCGGTGAAGAGCCGGCTCCCCTGGCTCTACATCAACCTGTTTACCGCCTTCCTGGCGGCCGCGGTCGTCGTCTTCTTCCAGGGGACGCTCGAACGGATCGTGATCCTCTCCGCCTGGATGCCGGTCGTGGCCGGTATGGGGGGCAACGCCGGGACCCAGGCCCTTGCCGTGACCGTGCGGCGGCTCGCCCTGGGGCAGGTACCGACCGGCCAGTTCGCGCGGGTCATCTGGAAGGAATCCGTCGTGGGGATCCTCAACGGCGTCGCGATCGGGGTCGTCGTCTGCGCCGTCGCCCTCGCCATGGGCCGGACGCCCATGCTCGGCGTGGTGGTCTTCCTGGCCATGACCGGCAACCTGTTCGTGGCCGGCTTCGCCGGCGCGTTCATCCCGATCCTGCTCGAGCGGTTCAGGATCGATCCCGCGGTGGCCTCGTCCATCTTCGTCACGACGTTTACCGACATGTTCGGATTCTTCCTGCTGCTCGGCCTGGCGAGCAGGCTGCTGTGAGGCAGCCGGGCTGGCGGACCGTCGGACCGTCGGACCGTCGGACCGTCTGACCGTCGGAGCTCCCGTGCGCGCCCTCGCCGTCTTCTTTCGCCTCTTTCCCTTCGTCCTCGCCTTCATGCGGGACCGCCGGCGCTGGGTCTTCTTCGGCGCGCCGGCGCGGCGGACCGCCGCGCAGCACCGGAGGCGGGCCGAGCGGCTCACCGGGACGCTGGCCCGGCTGGGTCCCACGTTCATCAAGTTGGCGCAGGTGTTCGGCTCCCGGGCCGACATCCTGCCCGAGCCGTATCTGAGCGCCATCTCCACCCTGGCCGACCGGGTGCCGCCGCTGGCGCCCGGCGTGACCGAGCAGGTCGTCGCGGCCGAAACCGGCCAGCAGGTGGGCCAGCTGTTCCGCCGGTTCGATCCGGAGCCGCTCGCCGCCGCCTCCCTGGGACAGGTGCACCGGGCCGACTACATGGGCCGGGAGGTGGTGGTGAAGGTGCTCCGGCCCGGGGTCGAGGAACTGGTCCGGCAGGACCTGGAGATCTCGTTCCGGATCCTGTTTCTCCTCAACGTGCTGTTCCCCAATCATCACGTCCGCGCCATCACGGCCATCGTGCAGGAGTTCCAGCGGCGCATTTCCGACGAGATGGATTTCCGGGAAGAGGCCCGCTACGCCACCATCCTCCGGAAGAACTTCGCGCATGAGCCCCGGGTGGTGATCCCCGAGGTCATTGCCCCGCTGGTGCACCAGCGGGTCCTGGTCCTGGAGTACATCGAAGGAACCCGGATCGACCGGCTGCAGGAGCGGATCGCCCGGGGAGAGATCAACCTCCACGCCCTGGTCGGCACCATCGTGGAGCTGTATCTCCAGATGATGCTGGTGGACGGGATCTTTCACGCCGACCCCCACCCGGGCAACCTGCTGGTGGACGGCGCCGGGCGGGTGGTGCTGCTCGATTTCGGGATGGTCCTGCCGGTCGAACGCGAGACCCGCGCCCGCATCATCCGGACGGTGCTCTCGGCGGCCCGGAAGGACGTGGACGGGGTCATCAACGGCTTCTACGAACTGGGGATCCTCGACCCGGACGTGGACCGCGGCACCGTGCGCGACGCGGCCCGCCAGCTCATGGCCCTCTCGTTCCGGGACGACTATTCGCCCCGCCAGATCCAGCGGATCGTCGAAGACGTGCTGCGCACGTTCTACGACTGGCCGCTCATGCTGCCCTCGCACCTGGTGTACTTCGGGCGCGCGGCAGTCCTGGTCGAAGGCATCGGCCTCCGTTACGACCCGAATTTCAACGGCATGAGCGTGATCCGGCCGGCGGTGGAGAAGTACCGCGGCCGGCTGCTGATCGGGCTGGTGGAAGGCGAAGGCGGCAAGCCCGGGTTCATGGACTGGACCCAGGAGCTCACCACCACCGTCCGCACCCTCCGGGACCTGCTGCGGCGGGTGGAGCGGGAAGAGCTCCGCGTCCGGGCCCATCCGCGGGACCTGCTGGAACTGCAGCGGTTCTTTGCCCAGCAGGTGCGGCGGGTCCTGCTGGCGGTGTTCGCCTTCACGGTCGCGCTCATCACCGCGGTCATCTACGTCGCGATCCGGCGGCTCGAAGTGCTGGTCTTCGGCCTGGTGGTCGCGTTCGGGATGTTCAGCGTGATCTTCATCCTGCCGAGCCACCTGTTCCAGAACCCGTTGCGGTTCCGGCCGACCTGGCCGAAGAAAGACGGGCCGGCGGGCGGGCGGGCCGGCGGGCGGTAGAACGGCGCTGCGATGACGCGCGGACAAGGCAATCTCCCGGCTCCGCCACCGACAGCTCGCTGAGAGGGCTTTGGGGTCGCACCTTCGAACCGTCTGCCTGCCCGCCGGCCGGCCCGCCACCCGCGCGAGCTTGCCTATCCCCTTGAACCATGCGAATTTCCAGCATGTCATGGGATGCACTCCTGGTCGATCTGAAGGCCGGGAAAACCGCCGCGCTGGCGCGGGCGATTTCCACGGTGGAGAACGGGCGGTCGGGGTTCGAGG
>JBFXBG010000241.1:0-3678 GCA_050183505.1 Gemmatimonadales bacterium | reverse complement strand
TGGGGAGTCTCATTGAGTCTCACGGAGTCTCACCAGCGTCTCACTCCGGCGGCTGAATGAGACTCCGCAGAGTGATTCCGCGCTCCCGCAGCCGCCGGAACAGCGTCGCCCGGCTCATGCCAAGCCGCCTCGCCAGGGTCGTCGCGGTCAGTGTCGACCCCAACTCCCAGGCCGCCCACCGCATCGCATCCAAGGCAGGATCGGGTCGGCGGCGCGGACGCAGGCGGCGCCCGTCTACGGAGCGGGAGGAGGATCGCCGTTCCGATCGCCGAGCCCCGGCGCTCAGGTCCATGACCAGGGCCGTTGCCGAGGGAACCCCAGCTTCCAGAGCCAGCCCTGGCCCGTGCCCGACTCCTCCCCGAAGGGCCTCCACGAGGCGCGAGAGATCAACCGGCCTCTCCGGGGCACCCACCACCGCCCGTTCCACCACCCGCCGCAGCTCCCGTACGTTCCCGGGCCAGGCGTGCGCGGCCAGGGGTCCCGGATCGGTGAGCCCAAGGGGGGGCTCCCGGAGCTCGGCCAGAAAGTGATCCACCAGCAGCCCCAGGTCCGACACCCGGTCCCGGAGCGCCGGCACCGCCACTGTGTACGCCTCGACCCGATACCGGAAATCTTCCCGCCACCGCCGCTGTGCCACCAACGCGAGGGGGGATACCGTGGTCGCCAGGAGCAGGCGAAACCGCACCGGGCGCAACGGCCCCTCGCCCACGCGACGCACCGCCTGGTACTCCAGCGCCCGGAGCAGCTTCACCTGCGCCGCATGCGACAGCTCGCCGGCCTCGTCCAGGAACAGTGTCCCCCGGTGCGCCCGCTCGAGGAGCCCTGCCTTCGCGACCGCGCCGGTGAACGCGCCCCGTTCCGAGCCGAAGAGGGCCGGCTCCAGCAACTGTTCAGAGAGTTCGGCGATGTTCACACAGATCAGCTCGCCCCCGGCACGGGAGGTCTGGTGGATGGCCCGCGCCACCAGTTCCTTGCCCGATCCGGTCGGCCCCTGAATAACAACGGGCACCGGGTACCGGGCCGCCGCGCGGATGTCGTCGTACAAGGCCAGCATCCGGGGATGGCAGCCGATCATGCCGTAGGCACCCGGCGCACCCTCATCCCGATCGGTCGGGAGCATGGCACCGGCCGTCATGGTTTCACCCTCATGCGGGAAACCCGCGGCTCCGTCACGGTCGACGCATCCGCATCGCTCCTGATGATCCGCGGCGTAATGAAGATGTACAGCTCGGTCGCACTCTGCCGCCGGCTGGCGCCGCCGAAGAGCCCGCCGATGATCGGGATCCCCGAGAGAATCGGCACGCCGGACTGGCTCCGGTCCCGCTGATCGTCCCGTAACCCGCCGATGACGATGGTCTGACCATCACGTACCAGGACCTGGGTCCGCGCCTCCCTGGTGGAGATCACCGGCGCATCGAACTGGGTCTCATTGGTCGCCGCGTTGATCTCCTGCTGCAGCAGGAGGGACACGTACCCGTCCTGGTTGATCGTGGGCAGGACGGTGAGCTTGGTGCCGACGTCCCGGTACTGGACCACCTGGTCCCGGGACGGGGTGTCGGTCGGCAGAGACCGGCTCACCTGGACGAACGGGCGCTGGGAGCCGACCAGGAAGCTCGCCTCCACGTTGTTCGACGCCAGCAGCACGGGCCGGGAAACGATCTCGGCGTCGCCCCGGCTCTGGGCCAGCCGGATGGTGGCGTCGATGTCGCCCTTGCCCAGGTTCATGAGACGGATGATAAGATCCCCCAGTCCACCCCCGGTGAGCGTGGCGTCCACCGTCCCACCATCCAGTTTCTGCGGCGGAACCGAGACGTCGGCGCCCAGCGAGAAGCTGCGGTCCTTGCGGACCTCCACGATCAGCACCTCGATCAGGACCTGCAGCGGGCGGATGTCGAGGTAATCCACCGCACCCTGGATGGTCTCGAAGTCGGCCGGCGAGGCACGAATGAGGAGAGCATTGGTGAGCTGGTCGGGAACGATCGTGACCGCGCCCGTGAGGGCGGACGGCCGCGCGGCAGGCCCGGCGGGCTGATTGGCCTGGCCCGCAGCCCCCTGCGGCGGGACGACGTTCCGGCGGAGTTCGTCGGAGAGGGTACTGCGGGAGAGCCCGGACGATCCACTCAAGTCCCCCGAACCGCCGAAGAGCTGGTTCACCGTGGCGGCCACGTCGGGCGCACGGGCATGCTTGAGCCGGATGACGAAGAGCCGGACGTCGTCCTGGGCCTTCGACGCCGCCGCCCCACCCGGCGCCGGCCCCACCGCCGGCGGCTTCGGCCGGATCCGGTAGTAGGCCGAGTCCTCCACGAACTCGAGCCCCTGGGATTCCACCAGCCCCCTGAAGAGCGGCAGCACCCCGTCTCGCGCGACCGGGCCGGGCGGTTGCAGGGTGATCCGGTTCGCGGGTACGCCCACGGTCAGCACGGTCTTGTCCAGAAACCGTGAGAGCATCTGAATCGCCGCCCGGAGATCGGTGTCGACCATGCGGATGACGACGCTGTCGTTGGCGACGCGAACGGCCGAGCTGTCTTGCGCGTGGAGCGGGACGGCAGAGAAAGCGACGGCCACGGCGGCCAGGACGGCCGGGGCTGGCGCGACGGCCAGGACGGCCAGGACGGCCCGGACGGCCTTCCGGCGTCCCCTGACCGTCGGACCGTCTGCCCGTCCGACCGTCGGGGTCACCATGGCTCCCTCACTCTCAGCACCCATGTGGTATCCATCCCCGTCACCGTCACTTCCTTCCGTGTAATCCGTCGAATGCGGAACGCACCGATAACGTCTCCCGGGCGCACGACCCGTGGCCCCTCGACGCCGGGGAAACCCTCGATCACAGCCTCGGGGCGTGCACTCCACACCAGGCCGGACAACACCAGGTTCGGCTTGGGGGGCGGCGCCGGTGCGGGGGCGGCGTCTTCAGGCGGAATGGCACTGAACGCCACCGGCGCCGGCGCCCGCTCCATCCGGAACGGGTCGCGCCGGGCGACCAGTGCCGCCATCGAGTCCACCACCGACCGCTGAAGACCCGGTGCCGCAGGGGCGGCCTGCGCCGGCGATGCCGGCGGCAGCTCCGGCGCGAGCGGCCTCCAGGCAGCGATCCCCGCGGGAACCGCCAGGCCGCCCAGGAGCAGGAGTCCCGCCCGCCCCAGAGCCGGCAGCGGCATGCGCGGCGGTCTGAGTCTGCTTCGGATCGTCATTCGCCCTCCCTCGCTCTCAGGTACCAGCCGCGGACCAGAAGTTCGGTGCGCAATACCTCCGGCCCGGGTCCGGTATCGTGCGGATTCGTCGCCAGCACACGGACACTCGCGGCCGCAAGTGCCGGATCGGCGGAACCCAGGTCGCTCAACACCGCGGTCACGCCACGCACGTCAGCTTCGAATGAAGCAGCGAGCGTCACCCGGCCCAGGAGCCCGGCCGTCGTCGAGTCGCCGACGGGGTCGGCCCGCAGCAGGCGCCCGTTCGAGCGGGTGACGATCAGGTTCATCCGGCCCGCCAGGTCGTTGGCCGCCTCGGCGCTCGATCCACCGGCCAGGATCTTCGGCGCCAGCGCCAGGACCCGCCGGCGCAGGACCGCCACCGTATCGCCCAGCATCGAATCGCTCCGCAACTCACGCCTGGTGCGCGCCAGCAGGTTCACCCGCTCCTCCAGCGCCGCCCGGCTCTCCCGCAACCAGCCGACCCCGG
>JBFXBG010000240.1:0-3750 GCA_050183505.1 Gemmatimonadales bacterium | reverse complement strand
CCATGACCGGCGCCACCATCGGGACGCCGTTCTACATGAGCCCCGAGCAGTGCAACGCGCAGCCCCTGACCGGGGCTTCGGATCAGTATTCGCTGGGCGTGATGGCGTACGAGATGCTGACCGGCCGCCCGCCGTTCGATGCCGAAAGCGTCATGACCATCATGTACAAGCACCTGCACGAACCCCCGGCCCCGCTCCGGACCGTGGCGAAGAACTGTCCCGAGGACCTGGCCGCCGTGGTGGAGCGGATGCTGGCCAAGAAGCCCTCGGATCGGTTTCCGAACATGGACGAAGCGGCCCATGCGCTGCTGGCGCCGGATCAGCCGCACGACAAGGCGGTGCAGACCCGGCTGGTGCAGCTGGCCATGGAGGGCGGCAACCAGGAGCTGCTGAAGCGGGTCAGCACCCCGCGGAGCCCCATCCCCACCACGGTGCGCTCCCGGCGCCAGCGGGGTCAGACCCCGCCCGCGCCGCCCGTCCCGGCCCCCCCGAAGAAGAAGAGCCGGGTCGGGCTCCTGATCGCCGTCCTGGTGGTGGTGGGCGGGGGCGCGGCGCTGGCCTTCACCCGGCCCTGGGAGCGCGGCGCCGCCCTGCCGGCAGGGGAGGATTCCAGTCTCACGATGGTGCCGGGCGGGACGGCTCTGCCGGCGCCGGTGGCGGCCGATACCCAGGCCACGGCCGATACGACCCCGGTGAACCCGGTGCAGTCGCCCACGCAGGAGCCGGTGACGCCGCCTTCGCGGTCGGCCACCCCGCCGTCGCGCAATCCCTCGCGGCCGCCCGCGGCCACCACGCCGGCCCGGGTTACGTCGGTGGTCGTGTCCGGGGCGACCAGCCTCAGCGTGGGCGGCAGCGCCCGGCTGCAGGCCGAAGCGCGGAGCGATCAGGGCGTCTCCCTCGCCGGCCGGACCGTCAGCTGGAACTCGAGTGCGCCGGCGGTCGTGTCGGTGACCCAGGCGGGACAGATCACCGCGCTGGCGACGGGCCGCGCCGTGATCACGGCGACCGCGGACAACGTCAGCGGCTCGCTCACCGTCACGGTGGCGGATGAACCGGTGGGCAGTGTGTCGGTGGTGCCCACCACGGTTACGCTTGACGCGGGCGACACCGTTGAACTCTCGGCGATCGTCAAGGGCACCACCGGCCGCGCGCTCGACCGGCCGGTGGAATGGAGCAGCAGTGCCCCGGCGGTGGCCTCGGTCTCCTCGACCGGCTCGGTCACGGGCCTGGCTCCGGGCAGCGCCGTCATCACCGCCGCCAGCGAGGGGTACCGCGCGGCCGCGTCGGTGACCGTGCGGCGGGCGGCACCGACCGATGCCGACCTCCGGGCCCAGGCGGTCATGACCATCCAGACCTATGCGGCCGCGCTCGAGAGCCGCGACGTGAGCCGGGTCCGCCAGATCTTCGTCGGGATGACCACCCAGCGGGAGCAGCAGCTGCGGCAGGCGCTGCCCGACATGCAGAATCTTCAGGTGCGGCTCACGGTGGCGGATGTGCAGCTCTCCGGCGATCGGGCCACCGTCCGGGTCACCGGGAGCTGGAGCTTCCTCAGCGGCGGGCAGCGCAACACCCTGGCGGCGAACAATACCTATCAGCTGGAGCGGCGAAGCGGGACCTGGGTCATCTCGGAGATTCTATGAGGATTCATCCGATCGCTCGCCTGGCCGTCCTGGCCGCCGCCATCGTCACGGCCTGCAGGACCGTGCTCACCGACATCTCCAATGCCCCGGTGGCGAGCGTCGAAGTGGCGCCCGACAGCACGGACCTCCCGCTGGGGAGCACGATGCGCATGCGGGCCTACCCGCTCGACGCGAACGGCGCCTTCAAGTCGGGGCTGGGGGTGCAATGGGCCAGCGGGGACCCGTCGATCGCCTCGGTGGACGATACCGGCGGCGTCGTCGCCATGGGGAACGGGACCGTGTCGATCATGGCCACGGTGGACGGCATCCAGGGAATCGCCCGGGTGCGGGTCGGACCGCCGCCGGTCATGGCGCTTTCCACCGCCACGATCCAGTTCAACGGGCAGGCGGGGCAGGCGAGTCCGCCGGCGCAGACCGTCCAGGTGACCAATACCGGCGGGCTCAGCCTCACCGGGCTCGCGACCGGTCCGGTGAGCTACGGCCCCGGCGCCACCGCCTGGCTCACGGCCCAGTTCGACACCACGACCGCGCCGGCCACGCTGACCCTCACCGCCCTCACCTTCACCATTACCACGGCCGGGACCTACCAGGCCACCCTACCGGTCATCTCCGGCGTGGCGACCAACTCGCCCCAGAACATCGCGGTCACGCTGGTCGTGAGCCCGGCGCCCCCGGCGACCTACCGGATGATGATCGTCTCGGGAGACAACCAGGAAGCCGCGGCCGGATCCGCCCTGGCGGCGAGCCCGGTCATCGCGGTGACGGATTCGTTCGGAAACCCGGTGAGCGGACTGCCGGTCACCTTCACCGTGGTGGCGGGCGGAGGGAACGTCACCGGGGCCACGGTGAACACGGACGCGGCGGGGCACGCCGCCGCCGGGTCATGGACCGTCGAGGCCGCCGGCGCGGTGCCCAACGACGGTCGCTTCATCAACCTGCTCCAGGCCAGCGCCGTGGGAGCGGGTTCGGTCACCTTCTCGGGCTACGCCTACTTCACCTACGACACCAACGTCCACCCGATCTGGGCGGCCCAGGGCTGTACCGGCTGCCACGGCGGGCTCGGTGGGCTGTTCCTCGACGGGACCGCCTCGGCGACGTATGCCAACGAACTGTACGACCAGCCGACCGCCTGTGCCTTCGCCGGCCGCCAGGTGGCGCCGGGGGGCGGAACCGCCGCGGAAGCAAACAGCCTCCTCATGCTCAAGCTGGACCACACCGCACCCGCCGCCTGCCCCGGCGGCATGCCCAGCAGCACGACGCTGATTCCGGCCGCTACGCGGGATACGATCAGAGCCTGGATCCGGGCCGGGGCGAGAGAGAACTAGGGTGGAAGGACGGAAAGGCGGAAGGACGGAAGGTGTGTGGATTTCGACTCCTCACACCTTCCGTCCTTCCGCCTTTTCCGTCCTTCCGCCCTTTACAGTGTCCCTTCCAGCCCCACCGTCCAGATGAAATCCGGCTGCAGGCCGACGCGACGCACCGGGACGATGCCGTTCAGCACCAGCACCGTGCCGCCCCGGACGTTGAACTTGATGCCGACGGCGGCGTTCAGAACGTTGTCACGGCGCCTGGGCACCGAGATCGCGGGGATGGTCCGATCCAGCGGCGCGACGTAATGAATGTCCCTCGGGAGCGAGATCTTGTCCGCCCCGATCTGCCATTCCGAGATGAGTTCGGCGGCGAAGGTCGCCCAGGGCGCCACCAGCTGGTCGAAGCCCAGGGTGGCCAGGAAGGCGTCGTTGGTCAGGTCGCCGGTCCGGGCCAGGTAGCCCACGTTGAGGTGGGGGGCGAACTCCCCGAACTGGGCCGAGGCGATCCCCAGGGCCCGGACGCTGCTCGAACCGGCGCCCAGCAGGTCTTTTTCGTTACCGGTGGAGAAGCGCACGTCGGTCAGGAGCGCCGCCCCGAAGGTGCGGGACTGGCCCAGGTTGATTTTCAACCGGCCCACGACGTCTCCCAGGCCGGTGGCGGTACCCGATGCGTTGGAGGTGGCGCGGAGAATCGGCGGGGCCCCGCCGAAGTTGTGGACGGTGGTATTGCCGAAGGGGAGAACCTGGGCCTGGCTGAAGCCGGTAATGCTGGGCCGGTCGATCGGCACCGCCACGCCGAG
>JBFXBG010000239.1:0-3755 GCA_050183505.1 Gemmatimonadales bacterium | reverse complement strand
CTGGATAGCCCCTTTCAGGGCGCGGGTCGGCGTCACGGTGCGGAAGACCAGCGTGGCCGATGCCCCCGGCGAAATTACATTGCCCGCCACACCGCCCCGCACGATGCCGATGTTGAGCGTTGCCGGACCGAGTTCCGGGTGGCTGGGAAGCGGGAGCCGGCGGATCCGGTCCACGGTATCGAGCAGCCGGTCGATGGCCGACCGGCCCCGTTCGGGGTAGGCCGAGTGCGCGGCCTTGCCCCGGGCGGTGAGTTCGATCCAGAGCGCCCCCTTGGCGCCGGTGACCAGCCGGTTGCCGGTGGGTTCGCCGTTGATCATGTAGCGGCCCCGGGGCCGGAGTGTCCGGGCGGCGCGGGCGCCGGCGCCGCCGGTTTCTTCTCCCACCAGGAACAGGAGCCCGAGCCGTCGCTCCCCGCGCGCGGCGAGGGTTTCGGCGGCCGCGACCATGGCGGCCGCGATGCCCTTCGCGTCGCAGGCTCCCCGCCCGTAGATCCGGGTCCGGGTCTCCCGGAGGGGAACATGGGGTGGGACGCAGTCGAGGTGCGTGGAGAACACCACCACCGGCGGTTCCCGCCAGGCGAGCAGGTTGTTCCGTCCCGGGCTCACCCGCTGGAGGCGCACATGGTATCCCAGCCGGCGCAGTGTCCCGGCCAGAAACTCCACCACCCGGCGCTCTTCGCCGGTGGGCGAAGGGATCCGGACCAGGGCCCGGGTCAGGGCCACCGGGTCGATCTCCCGGGGCGGCATCAGGCCACCTCGGCCAGGCGGTCCGCTTCCCGCGCCACCCGCTGGCCCTCGGTGATGTTCACCCTGAGGAGCAGCAGGGCGCCGACGACGAAGAACCCGATGATCGACAGAATCGAGAGCCGGGTGGAGCCGGTGAGTCCGATGATCACGGCCATGATGGCCGGGCCGAGGATCCCCGCGAACTTCTCGAAGACGGCGAAGAAGCCGAAGAACTCCCCCGATTTGTGCTTGGGCACCATACTGGCGAAGAGCGAGCGGCTCAGCGCCTGGGTGCCGCCCTGGACGGCGCCGACCAGCAGGGCCAGGATGAGGAAATGGGTGGCCGTCGTCATGAAGTACGCCAGGATGCTGATGCCGGCATAGACCACGAGGCCGAAGAGGATCGACTGTTTGGTACCGACCCGCGACGCCATGGCGCCGAACAGGAACGAGAACGGGACGCCGACGAACTGAACCAGCAGGATGGATACGATGAGCGGCCCGCGGCCGATGCCGATCTCGGTCCCGAAGATCGTCGCCATGCGGATGATGGTCCCGATCCCGTCGTTGTAGATCAGGAACGCGAGCAGCATCAGGAATGCTTCCCGGTAGCCGCGCAGCTCCCGGAAGGTCTCCCCGAGCCGGGTCCAAGCGACGCGCACGGGGCTCTGGCCCGGCCGTTCATCCGGCTCCAGGGCGCGGCGCGGCTCGGGGACCCGCCGGAAGAGCGGGATGGAGAACGCCAGCCACCAGAGCGCGACGGCGACGAAGCTGAGCCGGGTGGGCAGGGTCTCCTGAGCCGGCGTGAGCCCGCCGCCGTGGGGCAGGCCGAACCAGGCGGGCTGCTGGATCCAGGCGATGATCACCGCCAGCAGCATCCCCGACCCCAGGTACCCCAGGGCATACCCCGCGGTCGAGACCCGGTCGACCTCCTCCGGCCGGGCGACGTGCGGCAGCAGGGCATCGTAGAAGACGAAACTGCCGTTGGCGCCGATATTGGCGATGACGAACAGCACCGCGGCCAGCAGCCAGTCGCCCCGCTCAATGAAGAACATCATCGCCACGGCCGCGATGCCCAGGCCCGCGAAGAAGCCCAGAAACCGCTTCTTGGCCGCGGCGAAATCGGCCAGCGCCCCCAGGAACGGGGACAGCACGGCGATGATAATGAGCCCGATGGTGGTCGCGACCGTGAACCGGTAGGTGGCATCGGTCGGCGAGAGATCCGCCGCGGCGATCGAACTGAAATAGATCGGAAAGATCGCGGTGATGATCACCACCATGAACGCCGAGTTGGCCCAGTCGTACATGGCCCAGGCCATGAGCTCCGGGCGGTGGAGCGCGAGGCGCTCGAGCAGCGGTGGCCGGCGGGTGGGGGGGGCGGTCATTGGATCAGGGATCAGGGATTGGGACCAGTGAACCCGGGGTCCAGGGGGCAGGGCCTGGGCTCACACGCGTTCGAATGTACCGCCGGGCGTGAAAACCGCACCAGTCCGTCGCGTCCATGCCGGAGCGCTGCCAGGGCGTGGGCCGCATGCTCGGCGGCCTCATCCGCAGCATCCAGCGCCGCCGCTCTCGATCCCGGAATCCCCGGCCCCCGATCCCTGATACCCCTAGGCCCTGGTCCCTGGTCCCTGACCCCTCGCCTTCCCGACCGAGAACAGGACGGCCGTCGTCAGGGTCGCCAGGATGATCAGCAGCGAGACGGCGATGGGCAGGTGGATCCAGTGCGACAGGATCATCTTGAGACCGACGAATACCAGAATCACGGCGACTCCGGGCTTCAGGTACTCGAACTTGTCCATCATGCCGGCCAGAATGAAGAACAGCGACCGCAGGCCCAGGATGGCGAAGACGTTGGAGGTATAGACGATGAACGGATCCCGGGTGACGGAGAAGATGGCGGGGATACTGTCGACGGCGAAGACCAGGTCGGTGGTCTCGATGACGATCAGCACCAGCAGCAGCGGCGTGGCGCGCCAGCCGGTGAGGGTGCGGGTGAGGAACCGCTGCCCATCGTAGGCGCTGCTGAAGGGCAGGACCCGCTGGGCCAGCCGGACCACCGGATTCTTCTCCGGTTCGATTCGCACCTCGCCGGACCGGAACATCTTGATGCCGGTCAGGATCACGATGCCGCCGAAGACGAAGATGACCCACTCGAACCGCGAAATGAGCAGCGCGCCGAGCCCGATCATCATGGCCCGCATGATGATGGCCCCGACGATGCCCCATTTCAGGACCCGGGGCTGCAGCGCGGCGGGGACCGCGAAGTACTGAAAGACGAGGATGAAGACAAAGAGGTTGTCGACGCTGAGGGAGAGCTCGATCAGGTACCCGGTGTAGAACTCCAGGGCATGCCGGGTGCCCTCGCGGAAGAGCAGCAGCACGCCGAAGAGCATGGCCAGGGAAATCCAGCCGATGCTCCAGGCGGCGGCTTCCCTGAGAGTGAGGACGTGGGAACGGCGGTTGAGAACCCCGAGGTCGAGGGCCATGAGGCCGACGACCGCAACGGTGAAGCCGATCCAGACCGCCGGGCCGTGAGACATGGGGTGAGGGATGGAGGGATCGAGGGATCGGAGGATTGCCGGTGTTTCTCAATCCCCCGATCCCTCAATCATCCAATCATCTCATGGCCTCCAGGCGCGCGATCCGCTCCTCGGTGGGTGGGTGGGTGCTGAAGAGCCTGGCCACGCCGCCCATGGCGGCCAGCGGGTTCACCTGGGCCAGCGGTGCCACGGCCGGCTGGACCCGCATCGGGATCCGTTGCGCCATGGCGTCGAGCCGGCGGAGGGCGTTGGCCAGCGGCATCGGCCGGCCCAGGATCTGGGCCCCGACCCGGTCCGCCTCGAATTCCCGCTGCCGGGACACGGCGAACTGGATCAGCATGGCGGCGATCGGCGCCAGGATGATGGCGGCCAGCTGTCCGACGGGGTTGCGGTCGTCCCCCCGGCCGCCGGCGAAGATGAGCAGCCACGGGGCGTACCCGATGGCGCCCGCAATGCCGGCGGCGATGGTGCTGATCAGCATGTCCC
>JBFXBG010000238.1:0-3864 GCA_050183505.1 Gemmatimonadales bacterium | reverse complement strand
GCTGATGGGCAGATTGCTGACCGCACTTGCCTCCACCACACCCGGGATGGCCTCGAGCCGTTCCGGGAGGGCACGATAGAACTCGACCGCACCGGACGGGTCGTAGCGGTCCGGGGGGAGCGAGGTGGTGACCAGGAGCAGATTGCGAGAAGTGAATCCGGGATCCACCGACTGTACCCGGAGAAAGCTCCGGATCAGCAGTCCGGCGGCCACCACCAGCACGATCGACAGAGCCACTTCGGCCATCACCAGCGCGCCGCGCCCGGCATGGCCTCCCTGAACCCGGCGGCCTCCCCCACGCAGCGCCTCCGCCGGGCCGCGGCCATCGAGTCCGAGTGCCGGGATCAGGGCAAACCCGAGCCCGGCCAGAAGAGCAACGGCCGCGGTGAACGCGAGGACCCGGGCATCGACCCCGATGGCCGCGACCTGCGGCACCGATCCGGGGAGCCGCGGGACCACCCAGCGCACGGCGAACATCGCCAGCAGTGCTCCGGCCGCGCCTCCCGCCGCCGACAGGAGCAGACTCTCCGCCGCGAGCTGCCGGAGCAGCCGGAACCGGCCCGCCCCCAGCGCCGTGCGCACGGCCATCTCCTCGCCCCGCGCGCCGGCCCGGGCCAGGATCAGACCGCCCACGTTGGCGCAGGTGATGAGCAGTACCAGGAAGACTCCGGCAAACAGCGTGAGCAGCGGCAGCCGCACGCCGCCGAGCATGACATCGGCCAGTGTCTCCGTCGTGCCGGTGTGCCCGGGATCCGCCCCGGGGAAGTCCCGCTGCAATTCCAGAAACACCCGGCTCACGTCTTCCCGCGCCCGCTCCGCGTCAACCCCATCCTTCAACCTGCCGACCACCCGCATGATGTGGACGGTCCGGTTCTCCATGAACGGCTGTGGCGGCCCGAAGGGAAGCCAGACCTCTGCCGACTGATCCGGGAAGTAGAAGCGGTCCGGCATGACTCCGACGATGGTCACGGCCGTTCCGCCCAGGTGAATCTGACGCCCCACGACCTCCGGATCCGCCCCGAACTGGCGCACCCAGAGCCCGTGACCGATCAGCGCGGCATTGTCATCTCCGGCGCCCGCTTGCTCCTCTGAGAAGCCTCGGCCGAGCTCGGGGGAGACACCAAGGGCCGGCAGGAGGTCCGGGGTCAGGTAGAAGGTGCCGAGTTCAAGCGTCTGCCCGCCCACATTTACCGGTGTACGCCCGCCGAAATACCCCCCGAGGTGGCTGAAGGACCGCGACCGCTCCAGGAGATCGCGGAACGCCGGATACGACAACTCCCAGCGGGCGCCATCCGGCACGACCTCGTTTACCTGCAGCAGCCGGCCCGGACTCCGGTAGGGGAGTGAGGTCAGCAGGACACCGTTGATCAGGCTGAACACGCTGGTCGTGGCGCCGATGCCGAGGGCCAGCGTGAGAACCACTGACAGGGTGAACAGCGGAGCCCGCCGGAAGGATCGGAGCGCATAGTGCAGGTCCTGCTTCAGACCCGTCATGAGCGCGGTTCGGTTCCAGTTCCGCTGCCGTTCCTCTCCCGCACGGGTGCAGTCCCTGCGGACCCGGTTCATGTCTCCCATGCGCCGGGCCGCTTCGGCGCGTGCCTCCGCCGGCGTGTACCCCAGCGATTCCAGACGACGGACCAGCATTTCAAGGTGGAACGACAGCTCCGAGGAGATTTCATCCTGCAGCTTCGGGCGAAAGAACGGGAATCGAGGCATCGGCAGTCAGGGCGAGGGCTCAGGAGAGCGCCAGGACCCGGTCGACCAGGGAGCTGAACCGGGTCCATTCCGACATCTGTTCCCGCAGCCGCTTCCGTCCCGCCGGAGAAAGCGAGTACAGTTTCACTTTCCGGCCCAGTTCAGACGTGCCCCATTCAGCGCTGATCCAGCCTTTGCCCTCCATCCGGTACAGGGCCGGGTAGAGGGAGCCCTCTTCGATCTGAAGTTCGTGCCCGGTGGCATCTTCCAGGAAGCGGGCCACGGCATAGCCGTGCCGCGGCCCCCAGATCAGGGCCTTGAGAATCAGGACATCAAGGGTGCCCTGCAGCAGTGAGACCGGAGAAGCCATGGCCGCCTTTACCTAGAATTTCTAGGTAATGTCGGCGTTGATACCTAGATTGTCAAGGTATGTGGGGCGGCGGGCGGACCAGCCGGGCATCCGGGCCGCCGATGTCCGGCTCCCCGCACCCCCCTCAGCGGTTCCCGCTACACTTCCGGGGTCGAACGTGTAACGGGAGGTGACCTCATTCAGGAGATCCGGCTGTGCGCTTCACTGCCCTGCTGCTGCCCCTGCTGCTCCTGCCTGGAGACCTGCTGGCCCAGGCGGTGTGGTCCCCGGACACGGCCACCTTCACCTACACCTCGACGCGGTCCGGCAACGCCGAGGTATTCCGCCAGGCCGGAGCGACGGGGAAGCCCGAGAATCTGACCCGGAATCCGGCGCAGGATCACTGGGCCCGGACCTCGCCGGACGGCCGGTGGATCGTGTTTCAGAGTCTGCGCGACGGGAACCGGGAGATCTATCTCATGCCGGCGGCCGGGGGTGAAGCGACGAACCTCACCCGCGACCCGGAGCAGGACATCCTGCCCGAATGGTTTCCCGACGGCCGGATTCTGTTCTTCTCCACCCGGGGAGAACCGCGCGGTCCGAACGGCGAGTTCCGCGGCAACCTCTACATCATGAACCAGGACGGCAGCGGGGTGACCCGGATTACCCGGGAGCCACTGACCTCGTCCTTCGGCGGTCACGTATCTCCGGACGGGCGGCGGATCGTGTTCGCCCGGGACGTGGACGGAGATATCGAGGTGTTCCAGATGGAGGCCGACGGGTCGGCGGAACGGCGGCTCACCCACATGGAGGGAGGAGACTACGGGGGCCGGTTCTCACCGGACGGCCGGTGGATCGCGTTTCATCACTCGGCGGGCGACGAGGGCCGGATCATGATCATGGCCGCGGACGGCAGCGGCATCCGCACGCTGACTACGGGTGGGCAGCACTATGGGCCGGTATGGTCGCCGGACGGGCGCTGGATTCTCTTCACCGGCGCCCCGCTGGGGGCGCAGCAGTTCGACCTCCTCATGATACCAGCGGCGGGCGGCACCGTCCGGCCCCTGTTGGCGACGGAGGTGGATGAGCGGAGCGGCGAGTGGGAGTGAGGGGTGAGATTGAGTGCTGAGGACTGAGATTGAGTGCTGAGGACTGAGGACTGAGGACTGAGATTCAAGTGCTGAGGACTGAGGACTGAGGACTGAGTGCTGAGGATGAGGACTGAGGGCTGAGGGCGGCGCGCAGGCGGCGGGCAGATAAGGCTTCTGCCTCGCGCCGGCCGTCGCTGGTTGCCCCCCTGTTGTCCACCTCACCTACTCGTCGGGCAACCGGTTCCAGATGTCCAGCTTCATCCGCCAGTTCCCGTCGGCGTCCCGCCGCCACACGACGACATACTTGCCGCGGCCCTGGTAGCCCTGTCCATTGTTCTCGCCGCGATACTCGTAGACGCCGTAGTCGTAGGCCAGGTCCCCCTGAATCACAATCTCGGTCGGCGTCATCCGGTGGAGCAGGACCCGGCGTCCGGGAGGCAGAGTCCAGTATCGACGGAGGGCGTCCCCGCTCAACGCCTCGGAGCGATCCGGAAAGATGACGCCATCGGACGTGTAGGATCTCACCAGGGTCTCGACATCCCCCCGTTCATACGCGCGGGAGAACGCACGGCCCGCCGCCACGATGGCCAGGCTGTCGGAGGCCGCGGGAGGCCGTTGGGCCGTGACGGGTGCGGCAGCAAGGAGCGTGAAAAACACAGGGAGGATGAATCGGGACATGAATCGAGCCGTTCAGGGTTCCTGGTGCGCCGCGCCGGGCTGAGACGTAGC
>JBFXBG010000237.1:0-3869 GCA_050183505.1 Gemmatimonadales bacterium | reverse complement strand
GAGCGTCCGGACGCTGGAACGGACATTGCTTCCCCCGGCGTTGCGGCGGCGCTCGTTGGCTTGTCCTTAACCCATTTTCATGTCTCGATTTAAGGCTTTCCTGGCAATCGGCCTCGGGCTCGCCGGGCTCCTGCTTCCCGCGCATTCGATTGCGGTGTGGCTGGCCGGTCCGGACTCGCCCCACCTGGCCCCGGTGGTAACCGGGATCTGGGTGTTCAAGCTCATGCTTGTGGTCCATGCCGGGCTGGTGGTTGCGGCGGCCCACTGGTCGCTGGGGGAGCCCGGGGCCGGGCTGGTGGCGGCGTTGCCTCCGGTGGAACCGGTGAACCGCTACGAAGGCGCCGCGGTTGGCGGCCTGCTGCTGGTGGGTGTGCTGCTGCGGCTCTACCAGCTTCCCAACGGACTGTGGTTCGACGAGATCCAGACCCTGGTCGATTACGTTCGTCTTCCCATCGGCCAGATCCTCACGACCTACGACAGCCAGAATCAGCATCTGCTCTATTCGCTGTCCGCCGGGATTCTCCACACGCTCTTCGGCGAGAGTGCGCTCACGCTCCGGTTTCCGGCCGCCGTGTTCGGAGTCGCGAGCCTGTACGCCGTCTATCGGTTCGGCCGGCTGGTGGCCGGCCGGCGGGAAGCGCTCCTGGCGCTGGGGCTGCTTGCCTTCTCGTATCATCACGTGTGGTTCTCCCAGAATGCCCGCGGGTACACCGGGCTTCTGTTCTTTACGCTGGTCGGCACCGAGTGCTTCGTCCGGCTGCTGACGGGGCAGACCCGTCGTCCCTGGCTGACGGCCGTGTTGTATGGCGCCGCGATGGCTCTGGCCGCCTACACGCACATCACGGCGGTCCTGATCGTCGTGGCCCACGCGCTGGTCTGGTTGTGGTGCTATCTCCGCCGGGCCCCGGATGCGGGGCTTGCCCGGGCGCCGCTGGCCGGCCTGGTTCTGGCCACGACCTTCACCCTCCAGCTGTATGCCCCGGTGCTCCCGCAGGTGTTCGGCACCGTGCTGCACCCGCCCAGGGGGGCGGCGGCCACCGCCTGGCAGAGCCCGCTCTGGTTCGCGACCGAGGCCCTGCGCGGGTTGAGCCGGGGCCTGCCGGGCGGCTGGTTCACGCTCGGGGCGGCGTTGGTGGTTGTCGCCGCCGGCCTGGTGAGCTACTGGAAGCGGAACGCCGCCCTGACGCTGCTGATGGTCCTGCCGGCGCTGGTGAGCGGTGCGGCGCTGCTGGCGCTGCAGCACAACCTGTGGCCCAGGTTCTTCTTCTTCAGCGCGGGCTTTGCCGTGCTGATCGCGCTCCGCGGCGGGTTTGCCCTGGCCGGTCTGGTGCTTCCACCGCGGCTTTCCTCCCTGGCCACCGCCGGAGCGGTGCTGGTGATCATGGGAAGCGCGCTTACCGTTCCCCGTGCCTGGCATCCCAAGCAGGACTTCGTGGCCGCCAGCGCGTTCGTGGAACGGTCCGGGGGCCCCGGGGACGCGGTCGTGACGGTGGATCTCACCCGGTATCCCTACGCCGAGTTCTATCAGAAGGACTTCATCCCGGTCGGCAGCCTCGAAGCGCTGGAAGCCGTCGAGGCCAGCCACCGGCGCACCTGGGTGTTGTACACCTTCCCGATCCGCCTCGCCGTGGTCCAGCCCGAGATCTGGAGCCGGTTGCAGGCCGACTACCGGATGGCCGCCTCATTTCCGGGGACCGTTGGAGGCGGCGCCATCGTGGTCATGGTCCGCCGGTTCCCTCACGAACAATCCGAGGATGCATCGTGATTGAAGAGATCATCGAGGATCATGTCGGTCCGGCGCCCCGGGCGGTGACCGTGGTGATTCCCGCCTACAACGAAGCCGCCCACGTGGCGGGACAGGTGCGGGATGTCGAACGGGTGATGCGGGAAACCGGCTGGACCTACGAGATCCTCGTGGTGGATGACGGGTCCAGCGACGGGACCGCCGAGGCGGCGGCGGCCACCGGCGTGCGGGTCCTGCGCCGCCGGCTCAACCGCGGATACGGCGCGGCGCTGAAGCTGGGCGTGAAACTGGCCGCCCATCCATGGATTCTCATCACCGATGCCGACGGGACCTATCCGGTGGAGGCGATTCCTCGGCTGCTGGCCGCCGCGGAGGTCAACGCCATGGTCGTCGGCGCCCGCACCGGGAAGACCGTCCGGATCCCGCTGGCGCGGCGGCCGGCCAAGGCGTTCCTGCGCTGGCTGGCGAGTTATCTGGCGGGGCAGCACCTGCCGGATATCAATTCCGGACTCCGGCTCATGCGCAAGGACCTGATCCGCCGCTATCAGCACCTGCTGCCGGACGGCTTCTCGTTCACGACCACGATCACGCTCTCGGCCGCCTGCAACGGTCACCCGGTCGAGTATCTGCCGATCGACTATCATGCCCGCCTGGGAGAATCCAAGATCCGGCCCCGGCACGCGTATGATTTCACGCTGCTCATTCTGCGGACCATCGTGTTCTTCAACCCGCTCAAGGTCTTCATTCCGCTGGGGGCCCTGCTCTTCGCCGTGGGCCTCGCCAAGTTCATCTACGACGTCACCCTGGACAATCTCTCCGAGACCGCCGTCCTCATGTTTCTGGGCGCGCTGATCGTCTTCACGGTCGGACTGCTGGCCGACCAGAACTCCCGCATGGCGATGAACCGGTGAAACTCTGGATCAAGATCGCGGTCAGCGCGGGCCTGCTGACGATCATCTTCCTGCTGCTCCCCTGGGGCAAGGTGCTGGAGGCGCTGCACCGCCTGCCGGGTGAAGTATGGCTGGGCGCCGCCGCCGGGTTCGTCGCCGGCCACTTCCTCGGCGTGTTCAAGTGGCGGCTGTTCGTCAACGCCGGACGCGCGGCCCTGGGCGTGGTGTATGCCGTGCACGGCTATGCCGCCGGACTGTTCGCCAATCTCTGCCTGCCCAGCATCGTCGGCGGCGACGTATTGCGGATGGCGCTGGCCGGCAAGTTCACCCGGCGGCCCGAAGCGGCACTCTGGGGCGGAGTCATGGACCGGCTCACCGACGTCACCGCACTGGCCCTCCTGGTGGCCGCCGGCGGCATCCTCTCCCGGGGTACGCTCCCGGGCTGGGGACGCGAACTGCTCACCGTCGGCCTGGTGCTCGGCGCGGTGGTTGCGGCCGTGTTCCTTCCGTTGCTGCTGCGCCGCCCGCTGGCCTGGTGGCCCCGGCGGATCCGGCGCCATGTCGCGCGGAGCCTGGTCAGTCTGCGCCACCTGGCTCGCCGGCCCGCGATCGCCCTCGGGGGACTGACCATCTCCCTCACCGTTCAGGGCTCGTTCGTCCTGATCAACGCCTGGCTGGGCCACGGGATCGGAGTCAACGTCCCGCTGGCCGCGTGGTTTCTGGCCTGGCCGCTCGCCAAGGTGGTGAGTCTCATGCCGATCAGCCTGGGCGGGCTGGCCGTGCGGGAAGCGAGCCTGGCGGCGTTCCTGGCCCCGTTCGGCGTGCCGCTCGAACTGGGCGTGCTGACGTCGCTCCTGTGGCAGTCGGTGCTCATCTCCGGCGGTCTCACCGGCGGGCTGGTCTGGCTCCTCCTGAGCCGCCGCCGGGATTCGCGCTCCAACGGTGTCGCCGCCGCCGCCTCCACATCGACCGCGCATGCCTGAGCCGCGCGTCGTGATCCTGGGCGCCGGCCCCGCGGGCGCCGGCGCGGCCTATCAACTGCGCCGCCGGGGACGGGGCGCGGTCACCGTGATCGAACAGCAACTGGTCCCGGGAGGTAACTCGGGGAGCTTCGAAGCCGAGGGCCAGCGCCTCGACTTCGGCAGCCACCGGCTGCATCCGGCCTGCGATCCGGCGATCCTGGCCGATATCCGGACCCTGCTCGCCGGCGATCTGCTCGACCGGCCCCGCCACGG
>JBFXBG010000236.1:0-3917 GCA_050183505.1 Gemmatimonadales bacterium | reverse complement strand
CTGTGGCATCTGCGGACACCGGCGTTCTCTGCGTTCGCTGACCCTATGCCGCTCCAGGCACGCTGACAAACGCGGAGGGACGGTCCCGAGCATGTCCCGTGAAACTGTGGCATCTGCGGACATCAGTGTTTTCTGCGTTCGCTGACCCTATGCCGCTCCAGGCAGGCTACAGCGTCCATCCGGAACGATACGTCGGTGTGACCCACTCACCCGGGAGCTGAACGTTGGTGACCATGCCGGTCGAGGGATCCAGCTCCAGCCGCTGGCCCGAGCGTACTGCCAGGCAGCCGAGCAGGACCATCTCGGTGAGCGCGGCCGCGTGCCCCGAGAAGGACGAGAGTGCCGGTGACCCACCCTTGCAGGCTCCGATCCACTCCTGGTAGACGCCGGGTGAGCGCGGGTATTTCTCCGCCGGCGGGTTGGCCCGGATCTCGGCGTCCTTCTTCGGGTCCAGGATCTTCAGATCGTCGCCGTACATGCCGGCCAGGATGGCGCCGGAATCCCCGACCCACATCTGGCCGCCGATCTCGGCCGGCGGCCATTTGGCCGAGGCATCCAGACCCTTCGGCCGCGCAGGCCAGAGACCGCCGTCCCGCCAGACCACTTTGATCGCGGGGCGTCCCGGCTTCTCAGGAAACCAGTAGGTTACCCGGGAGGACTTGGGAGCGGATTCATCGTAGAGCGTCGTGGTCTCGGCTTGGACCGCGCTGGGATAGCCGAGGTCGAACGCCCAGAAGGCGGCGTCCATTCCGTGGCAGGCCATGTCGCCCAGCGCACCGGTCCCGAAGTCCCACCAGCCGCGCCAGCGGAACGGCATGTAATCCGGATTGTACGGCCGTTCCGGCGCCGGGCCGAGCCAGAGGTTCCAGTCGAGCGTGAGCGGGACGTTGTGCGCATCGGTCGGGCGGTCCATCCCCTGGGGCCAGATCGGCCGGTTGGTCCAGTAGTGGATTTCCCGCACCGTGCCGATGGCCCCTGCCTCGGTCCATTCCCGCATGACGCGCATGCCGTCGCCGGTATGGCCCTGATTGCCCATCTGGGTTACCTGCTTCGGCCGGCGGCGTGCCTCGTCCCGCAACGCGCGGACTTCTGCCAGCGTGCGGCAGAGCGGTTTCTGGCAGTAGACGTGCTTGCCGGCCTTGAGGGCCAGCATGGCGGCCGCCGCGTGATTGTGGTCGGGGGTAGACACCGTCACCAGGTCGATGTTGGGGGCTTCCTTCGCGAGCATCTCCCGGTAGTCCCGGTACCGTTTGGCGGCGGGGTAGGACCGCATCGCGTCGTCGGCCGCCTTGAGGTCCACATCGCAGAGGGCGTAGATATTCTCGCTTTCCATCCCGCGGACGTCGTTTCGCCCCATCCCGCCGACCCCGATGCAGGCCACGTTGAGCTTGTCGCTGGGTGCGACGAAACCCTTGCCGCCCAGGACGTGGCGGGGGACGATCGTAAACGCGGCGGCGGCGGTAGCACCTTCGACGAAGGAACGACGGGAGATGGTGTCGGTCATGGCTGAGGTCCCATGGGTTGATGGAGGTCCTGGAAACCGCCGAAAGGCGACGGGCCATAGACGGCGAACGCAGATGCGCAGAGTCGGGCAGATGACGCAGAGGCTGGGAAGGGACCGGGCAAACCTCGACCGTCACCGCTCGCTCGAACCGTCCGGGGCACTTCCCCGCCGGCGGCATCTGCGCCCTTCAGCGTTCATCTGCGTTCGCCGGGCTCTCCGCCGGCAGCGGCCAGGCCGGCCTCCGGATGATCGATCTCCGGCCGCGGGCGGAACAGCAGGGCGAAGAGGACCATGATCACCAGGGCCCCGACCGCGGGGATGGTCCAGATGCCCCGCCAGTCGTGCAGGCCGCCGGGCAGGACGTGCGCATCCACCACCCGGCCGGACACGAAGGCGCCGATGAAATACCCCACGCCGTTGGTAACGAAGTTCAGGAATCCCTGGGCGGCGGCGCGGATCCGGGGGCCCGCCTTCTCGTCGGTGTAGATCTGCCCGCTGACGAAGAAGAAGTCATAGCAGATCCCGTGCAGCACGATGCCGCCGTAGATGAGCCACATCCCGGGGCCGGCATTCCCGTAGCCGAAGGCCAGATACCGCAGCCCCCACGCCAGCATGCCGGCCAGCATGATCTTCTTGATCCCGTAGCGCCGCAGCAGGAACGGGAGCGCGACCATGAACAGGATTTCGGACATCTGGCCGAACGTCTGAATGAAGGCCGGATCCGGCGCGCCGATCTCGTTCAGGAATGGATTGGCAAAGGTATAGTAGAACTGGAGCGGAATGCAGAGCAGAAACGACCCCAGGACGAAGATCGTAAAGGCCCGGTCCCGGAGCAGCTCGAGGGCATCGAGCCCGAGGGCGTCCCGCACGCTGAACGGCGCCCCGGCCGCCTTGGGCGGCGTATGCGGCAGTAGCAGCGAGAACACGCCCATCACCACCGACGCGCCGGCCGCGAGCCGCATCGGCACCGCCAGCGCGTCGGCATGCAGGACCTTCCCCACCACGATCCCGGCCACGATCCAGCCGATGGTGCCCAGGACCCGGATGAGCGGAAAGTCCCGCGCCGGATCCTGGACATGGTGAAACGCCACCGCGTTGGTGAGCGACAGCGTGGGCATGTAGCAGAGGGCGTACAGGATCAGGATCGGATAGAAGGTTCCGAAGCTGGTAACGGTGGAGGCGTACCACATCACCAGGGCCCCGCCCAGGTGCAGGGCGGCCAGCAGTTTCTCCGAAGCGAAGAAGCGGTCGGCGACGATGCCGATGAAGAAAGGAGAGACCAGCGCGGCGATGGCCGTGGCCCCGTAAGCGAGCCCCACCTGCTGACCGCTGAAGCCCAGCGTCCGGCTCAGGTAGGTCCCCATCGTCACGAACCACGACCCCCAGATGAAATACTGGAGGAACATCATGGCGGAGAGCCGCGCCCGGACCAGGCTCATGGGAGGACCTTGATCCGGATATTTCGATAGGCCACCCAGTCGCCGTGATCCTGCAGGGCAATGTGCCCCCGCCTGGCGCGGCCGTAGGTCGGCCATTGCTTGAACTTGCTCGCCGCGACCCGGGCTTCCCAGTCCGGGCTCCAGAGTTCGTATTCGACGACCCTGGTGCCGTTCAGCCAGTGTTCCACGTGGGCCCCGTTCACCACGATCCGGACGTGGTTCCACTCTCCCGCGGGCTTCTCGATGCCGGGCGGTGAAGGATAGAGCCCGTACGCGGCCCCGGCGGCGGTGAGGCGGGAGGCACCGTCCGGGTGGCCGGCGTCATCGAGGACCTGCATCTCCGGACCGGTGTAGTAACTCCACGGCTGGTCCTCGGTGACCCGGTACATGATTCCGCTGTTGCCCTTGGGGGAGATCTTCCAGTCCAGCTCCAGCTCGAAGTTGGCGTATTCGCTGTCGCTGACGATGTCCCCGCCTTCGCCCACCCGGGTCAGCGCGCCGTCCTCCACGGCCCAGCCCGTCACCGGGCCGGTCTTGCCATAGTTGCGCCAGCCGGCGGTGGTCTTGCCGTCGAAGAGCGGCTGCCAGCCGTCCGGGGTCACGGCCGCGTTGCGGGATCCGGATCCGTGGCACGCCGCCACGGTCATCATGAGGGCAGCGATCAACCGGGTAGAATGGGGCATCGGCGCAGGATGTTGGGGGAATGGAAGGCAGGATCGCACCAAGAATACGGGCGGAATGGGGGAAGCGGAAGAGGGCGCCCCGGCCGGCGGAGTGGGCCGCGTCCACGGTACCGGTACAGGCACGCTGGAAATACGCGGTTGGTTTTCGTCTGTCGCCCCGGCGGGCGGAGTGGGCCGCGTCCGCAGTACCGGTACAGGCACGCGGGAAGCACGCGGTTTCTTTCCTGGCGCGCCCAGGCTGTGCACCTGACGGGTGAGACGGAACCACCGCGTCTTTCTGCGTGCCTGTAG
>JBFXBG010000235.1:0-3937 GCA_050183505.1 Gemmatimonadales bacterium | reverse complement strand
GGCTCTGCTCTTCGGGGTGACCGGGAGCGGCAAGACCTTCGTTTATCTCGAGGCCATTCGTGAGGTCCTGGCGCGCGGACGCGGGGCAATCCTGCTGGTACCCGAGATCAGCCTGACCCCTCAGACCGTGAGCCGGGTGCGCGGGGCGTTTGGCGATGAGGTGGCGGTGCTGCACTCCGGGCTCTCCGATGGAGAGCGGCTGGATGCCTGGCGCCTGCTTCATCGCGGTGAGCGGCGGGTCGCGGTCGGGGCCAGGTCGGCCATCTTCGCGCCGGTGCGGGATCTGGGCCTGGTGGTCGTGGACGAAGAACACGAGGCCAGCTACAAGAACGGCGAGAGCCCGCGCTATCAGGCGCGGGAGGTGGCGGTCGTGCGGGCCCGGCTCGAAGGCGCCCGCCTCCTGCTTGGCAGCGCGACTCCCTCGGCCGAAACCATGAGCCGGATCGGGGCCGGCGTCGCGCTGGTCCGGCTGCCGGAGCGGATCGGGGCGCGTCCGATGCCACCGGTGGAGCTGGTCGACCTGCGGACGGCTCCCCGGGTGCAGGCCGCCGGCGCCGTGGCCTGGTCCACGGTCCTGGATGACGCGGTCACCGGGACGCTGGCGCGGCGTGAACAGACCCTGCTGCTGCTCAACCGCCGGGGATTCGCCGGGTTTCTCCAGTGCCCCGGCTGCGGCGAGGTCTGGGACTGTCCCCGCTGCTCCATTTCGCTCACGGTCCACTACACGCCGCGGTCGCTGCGGTGCCACTACTGCGGCCACGAAGAGCCGATTCCCCGATCGTGCCGGGCCTGCGCGCACCTGGTCCAGGAGATGCGCGGGGTGGGGACGCAGCAGCTCGAACGGATGCTGGCGGCCCGGTTCCCCGAGGCGCGGATCGCGCGGATGGATCTCGATACGACGTCCACCAAGTGGTCCCACCACCGGATCCTGGGCGCGGTGGGCCGGGGTGAGGTCGACCTGCTGATCGGCACTCAGATGATCGCCAAGGGACTCGACTTCCCCAATGTCACCCTGGTCGGCGTGGTGGATGCCGACATCGGCCTGCATCTGCCGGATTTCCGCGCGGCGGAACGCACCTTCCAGCTGCTGGCGCAGGTCGCCGGCCGGGCGGGACGGGGACCCAGGGGAGGACGGGTGCTGGTGCAGACCCGCAATCCGCAGCACCACGCCCTGCTCCGCGCGGCGGCCCACGATACCGAGGGGTTTCTGCGCGAAGAACTGGCCCTGCGACAATCCCCGCCGTATCCGCCGGTCACTTCCCTGGTCAACGTCCTGGTCTCCGGGCCGGAAGAACGGGCTGTCTCGGCGGATGCGATGAAAGTGGGAGACTGGTTTGACCGCCTCATCGTAAAGCACCAGCTTCCAGTCACGATCCTGGGCCCGGCGCCCTGCCCGATCCCGAAACTCAAGGACCGCTGGCGCTGGCACCTCCTGCTGAAAGGCGCTTCGGATGACCTGGGCCGGGTGGTTCGCTACGCGGCGGGACGGATCACCCGCGCGGGGGAGACCCGGGTCGTGATGGATCGGGATCCGGTGTCGTTGCTCTGACGGGCGGCCGGTCGGGGCCATGGCGTCAGCCATGGAGTGCCGGCCGCGGATTCACTCGCGTTCGTCAAACGGGGGAGCCCGCCGTGGCTCGGCCGGATTCTCGCTGGAGGCAGAATACCCGGGGTGAGAAGACGCGCCAGCAGGGCTGGCCCGCTCGGTCACTCCCGATCCTGGCAATCTGAACCATCTGGGTAATCCGTGGACCTCACCGACCTGCATACCGCCGCGGCCACGACCGGCCGTTACCTGCGGCACACGCCGCTCGAGCATTCGCCCGACCTGAGCGAAGCCACCGGCGCCGAGGTATACCTCAAGCTGGAGAATCTCCAGATCACCGGGAGCTTCAAACCACGCGGGCCGTTCAACAAACTCGTGAGCCTGAGTGATGCCGAGCGGAGGCGCGGGGTGGTGGCCGCAACGGCCGGGAACCACGGCATTGGGGTAGCGTGTGCCGGCCGGCGGCTGGGGGTTCCGGTGAAGATCTGCCTGCCGCGTTCGGCGGATCCGGGCAAGCTGCATAAGCTCCGCTCCTACGGAGCCGCGCTCCAGTTCACCGAGTCCTATGAGGAGGCCTACCACCTGGCCCGGCGCCTGGCCGAGACCGAGGGCCTGACGTTCATCTCCGCCTACAGCGATCCGGCGATCATCGCCGCCGACGGTGTGGTGGGTCTGGAGATCATGGAGGATCTGGCCGCGCCCGATGTCGTCATCGTTCCCTGCGGCGGAGGCGGGCTGGTATCGGGCATCAGCATTGCGGTGAAGGCGAATCGCCCTGAAACCGAGGTCTGGCTGGTGGAAGCCGCCTTGAGCCCGACATTCAACACCTGGCTGCGGGCGGGTGAGACGGTGCCGGTGGCGGTAGAGGATTCCATTGCCGAGGGTCTGGCGGGCTATGTCGAGCCCGAGACGCTGACCTGGCCCATCATCCGGGACAACATCGATCGGGCGCTCACCGCGACGGAGAACGAGCTGGCCGGCGCCATGCGCTGGATGGTTGAACACCAGGGGCAGCTGATCGAGCCCTCGGGTGCGGCAGCGGTGGCCGTGCTGCTCCGAGGTGAGCCCGGGTTGAAGGGGAAGAACGTGGTGGCGGTGGTGTCGGGTGGGAATGTGGTGTGGGAGAGATTCAAGACACTGGTGATTGGATGATTGGTGATTACGAAGCAGGAAGAAGGGCAGGGTGTCACACGGGTCGGTCCATCCCATCATCAGTTGCTTCCCGCTGTGATCCTCACTCCGCCATACCAGGTCCGGTCCTCGCCCGGTTCAAAGACTCTCCCGTTGAACCCGTTGACCGTGACCGACGACACGTAGCTCCGGTCGAATAGGTTCGTGACGCCGGCCGTGAGTTCGAGGGTCCACTGGTCCAGCCGGACCGGCCAGGTGAGGCTCAGGTCCGCGATGCCCCAGCCGCCCGCCCTCAGGGTGTTGGCGTCGTCGGCCCAGACGGCGCTGCTCACGGTGTAGTCCGCCAGGATCCAGGCGCCCGCTCCCGGCGATGCCCGGGCTTCCAGCCGGACGAAGTGCTCCGGGACTCCCGGCAGCGTCCTGCCATCGAGGGTGTCGGCCGCGGCGCCCGAGACCACGACATAATCGGCAAAACGATAGTGGGCCCAGGTGTACGCGGCACTGAGGGCCAGCCGGCCGGTCGGGACGACGGTGATTCCGGCTTCGAATCCGTCGTTGTTGAGCCTCCCCGCGTTCCGGAAATAGGCCCGCCCTCCGGCCTCCTGGAACTGGACGATCGCGTCTCTGATCCGGTTGAGGTAGGCGGCGACGGAAAAGCGGATCCAGCGGCCGGCTGTTCCGCGGCCCCCGATTTCCAGGCTCACCGCCCGCTGCGGCCCGAGACTCCGGTTGAACCCGCCGCTTCCGCCCGGCTGGTTGGCCAGCTCGGTGGTGGTGGGTGTCTCGAACGCGGTCCCGGCATTGGCGTACACGGTGAGCCGGCGGGAGACCAGGTAGCTGAGCCCGGCCGATCCGCTCAGCGCGGCCATGGTGCGGCTGCCGGATTCGTCCGACCCATCGGTGAGGTGGTGATCTTCCACGTCGAAAGTGATCCGGTCGTACCGTGCCCCGGCCGATAACATCCAGCGCCGATCCACCGGCCAGAGCAGCTCGGCAAACGGCCCCAGCTCGGTGACGATCTCCCGCTGGTCCACCTGGATGCTGTCGGCCGGGACGGTCGTGAGCCGGTTCCGCCGGTCGTCCCGCATGCGTTGCAGGTCGAACCCGGCGACCACCCGGGGCGATTCGGCCCGGCGCGTCACAGCGCGGGCGGCGGTGAACCGGATCCCGCCCGCCCGCCGGCCGATCTCGATCAGGGTGCCGGTCGCGATCGGGTTGCGCAGGTCCCGCTGGAATCCAAAGACCGCCACCTGGGTCTCG
>JBFXBG010000234.1:0-3960 GCA_050183505.1 Gemmatimonadales bacterium | reverse complement strand
GCTGAACCTGCTCCACGCCATGCAGCAGATGGTCTTCCAGTCCGACGAACAGCCGGACCGTTCCGCCGGAATGGATCACGGTCGCGACCCGCGTCACGCCGAGCACCGTATCGGTGCCGCGGCGCAGATCGGCCGCCGCAAGGGCGGTCGCAATCGCCCGCTCGACCCCATTGCGCAGCCAGGCGGCATGCTCCAGAGCCTGGCTGGGTGATCCAGCGGTCGTGCGCTCGCCGACCAGCTGGACCGCGACGCCCTGGGCGTAGACCTCCGTGAACCCGATCGGCGCCGGCCGCATCGGCAGGCTCACCGTCGAGGTCCGCCGGAGCCGCTCCCGGCCAAGATCGCGCAACTCACTGAACTCCCGGTACATCGGGATCGTCGGGCCCACTCGGCTGGAGACGCCCACCAGTTCCTCACTGGCCAAACCGGTGCGGCGCGCCGTCCGGAGCGCCGCCAGGCGCTCCCCGCCCATGGCGGCCAGGGTCTGCCGGAGAAGATCCCTGGCCGACTGGGCCTGGCAGACAATGGGCGGGGCGATGCCGAGGGCAAGGACCAGGGTCAGGATGGCCGCGCCGGCGGCCTGGTGCAGTCGGATCCGATTCTTCATGTGGGATGCTCCGAGGAAGGCCAGGTGTCGTCAATGCCCGACAAAATGGGCGCCCGGCATACTACGGGTCCCGGTCCGGCCTGGAGTACGGGGGTGGGATGAATGCGGCGGTTGGTGTGGATGGAGGGGGGAGGAGGACCGCCGGCTCACCGCAGCGGCGGATAGCGCGAAGGTTCAGCAGGGCCGCGCGCTGGCCCTTCTGCGTCCCACGTGCCGGGCGGCCTGCCTGCCCTGGGCGGACGCCCTGCAGCTGGCGATCGTGGCGGGGGGGGGGGAAACGGCGGGCGAGATGCGCGAAGAAGGACCAGCTGGTGGCGGCGAGTCAGCGGGGGCGGCGGTGAGCGAGGTAGGGAGACTGCTGGCGATGGCCCAGGCGGAGCGGGCGGAAGAGGGCGTATCGAAAGAACAGGATCTCCGTGGGAAGCCCGAGGATCGGGCCCGCCGTTCAATGCGGATGGACCTTGGCTTGTTCTCTCTGCCACGGCCACCGAGGTGGTCGTTACTCTTGCCCGGTGCAGCCGGCGGTTACATTCTCCGCTAGCATCCGGCCTCCCGTATGGGTGAGCCCTCCAGCGGGCGATCCTTTTCAAGGTGCGAGAACATCTGGAATAGTCGCGAACGTTACTCCGACAAGCAGCCATACCACCCCCAACAGAGAGAGATAGACCCCGCCGGTATGGACCTCCTCGAGCTTGGCGTCGATTCTCCTGTCCCCCTCCGTCCTATGGTCGCTTTCTCGCCGTAAGGCTTCTTCGTACGCTGCCCGGTGGGACTCCACCTCTCCCTGGAGGTGGTAAAGCTCATCCCGAAGTCGCTCTGTATTTCGCATGAGTGCGACGACTCGGATTTCCAATGGGTCACCGGGATTCACCGGCATCCATACTCTCAGGCGGCCGGACAGCACGGCGGCTGCCGCAGCGGCGGCACTGCCATGAATGGTCCGCGCCCTTCCATAAAGAGGAAAGCGAGCAAGCCATTCCTTCGCCACTCGAGTGAAGGGCGGATGACCAAACAAGCTTCGTGTATCGCGCAGTCCCTTCGCCACCGTTCCAATCCCCAGCACTTGAAGGACCAAACCGCTCACCCGAAACCCGCGTTCGGTCACGCCCAGTGTAAAGGGGACGAGCACGGCGATGGCCAAGACAAGCAGGCCAAACCAAACGATGCGCGCCTCCCACAGCCAACGTCCAATCGCCTTCAGCCACTCCCTCAGTCGGTTCATGCCTAGTTGACTCCCCTCCTGATGCGGTTGTCGCCTCGACCCCCAGTGCATGTTTTTCCGGCGGGCGTCGGTCTTCGCCTTCGCTTTGGCCATGTCCCCACCCTTCTTCACCTTCACCAGGCCCTACACGTTCGCGGGCGACTGCCGCGCCGGCCGGCCCCGCGGATCCCGACTCTCGAGGTAGGCCAGGAGGTCGTGCCGGGCGATGAGCCAGTCCCGCCCCTGCTTGGTCGCCGGGATCCGGCCATTGTGGACCTGCTTCCGCAGGGTCGCCGGCGCGAGGCCGCACTCTTTCGCCGCCGCGGTCAGGGTCAGGTATTCCGGCGGCGAGCCCAGGGCCTCGAGCGCCGGCGCCGGGTAGTGCTGACTGGCGTTCAGGATCTCCAAAGTGATGAGCCGGCCGCCGGCGTCGAAGTCCGCCTGGATTCCCTCCCCCAGCGTGCGGCTGGAGGCCGTCTTGGCCTCCGGGGCCAGCTCGACGGCCAGGGCATCGGCCGTCGGTGAGTATGTGAACCGCATGGTCTAACGCCTCCGTGTCGCCGGTTCCCGACCCGAGGCTCGGCCCCGGTGGGCCTGCTCAATCTGCAGTTCGTCCCGATGAATCAGCCAGCGGCCGCCCCGGCGCGCTGCCGGCAGCCGGCCCGCCCCGATCCACCGGCGCAGTGTCCTCGGGTGGACGCCCGCCTCCCGGGCCGCATCCGCCACCGTCAACCAGCGGGTCATTCCGCATCCTCCACGAATTCCCGCCAGGCGCGGGCATGTACCACCGCCGTCAGGAGCAGTCCCCGAGCGTGCACCTGGCGAAAGGGGCAGAGCTGCTCGAGGATCTGCAGATCGGCCAGCAGGTTCGCCGGGGCGGGCACCTGCCGGGGGTCCGCCAGTTGCCGGCGGAGTTGCTGGAGGGCGGCCAGAAACGTCGGCCCATGGAGCGGGTCGGCGGCGGCCAGCTCCTGGACGTCCGGCAGGTCCGCCACCTCATCCAGCACCAGACGGATCAGTCGCTGAGGATTGACGATCACGCACCACACTCCAGTCGCGCGCGGCAGGGGGACCGCTGCATTGGAGTGTGCCGGCGGGGGCGTCTCTGGCAAGGGGACCGCGTGGCGGCGGGGACTGGCGGAATCCTGATGCCGGAGCATACTCAATGCCCCACCAACCTCAGGCTTCCCGCTGCTCTCCCAGGAGATCCTGCCGCATCATCCCCTCGCATCCACCAGGAGCGCGGCCAGGATCTGCCGCAGCTCCTCGTCACTCAGGGTGTCCAGGCTGCCGGCCGGCTTCAGTTTCCAGACCCGCCGGCCGTCGTCGGCCTCGAACCATACCATTCCGAAGCGCGGCACATGACTGCCCCATCCCATCGGGCCATCCTGGGTGACCGTCCAGAGGGCGCCGCGCCGGTCCCTGATCCGGCGGCGGTCAGACATGTCGTCGGGCGGGGTGCATAGGGTTGCAGCGATGTGCGGGGTGTTCAGGGGGACGGAGCGCCGCGCAAAATAACATGCGCCCGGATGGTTGTCGCTCCGAAGTTTTCCGGAGGCGGACGGGGCTTGGCACCCCTCACGGCGCCGACTCCTCCGTGAAGTCGCGCCAGAGCTGCGCCCGCACCTCGGCCGCCCGGAGCAGCGCGCGGGCCTGGACGAGATCATAGGGGCAGAGCTCGATCAAGCCGCCCAGGTCCCAGAGGACGTTCTCCGGGATCGCGGTCCATTGGAGGTCGCGGAGCTGCCGCCGCAGCTGATCGAGGCCGAGGAGGAAGGCGTGCCCCGGCTGAGGTGCGGCGGCGGCCAGCTGCCGGACCTTGGGCTCCTCCGCGACCTGATCGAGCAGGCGGAGAATCTCGGGGATCAGGGCATGCGGCATCCCCCACTCCTAGGAGGCGGCCGATTGGGACGCCGGGCCCGCGTCGAGCAGCTGGCGCACCAGACTGAGCAGCTCCTGGGCCAGCCAGGGCTTGCGCAAGAGGGGGATTTCGGCGGGCCAGGCGGTCGTCGCGCTCGCCGGAGAGTACCCCGTCGT
This sequence comes from Gemmatimonadales bacterium, assembly GCA_050183505.1. Lineage (GTDB taxonomy): Bacteria > Gemmatimonadota > Gemmatimonadetes > Gemmatimonadales > GWC2-71-9 > JBFXBG01. Next base: position 115 of record JBFXBG010000234.1, on the reverse strand, counting down.
GAGCACGACCGGGATCCGGTTGCCCTGCGCCCGCAGGGCGTCGACCACCTGGCGGCCGCCGAGGTGGGGCATGACCAGGTCCGTGATGAGCAGGCGGTCTTCCGGGTGCGCCCTG
>JBFXBG010000233.1:0-3966 GCA_050183505.1 Gemmatimonadales bacterium | reverse complement strand
AGACGTAGCTGAACAGCTTGGTCTGCTGCCGGTCTTCGCCGCGCATTGGCTCACTCGGGTCAGGGATACCCAATCTATAGGCGTCCCTCGCCTCGCGGAACAGCCTTTTTCAGCAACCTGCTAGGGAGCATCTACGGTAATACCGATCGATTGAACGACCGTCGATCCGCTCATGATGTTCAGGGACACTTCCCCAGTTTCACATCCTCGCACCTTCACAATCCCCGACCCGCCGATCGTGATCGTGCCCAGGTTGCACCCAGAGCCGGCGGAGAACCCCGCAGTGCCGTTGTCCAGGACAATTCGTGCGATCAGACCGGCGCACTCCTCGGCCGAGCTAGGCCCAAACGTCTGCTGGGCCCCGATGAGGATCGTAACCGGCCCGGCCGGGGTGTAAGAACAGGTTGCAGGAGGCGTGTCTCCTGCATGTGCCCCCCCGACCCATGGCAAGGCGAGAAGCACGGCCATCGCAAGAAAGGTATGGCGTTTCATAGTTCCTCCTGGTGTTGGCGGTCCGCCCCCGGTACCTCTTCCTAGAATGGCCGCCAGGCGCGGGACAACACAACTCCTCGTTTGCGACATCCGGGCACAGAAATGCGACATGCTGACCGTCGGCACAGTGACCCCGGCTGAAGAAGACGAAAAGCCCCCGCTGCAGCGGGGGCTTTCCATTTCTCCGGAACTCGGACCTCGAACTCCGTCTTACGGAAGCATGATGGTGATGCCGAACCACGCCGGATCAGGATCCGGATAGAACGGTGCGAAGTTCTGCATCTGGATGTAGTACGTGCCGACGGCCAGCGTGATGTCGCACGCTTCCGGCTGGGCACCGCTGCCGTTGCCTGCGGCGTCGCAGGCCCCGATGGTGCTCGTGCCGGTGGAGTTGACCACGTAGATCCCCAGATCGGAATTGTTGTCCCACACCGAGGAGAAGTGGTAGTCACCCGCCGTGGTCACGTCCAGCCGGTACCACTGGCAAGGAGCACCGCCGCAATTCCCGCCCCATGACCCGAGATCAAAGAACCCGGTGGTCTCTCCGGATGCCGGAGGGGCGACCGAAGGGGCCGTGGCCAGCGCATCCGTGCCAGTGTAGTTGGTGGCATTGGCCACCGTGAGGCTGCCTGAGCTCACCAGGTTGATCGGTACCGGCACGCCGCTGATGATGACATTGTCGAGGGTCGGCGACCCGGTGGAAGCGGGCGGCGGCAGGAACTGGACCGAGCTGCTGTCGGCCGAGATGCCGGTGATGACGCTGGCGACCCCACCGAAGCTGATGCTGACGTTGGGCAACGCCTTGAACGGCGCGGTCAGGGTCATCGTCACGGTGTCGCCGACGTTCGGGGTAGCCGAAGCGAACGCCGCCGGAATGGAGCTGACCACCGGCGTGGTGATCGTCCCGGTTGTCTCAAGATCGAACATCTGGCCCGGGAGGTATGACACCTCGACATCACCGAGACTCGCCACCTCGTCGGTGATGTTCGGACCAAGCAGGAAGGTGAGCTGCGAGCCGTCCGGGGAGACCCCCGTCACGACGCCCGTATTGCCGCCGACATCCACGGTGGTCGAGGCAGTGAAGACCACGTTCGTCGGAGCCGTGATCGTCACCGCCTCACCCAACGCCGGTGTGGAGTTGGAGAACCCGACGTCCAGGAAGGCCGGCGTAACGCGGACGGGGATGTCGAGGGTCTTCCCGCCGCCGCTGATGGTGAACGTCGTGGAGACGAAGCTGGTCGTCGAGGCGGCCTTCACGAAGTAGCGCGCCCGGGTGCTGACCTGGTCCCCGTTGGTGAACTTGCCGTACGCGGTGTCCCGCGTCACGATTATCCCCGCTCCGCTCGCCGTAATCGAAAAGGTGGCCCCGTCCTGCTGGTCGAGGTTGTTCACCGCCTCGACGATGACGGCCTGAGAGTCGGAAGCGTTGGACACGAAGACCACCGCCGGATCGGCCTGGAGCTTCACGATGTTCTTCGCGTCTCCCGCAGTGGGATCTCCCCCGCAGGCCCACACGAAGGCGGCGGCGGCGAGCATGACCGAACCACGCACCAAACGGTTCATACTGTGCACCTCATTCCAGAAGAGCGTGATGAAGATGTGTTGCCGTTCGAGGAGCCCCTGCAGCCCCGTACCGCAACCGGTTGTCCCTGACGGGACGCGATTCCCTCGTGCAAAACTCCCCTTCACCTTCCGGCCTGGAACCGGCGGGCCCCTGTTCCCGCCGGATTCGGCCTCCGGGATCGCCGGGCCCCGTGGGGCCCATCCCGGCCTGATCAATTCAACTGCTGATTCCCCTGAAAGAAGTCGATGCCCAGGAACCGGCCGACATCCTGTACCCCGTCGGGGGTCAGCAGATCAATCCAATCGGGTAACGACAGTTCGTTGCGGTCATTCGTGTGGACCAGCTTGTACGCTCCGAATCCGGTCCGGTCGGCGAAGACGTAGTAGAGGTCCCGCTGCCGGGTGAATCTCCAGACGATGTACGGCGGTGCCCGGCCGGCGCGGGGCCGGTCCAGCACTTCGTCCGGCGCGCCGTACTTCACGTAGACCCGGCCCCGGTCGCTCTTCCACCCCGGTACTTCGCTCTGGCCCCGCTCCCGGAAGGCCGAATCGGCGTAGGCCAGCTGGCCGTAGAACAGCTCCCGGTATTCGTTCCGTGGGGTCGATGCGTCGGGATCCCGCTTCTGCCAGAACTCCGTCAGGAACCGCTGCTTGGCCGGCACGCTCATGTCCTTGTAGGCCCTGAGTTCCCGGCCTGAGGCGATGTACGACAGCGGTTCGTAGGCCACATCCAGCTGGGCCTCGTCCATCCCGGCGAAGTAACCGCTGTCGGTGACCCGGAAGAGCGCGGTTCTGATCGAGTCCCGCCGCGCCGCCTCGAGCAGATCAGCCATCGTGAAGCCGGCGGCCCGCTCGACGGTGTCTCCGGACAACTGCAGCCGGACCGCCAGGGTGTAGGTCCCGGAGGGAAGCCCTTCGAGGTTGAGCTGCCCCCGAAGTACCCCTCCACCGACCGGCAGCATCACCGGGGTCGGCCGGGTCCGGAACGCGACCCTGCCGGTGGAATCCTTGACCAGCGCCTGCATCGACCCCGAGTCCGGCCGGGTCGTGTACGCCTCCAGCAGATAGAACGCCCGCGGGTCGTGGGTCGGGTTGAGCCGCAGATAGGCGACCGAGGTCACCAGGATCTGACCGCTCCGCCACTCATTCCCCGCGGGGCCCGCCGTGTCGTCCATCGGACGCATACCGGGCGAGAGTACCAGGTCCGAGGCCCGGGGCTGAGTGGCGTAGCCCGTCACTTCCGTGGCCGTCGAAACCGTCTTGCCGGAAACCGAATCCTCGACCGTCACCTCGAGCCGGTGCCGTCCCGGCCGGAGCACGACTTCGAAACTGTTGACGGTGTACGCCCCCGGCTGCTGCAGGCCGGCCGACAGGTGCTGCGCCGGCCAGGCATCCTGAGACAACGTGAGACCGGTTGAGTCCTTCAGTGCCACCCGGACCCGGTACGTCAGGACCCCTTCGACGGTGGGGCTCATCAGGGACAGAGGAACCTGTATGAAGGCCTTCACCTGGGTGAGGCTCACTTCGGCCCGGTAGAACCTCACGGCACGAACCAGCAGCTCATCACCCGTCTGGGGCGCCGGCGCGGCCAGGGGCAGAATCGCCACCGCTGCCGCGAGCGCCATCATTTTATAACCGGCCATTACCGTGCATTTCCTTCCGTGGGATCTGGGGATTCACCTGCTCACACTGTGGACTTGACGACTGAGGGGACGTCCGGTCCCTCGCGGGGCCACACATGGCCCCCCCAATCGCCTGTGTCCTCAATTCCCCCGGTCCCGCATACTCCCTACCACCCGATCGAGAAGCTGAAGAAGTTGGTGCCGCCCAGGATCCCCAGGTACTTGTAGGCGTAGTCGAAGCCCACGCTGAAGTTCCCCGACGCGTAGTTCAGCCCCCCGCCGAACGCCG
>JBFXBG010000232.1:0-3995 GCA_050183505.1 Gemmatimonadales bacterium | reverse complement strand
TCGAGCGGCCCACCTCCGCCCGCCGGGGCGCTCTGGAAGCACGCGGTTTCTTTCCTGGCGCGCCCAGGCTGTGCACCTGACGTGTGAGACGGAACCACCGCGTCTTTCTGCGTGCCTGTAGCGGTATGATCGACGCGACCCACTCCGCCCGCCGGGGCGGTCAGGCAACCCGGTCGGGCGGGTCGTGACCTTCGAAGAAGGCCCGGAGGTTGGCCAGGGCCCGGCGCCCCATCGCCTCGCGCGCCACCGTGGTGGCGCTGCCGAGGTGTGGCAGCAGCACCACGTTGTCCATCCGCAGGAGCTCGACCGGCACGTCGGGCTCGCGCTCGTAGACATCCAGCCCGGCGCCGGCGATGGTCCCGGTTCGAAGCGCCTCGATCAGGGCATGCTCATCCACCACGTCGCCCCGGGCGGTATTGATCAGGAACGCGGATTCCTTCATGCGGCCCAGCCGGCGGGCGTCGATCAGATGGCGGGTGTCGGGAGTGGCGGGACAATGCAGGGAAAGGAAGTCGACCGCCGGCAGCAGCTCATCCAGGGTGACGAACCCGCTCACTCCCGCACCGGCGGCTTCTCCCGGGCTCAGAGGACTCCGGGTGGCGGCCAGGACCCGAATGCCGAACCCGTGGTGCGCCCGACGGGCCACCGCCCGCCCGATCCGGCCCAGACCGACGATGCCGAGGGTGCGGCCGTGAACTTCCGCGCCCATCATGTGGGTCGGCCGCCACCCGGTCCAGCGCCCGGCGCGAAGCTCCCGCTCCCCTTCCCCGATGCGGCGCGCGACGGCAAGGATGAGTGCCATGGCCAGATCGGCCGTGGTCTCGGTCAGCACACCGGGCGTGTTGGTCACGACCAGTCCGGCCGCCTTCGCGGCGGCGACGTCGATATTATTGTAGCCCACGCCGAAGTTGGCCAGGATCCGGGCCCGCCGGGGATGGACCGCCAGGACGTCCTCCGTGAATCGGTCGGACACGGTGCACAGGATCCCGTCCGCTTCCCGGAGGGCCGCACCGAGGCCCGCCGCGTCCAGCGGCCGGTCGGCCGGGTTGAGCCGGGCCTGCGGAAACGCCGCGACGATTTCCTCTTCGACCGCGCGCGGCAGGGTCCGCGTCACCATGATGGTGGTCATGAGATGTGGCGAGTATCGAGGAACGGGCAGAGTGCCCGACGGCCGGAGGTCCGGCCACCGGCAGTGCTCCTCTGAGTATGGTCCCGCACCGGCCCGATGGGCAACCGCCGATGACACACCCTGACCGACGACGCCTGCTGGAGACGTGCTTCCGGCGTGCCGTCGCGGCGGCGGACCCCGCCGCCGCGACGCTGGCCGCGCTGACGCCGGAAACGCCCGGGGTACCGGTGTGGATCATCGCCGCCGGCAAGGCATCGCTCCCCATGGCGCACGCCGCGGTCCAGGTGCTGGCGGCCCGGGATCTCCGGCCCGCGGGCGGGATCGTCATTCCCGCCGAACCGGCCAATCCACCGCATCCCGCCCTCCAGGTCGTTGCCGGCGATCACCCCGTGCCCGGGGCCGACTCGTTGCGTGCCGCCGAGGCGCTGGCCGGTCTCGTCCCCCGCGCCCGGGGGGAGCCGGTCTGGGTGCTCCTTTCCGGCGGCGCCAGCAGCCTCATGGCCGGACCGGTCGGCGGGGTCACCCAGGCCGAGCTGGCCGCACTGTTTCAGGCGTTGCTCGGCTCGGGCCTGGAAATCCATACCATGAACGCCATCCGCGGACGGTTCTCCCGGTGGGCTCATGGCAGGCTGGCGGCGGCGCTCGTCCCGTCGGACGTGCTGGTGCTCGCCGTCTCCGACGTGATCGGTGACGAACTGCCGAGCATCGGCTCGGGTCCCTGCTCCCGCGATACGACGACCGCGGCCGACGTGGCTGCGCTCCTCCGCAGCAAGGCTGCGATGCTCGCGATTCCGCCGGGGATCCTGGCCTGGATCGAGGATCATGCGGCTCACTCCGCCCGGGAAACGCCGAAGCCGGACGATCCGGCCTTCGACCGGGTTCGATCCCGGATCATCGTGGGAAACGGCCGGAGCCGGGATGCCGCCTGCGCGGCAGCCGCGGCCGCCGGTCTGGACGCGCGGCCAGTAGCCGAGCCGCTGCATGGCGAAGCCGCGGCCGCGGGGACGGCCGTCGCCAGGTCGATGCTTGAAGCCCGGCGGGGGACCTGTCTGGTCTGGGGCGGTGAGACCACCGTGACGCTGCCCCCGGATGCCCCACCGGGCGGGCGTTGCCAGGAACTGGCCCTGGCCGCAGCCCGGCGTCTGCACCAGGCCGGCGCCGGTGCCGCCATCACGATTCTCGCCGCGGGCACTGACGGCCGGGACGGCACCACCGATGCCGCGGGCGCAGTCGTCGACGGCCTGACCTGGCAACGGATCGAACGCGCCGGGCGGAACCCGCAGTCAGACCTGGACCACCACCGCGCACATCCCGCGCTCGATGCCGCCGGAGCGCTGCTCCGCACCGGGCCGACCGGGACCAACGTGATGGACCTGGTGGTTGCAGTGAGAAGTGAGAGGGATTGTGGTTTCACCGGCAGGCCCTGATCCCGGGATCCTCCTCCTTCTCACTTCTTACTTCTCACTTCTTACTTCTCACCTCTTCCCCCTACGGGTGTACTTCCTCCGGCAGGGTGAAATCCTGGCCGAGCACCACGGTGGCGTCCACCCGGCGGAGGGTATCCGGCTCCTCCACGATTCGGCCGGTCCCCAGGGCCCGGCGGACTTCGGCCGCGCGGGCGCTGGAACCGCGCCGCAGAATGATGGTCGTCGAGTCCGTCGGGGCGCCGGTTGCGAAGAATACGACGTCGATGCCGTGCTCCCGCAGCAGCCGGGTGGCGCGGCGGGCCAGGCCCTGCTGCCGGGTTCCGTTGAGGACCTCGACGATGACGCGATCATCGCCCGAGGGAATGGCGTAGGCGTGTCCCGGGATCCGGTCGGGACCCCGGCGGGCGAGCAGGATAATCCCGGCGAGGGCCAGGACGGTAATGCCGGCGATCAGTCCGACGCGCGGGACTCGTGCGCGCACAGACTGTTCCAGAAGCGGAATGTGGGTTCGGGGATTGGCCAGCCGGAGCGGATGATATGACCCATCCGCAGGGCGGCGATCTCGCGCAGCACGCCGGTCAGGTCCTTCGGCAGCCGTTGAGCCAATGCGGCGCGCCGCTCAGGCTCGAACGACCGGCCGGGGTCCAGGAAATCGGCGCAGTAGAGCACCCGACCGACCATGTCCGACTCCGCCAGGCCGACCGAGTGATATCGCACGGCATCGAGCACGCCACGGTCGACCTCGCCTTCCGCCTTGGCCCGGGCGGCACTCGCCGGCCCGTGCAGCAGCGCCATCGGCCCCGGCGCGGTGGACGCCCATCGAGTGAGCTCCTCCGGCGGAGCGTCCCGCAGGGCGTCGTGCAGCCAGGCCGCCCGGAGCCAGCGGTTGCGCTCGGAATCCGGCACCCCCATGGCCTCGGCCCACTCCGCGATGAGGGCCGCCACCCGCTGGACGTGATCGATCCGCTCGTCGGTCATGACCGCCCACGTGGGAATCGTGGGCCGGAGCTGGGGTGGGGTGGGCCGCGCCTGTCTCACGGGGGAAGGGCTCAGTGCTCGGCGCGCAGCGCCGGCCGGACGATCTGGTTCCGGGCGTCGACGAAGACGACCCGCGGCGCGTGGTGGGCGGCTTCCGCGTCATCATAGGCGCCGTAGCTGATGACGATGACCAGGTCCCCGGCCATGCCGAGACGCGCCGCCGCGCCGTTCAACTGAATGACCCCCGAACCGCGGGGACCCGGGATGACGTAGGTCGAGAACCGGGCCCCATTGTTCACGTTGACGATCTGGACCTCCTCGAACTCCACCAGATCGGCCGCATCGAGCAGATCCTCGTCCACGGTGAGCGACCCCTCATAGTGCAGGTCCGCCGAGGTAACCGTGGCCCGGTGGATCTTGGATTTCATCAACCGGCGCTGCATCACCGGACTCCTTGTCCC
>JBFXBG010000231.1:0-4038 GCA_050183505.1 Gemmatimonadales bacterium | reverse complement strand
ACCGAGGAACCGGGGGTTGATGATACGATCTTCCGCGTGGAAGATCCGGGATGAGCCGCGGACTTCAGTCCGGCGGCTCATCCAGCGGCCCTGAAGCCCTCGCCTTTAGGCGAGGGTAGTTCACTTCCTACTTCTCACTTCTAGCTTCTCACTTCTTACTTCTTACGTTCACCTGAGCGTAGCGCCGTAAAACTCCAGGATCTTCTCCCATGCCCGCTCCACCTGGGGGCCGTCGCTGCCGCGGCGCCCGGGCTTGAGGAAGCCATGGCCGGTGCCGGGGTAGATATCGTAGCTGTAGGATTTGCCCAGCGCCTGCATGGTGGAATCCACCTGCGGGAGGGAGGCGTTGATCCGGGCGTCCCCTTCTCCATAGACCCCCAGGACCTTTGCCTGAATCCGGCCAAGGGCATCGGACTCGGGTGCCGGACCATAGCAGACCACCGCCGCCTTCAGGCGCGGGTTGTTGGTGGCGTAGGCGAAGCTCTGCCCGCCGCCCCAGCAGAAGCCGATCACGCCGATGTCTCCCTGCCGGGTGGCGGGAAGTCCGTTCAGGTAGTCGTAGGTCGCGTCCAGGTCGGCGGTCACGCCTTCCGGCGTGAGCGTGGCGACCAGCTTGCGCCCTTCGGCCTGATCGGCCGGGCTCTGGCCGTAGCGGGAGGAGAGCAGGTCGGGCACGACGGCGACGTAGCCGTTCTTCGCCAGCCGGTCGGCCACGGTCGGCTCCCAGTCGGTCAGGCCGAAGATCTCGTGGATTACAATTATGCCCGGCGCCTTGTCGCTCCGTTCCGGATACGCCACATAGGCCCGGACCGAATCGGCCCCGCGCCTGATATGGACCCACTCTCCGTGGGTGGTCACGGGATCGAGCGCATGGCCACCCGCCCGCATCACCAGCCAGGTGCCCATGGCACCCACGCCGGCGGCCAGCAACGCGATCAGCGCGTATCCGGCGGCACCGCGGAAACCGATATGGATCATGAGGACCCCCCGTTCATTTGTGATTGGATGATTGGGGATTGGATGATTGAGGACGGACAGGCGGGCGGGCGGGCAGGCGAACACACACCGGGATCCGTCTCACGCACCCCAATCATCCAATCTTCCAATCATCCAGTTGCATACACTCCCTCGGTCGCACTGCTGCCTTCCGGCAGCTTCTCCCGGTCTTGCAGCGCCTCCTCGGCGGCCCGGTCGACCTCCGCCTCCACCTCATGCTCGATGCCTTCCAGCTCCTCCAGGGTGACGCCTTCGGTCTTCAGATACTCCTCGAACAGGCCGATCGGATCCCGCCTGCCCCAGGTTTCGAACAGTTCCGCCGGGAAGGTGTCCCGGGCTTCCCGTTCGTCGTGGGTGGCGTGCCCTCCCATGCGGAAGGTTTCGGCGATGAGCATGACCGGCCCGTCGCCGGCCAGGCAGCGGTCCACGGCCAGCCGGGTCGCGGCCCAGGCATCCAGCACGTTGTTGCCGTCGAACCCCCAGCCGGCCATGCCATAGGCTCCCGGCAGGTCCTCGAACGATCCGGGCAGGTGGGCCTGTTCCACGCGCGTGCCCAGAGCCACCTGGTTGTTCTGCAGGATGTAGATCACCGGCACCCGCTGCACCGCGGCAAAGTTGAACCCCTCGTGCGCCGGGCCCGACTTGGACGTTCCGTCTCCCACCCAGGTGAGTGTGACCGCCGGGGTCCCCCGCATCCGGGTGCCGAGCGCCACGCCCATCGTCACCGGCACCATGACGCCGATCGGAGACACCGGCGCGATCACGTGTTCGTTGAAGGCACCGATGTGGATGTCGCGGCCGCGGGACGGCGAATTGGACGTGGCCAGGTAGCCGCGGAACATGTCCGAAAGCGGCATGCCCATGTCGCAGCAGGCCGATGCGTTCCGGATCATGGGGGCGACGTAGTCCCGTTCCGGATTGAGGGCATAGACCGGCCCCACGGTGGTCGCTTCCTCGCCCGTGCCGAGCCAGGCCTTGGAGATCACCCCCTGCCGGACCCAGCGCTTGAGGCCGATGTCATGCAGCCGCGCCCGCAGCAGCCGGCGATAGATCGCCAGCAGGTCTCCCCGGTCCAGCGTCGCCACCAGCTTCCGCCGGATCGGATCCCGCCGAACCGTATCCCGGAAGGCCTTCACCAGCTCGGGATCAGGCTCCCAGGAGACATACTCGGGTGGATCGAAGGCGGGATAGCGGTGCATGAGGGTCGAGGAGTCGAGGAGTCGAGGAGTCGAGGAGTCGAGGGGTCGAGGGGTCGAGGAGTCGAGGAGTCGAGGAGTCGAGGGGTCCCCGCGGTTTCACATCGCGCTGTCCGCTCGACTTCTCGACTTCTCGACTTCAACATCTACCGCTTGAACAACTTCGTAAAAATCGTCCCGCCCCCGATGCCGGAAACCGCTTCGGCGAAGTCCTGCATGGTGGGGTAGCGTTTGTCGGGATCCGCATCCAGCGCCTTGCTGATGACGGTCTCGAGTTTGGGCGGCAGGTCCGGCTTGGCCTGGCGGAGGGGCAGCGCGGTTCCCCGGAGCCGGGCGATCATCATTTCCTGCGCCGAGCGGCCCTGGAAGGGAAGCTGGCCGGTGAACATCTCGAAGGCGAGGATCGCCAGCGCGTAGATGTCGCTCCGGCTGTCGAGCGGCTTGCCCCGGATCTGTTCCGGGCTCATGAACTCCGGGGTCCCCAGGACGATGCCGGTTGCGGTGAGCTTGGCCAGCTCCGGCTCCGCCCGCCGCTCCTTGGCCAGCCCGAAATCCATGACCACGGCCCGGATCCCGTTCTGGAACTCGGTGTCCGGCACCAGCATCACGTTTTCCGGTTTCAGGTCCCGATGGATGATATGGAGTTCATGGGCGTGCTGCAGCCCGCGGCAGAGCTGGATCAGCACCGGCAGGCCTTCGTCGAGCGTCAGCGGCCCCTTGCTGATCTCCCGGTCGCTCAGCAGGTCGCCCTCGAGGTAGGGCATGACCAGGTAGATGAGGCCGTCTTCGGTCTCTCCCAGGCGCAGGATGCGGCAGACGTTGGGATGGTTGAGCCGCATCGCCAGGCCGGCTTCCCGCCGCAGCCGTTCGACCGAGGTCTTCTCGGCGCTCAGCTTCGGGCTCAGCACCTTGATGGCGACCGTATCGCCGGTGGCGATCTCGCGGGCGAGGTACACGAACGACATTCCGCCCTCGCCCAGCTTCTTGAGCACCTGGTAGCGGGTATCCAGCACCTGGCCCGAGAGGGTGGAGGCCTTGTCCACGCCCTGGGCCGGCGTCGGGGGCGCGTGACGGACCTGGGTCCGGGACGGTTCGCCCAGCACCTTCGACGCGGACGACGGCGTCTGCACGTCGATCAGCGGCGAGCCGTCGTTCTGGCAGAATCGGGCGGGGGGCTGGAAGGTCGCCCCGCATCGGGGACAGCGGCGTGCGCTCAATCGCGGTACCGGTTGCGGCCGTCGGCCTTGGCCTTGTACAAGTTGGTATCGGCGGTTCGTAACAGCGATTCGGCGTCGGTCGACTGCTCGTCGGGGTAGGTTGAAATCCCGATACTGACCGTGATGCGGACCTCCTGGGCGCCCTCGCCGAAGTCGTAGTTCGCCACCCGGCGCAGTATGCGCTCGGCGAAGATCCTGGCGCCGGAGAGTCCGGTCTCGGGCAGCAGCACGACGAACTCCTCACCCCCGTACCGGGCCACGATGTCCACCGAGCGCTGTTCCCGCCGCAGGATGCCGGCCAGCTGGCGCAGGACCTTGTCTCCCATCAGGTGGCCGTAGGTGTCGTTGATCTGCTTGAAATTATCGATGTCCAGCATCAGGCAGGTCAACACCGTTCCATACCGGGCGGTACGGTCGATCTCCTGGACCAGTTTCTCCACCAGGGCGCGCCGGTTGAAGGTGTCGGTAAGCGGGTCGGTCTCGGCCAGGTGCTTGAACTCCCGCTGGCCTTCCACCGCGCTCTCCAGGTCGTACGCCTTTTCCAGGGCGGCGACCGCGGCCCGGGTCACCTGATCGGCGAACTGCACGTCCTGATTGTTCAGCGGCGGGTCGTCCGCCGTGGAGATCGG
>JBFXBG010000230.1:0-4050 GCA_050183505.1 Gemmatimonadales bacterium | reverse complement strand
TCCTGGTGACCCCGCACATCGTCGACGACGCCGTCTCCCCCTGAGCGACGGCCCGCGCAGGTCTGGCGAACTGGTGAGCCCGGCGGATCGTCGGGCTCACCGTGTTTATTAAGGAAGAGGACGAGGCGTGGCGCTGCGCTTCATGACGGCCGGGGAGTCCCACGGCAAGGCCCTGGTCGCCCTGGTTGAGGGCCTCCCGGCGGGACTCCCGGTGACGGCCGAATGGGTCGATCGGGAACTCGCGCGGCGGATGCAGGGCTACGGCCGCGGGGCCCGGATGAAGATCGAGCGGGACCGGGTGGAGTGGCTCGCCGGCATCCGGGCAGGTGAGACCCTGGGTTCTCCCGTGGCGATGCTCATTCCCAACCGGGACTGGGCCAACTGGCAGGACGTCATGGCGGCCGAGGGCACGCCGGGAGACCCCCGCCGGCGACGGGTCACCCGGCCGCGGCCGGGCCACGCGGATCTGGTCGGCGTTCTGAAGTACGACCGCCGGGACGCCAGAGACATCCTGGAGCGGGCCAGCGCCCGTGAGACCGCCGCCCGAGTGGCGGCCGGAGCACTTGCAAAGCGCCTGCTGGATGAATTCGGTGTCGGGATCGGGAGCCATGTCGTCTCGCTGGGCGGCATCGAGGCCGAGCCGCCCGTCCCGCTCCCATGGCCCCTCAACCCGGTCTCGGATGCCTCGCCGGTACGGGTCCTCGATCCTGCCGCCGAGAGCCGGATCGTGGCCCGAATCGATGCCGCCAAGCAGGCGGGGGACACCCTGGGGGGCGAGGTGGAAGTTGTGACCTCCGGCCTGGTGCCGGGGCTTGGAAGCCATGTAACATGGGACCGCAAGCTGGACGGCCGCCTGGCCGGCATGCTGATGTCGATTCCGGCGGTCAAGGGCGTCGAGATCGGTCTCGGGTTCGAGGCCGCCAGACGCCCGGGGTCGGAGGTGCACGATCCCATCCTCGCCGGGGGTGATCCGGTCCGGGGCGGCTTCCGCCGCGAGACCAACCGGGCGGGCGGGCTGGAGGGCGGGATGACCACCGGGGAACCGCTCATTGTTCGTGTGGGCATGAAGCCGATTTCGACGCTCATGGCCCCGCTGGCCACGGTCGACCTGGCGTCGGGGCGTGCGGCCCAGGCCCAGAGCGAACGGTCCGACGTCACCGCGGTGCCGGCCATGGGCGTGATCGCGGAGGCCCTGGTGGCGCTGGTGCTGGCCGATGCGATGCTGGAGAAGTTCGGCGGAGATTCGCTGCGCGAGATCCGGCGGAACTACGAGGGCTATCTGTCGGCGCTGGCCGACCGGCAAGTGAACGCCGGGGAGTCCGCGCCGGAGGGGGACGAGTCATGAAACGGCACATCATCCTTATCGGCCTGCCCGGTTCGGGCAAGACCACAATCGGCCGGATGGTGGCGGAGAGACTGAAGACATCATTCGTCGACAGCGACATGGTGATCGTCCGGAAGATGGGGATGCCGATCAGCCGGATCTTCGCCATTCACGGCGAGCAGAAGTTCCGTGAACTGGAACGGACCGCGATGCACGACGCGCTGGCCGACACTCCGTCGGTTATCGCGCCCGGCGGCGGGTGGGCGGCGCAGCCGGGCCAGCTGGATTCGGCGCGGGCGAACAGTTACATCGTCTATCTCCGAACCCTGGCACTGACGGCCGCCAAGCGGCTCGATACCGAGGCCGCCCGCCCGATGCTGGTGGGGCAGGATCCGGTGGAGTTCCTCCGCAACCTGTACAAGGAGCGGGAGCCGTTCTTCTCCACGGCGGACGCCGAGATCAAGAATGACGTCAAGACGGCGGAGCAGGCCGCGGAGGAGGTCGTGGCCCTGGCCCGGGAGCATGCCGGCTGGTAAGCCGCCGGCGGCGGCAACCGCGGGCCGAGGAGTGGTTCCGCCGCCGCATCTTAAGTAACCGCGCTGGAGCAGGTTAGCTTTCCAGCGCTTGCACAACCCGCGCACCGCGGGTTTTTTCTAGCTTCGGCTTTTGAATCGCGGATGACCCGCGCAGGACAATCTTGGGAATCATGGCAAGAACCGACTCGAAGACTCCAAAGACCAAGCGGACGGCCAAGAAGTCCGCCCCCGCCCCCGTGGGCAAGGCGGCCCGGAAGAAGGCTCCCAAGGGGGCGGCCGCGCCCAAGCCGGCCCGCGCCCGGAAGTCGGCTGCGGACACGGCCGGCGACAACGGGGCCCTGGTCATCGTGGAATCGCCTACCAAGGCCAAGACGATCGGCCGCTACCTCGGCCGCGGCTACAACGTCAAGGCCACCATCGGGCATCTCCGGGATCTGCCGACCCGGGAGCTGGGCGTGGACGTGGACAAGGGGTTCGAGCCGAAGTACGTCACGATCAAGGGAAAGACCAAGACCCTCTCGGAGATCAAGAAGGCGGCCAAGGGCGCCAGCGAGATATTCCTCGCCACCGACCCTGACCGCGAAGGCGAGGCGATCGCCTGGCACGTCGCCAGCCAGCTCGACACCAACGCGCCGATTCACCGGGTGCTGTTCGAGGAGATCACCAAGAGCGGCGTCGAGCGGGCCATGGCGGCGCCCGGGGATATCGACGACCGGAAGGTGGATGCGCAGCAGGCGCGGCGCATCCTCGATCGGCTGGTGGGCTACAAGGCGAGCCCCATCCTGTGGAAGAGTATCCGGACCGGACTCTCGGCCGGGCGGGTGCAGACGGTGGCCTTGCGGCTCATCGTGGAGCGGGAACGGGCCATCCGCGCCTTTACCCCGGTGGAGTACTGGAGCATCGAGGCGATGTGCGAAAAGGGCGGCCAGAGCTTCGAGGCCTCGCTCCACAAGATCGAGGGCCACAAGCCGCAGCTGGGCACCCAGGCCGAGGCGGAGCGGGTGGTCAAGGACCTGCAGGCGTCGGTGCCGTTCACCGTCTCCAAGGTCGAGAAGCGCCAGCGGCGGAAGCGGCCGGCGGCCCCGTTCACGACCAGCACGCTGCAGCAGGAAGCCGCCAAGAAGCTCGGGTTCTCGACCCGCCGGACCATGCGGGCGGCGCAGGACCTGTATGAAGGCATGGACGTGGGCGAAGACGCGCCGGTCGGCCTCATCACCTATATGCGGACCGACTCGGTCCGGGTCTCGCCCGAGGCGATCGGCTCGGTGCGGTCCTTCATCCAGCGCAACTACGCGGCGGAGTACCTGCCGGAGACCCCCAACGCCTACAGTTCCCGGGCGGCGCGGGTCCAGGACGCACACGAGGCCATCCGCCCGACCGACGTGAGCCGCCGGCCCGAGAAGGTGAAACGATACCTGGAGTCCGACCAGTACCGCCTCTACCAGCTCATCTGGCAGCGGTTCGTCGCGTCCCAGATGACCCCGGCGGTCTACGACATGACCGTGGTGGATTTCGAGCTGGGCCGCTACCTGGTCCGCGCGACCGGCTCGGTGATGATCTTCAACGGCTACCACGTCCTGTACACCGAAGGGCGCGAGGCCGGCGAGGGCAAGACCATGGACGATCTGCCGCCGATCCCGCCGCTGCAGGTGGGAGACCGGGTGGATGTCCGGAAGATCACGCCAAGCCAGCACTTCACCGAACCCCCGCCGCGGTTCTCCGAGGCCAGCCTGGTCAAGGAGCTGGAGCGGCTCGGCATCGGGCGGCCGTCCACCTATGCCTCGATCATCTCGACCCTTCTGGCCCGGGAATACGTCCGCAACGATCAGCGGCGGCTGACCCCGACCGAGCTGGGTGAACTGGTCGAGAAGGTGATGGTGAGCCGGCTGCCGGAGATCTTCAACGTCGAGTTCACCTCTCAGATGGAGGAGGAACTGGACCGGGTCGAGGCGGCCGAGTTGGAATGGCGGCAGGTGCTGCAGAGCTTCTACAGCCCCTTCGTCCGGGCGCTCGATGCCATCGACATCAACGCCCTGGTCATGGAAGCGCACGGTCTGCAGGACCTGGCCAAGGAGAAGTGCCCCAAATGCGGCGGCGCGCTCCAGCTCAAGACGGGCCGGTTCGGACCCTATATCGCCTGCGAGCATTACAAGGACACATGCGACTACGCCCAGTCGCTCAAGAAACAGA
>JBFXBG010000229.1:0-4070 GCA_050183505.1 Gemmatimonadales bacterium | reverse complement strand
CGCAAAGAAGCCCCGCTCGACGGCTGGGGGAAGGAGTTTCACTTCTGTCGTGATCACCGACTGGTCAGAAAGCCAAGCCCGGACCGGATTCCCGGCCGCAAAGACGCGGCAAAGGATAACGGAGAGAACGAGTTAGGGCAACGCTCCCGGAGCATTGCCCCGGGCCCCGGTTCGGCCTCCCGCGGCGGAAGCCCCGGCCGCCGGAGATACCCCGGGCTTGTCCGACCCCGCAGCCCGCATCCGACGGGCGTCCGATCGCGCCCCTGCCAGGGCCGGTTGGCTTCCGCACGGCCTGGAATTAACTATAGACCGACCGCCGACGATTGACTTCATCTATCAACGGGGACCTCCATGACTCTCCGGGAGCTTCGCTACGTTGTCGCCGTCGCCGAGCACGGCCATTTCGGCCGGGCGGCCCGGGCCTGCCATGTCAGCCAGCCCACCCTCAGCACGCAGCTGAAGAAGCTGGAGGATTACCTCGGGGTGACCATTTTCGAGCGCAGCAACAAGGCGCTCCAGATCACGACGGCCGGGGCGGAGATCGTGGCCCGGGCCCGCCAGGTCGTCGCGGACGCCGATGCCCTGCTCGAGGCCGCCCGCCGGGAGAAGGAGCCCCTCACCGGTCCGCTGCATGTCGGCATCATCCCGACACTGAGCCCGTATCTGCTGCCCCGGCTGATTCCGGCCCTCACCCGGGCCTACCCGCAATCGCAGCTGATCGTCCATGAGGACCTGACGGATCACCTTCGGGAGCGGCTGAAGGCGTGCCGGCTCGATGCCGCACTGCTTGCGCTCCCCGTCGACGACCGCGAACTCACGGCCGAGCCGCTCTTCGATGAACCGTTCTTCTTCGCGGCCCCTCCGAACCACCCGCTTGCCCGGTCGGCGAGGGTCTCCGAATCCGAGCTCAAGCGGCAGCGCATGCTGCTCCTCGCCGACGGGCATTGCCTGCGGGATCAGGCGCTCGCCGTGTGCGGCCTCAGCGAGGGGGCCGGACGGACGGATGAAGACATGGACTTTCGCGCCACCAGCCTCGAGACGATCCGGGCGATGGTCGCGGCCGGGATGGGGTGTACCCTGCTCCCCGCCCTGGCAGCGCTCGATGCCGCGGCCGAGGACATCGAGATCCGCCCGCTCAGGACCCGCACCTCCCGGCGGATCGGCCTGGTCCGGCGCAGGACCTCTCCGCGGACGGGGGACCTCGAACTCTTCGGCGCGGTGATCCGGGCCTGCCTGCCGCCGCCGGTGACGGCGGTCTAGCGCCCCGGTCCCGGAAACCCGAGGACGCCATAGAGGATTTCAATCGACGCGATTCAAACAATCGACTTTACATGGCGGGCTGGTGCGGGGATTTTCCAGATCAGGTCCAGATCGAATCCGTCCGGCCGACGGTGGTGGATCCCATCACCCAGCGGCCATGCCACGAGCCTGACCGCGCACCAAGGAACGAAACCCATGTCCAAACGATCGACAGAGACACCCGCCGCCGGCACCGACCGGAGCTCCGGCAAGTGCCCGGTGGCCCACGGTGGCCGCCTGTATGCCGCTTCCGGGGGGCGGTCCAACCGGGAATGGTGGCCCAATCAGCTGAATCTCGGGATCCTGCGCCGGCACTCTTCCCTGTCCGACCCGATGGGGGAGGGGTTCGAGTACGCCAGCGAGTTCCGGAAGCTCGACTTCGCGGCCCTGAAGAAGGACCTGCACGCGCTGATGACCGACTCGCAGGACTGGTGGCCGGCCGACTACGGCCATTACGGCCCGCTGTTCATCCGCATGGCATGGCACAGCGCCGGGACCTACCGCATCGCCGACGGTCGCGGCGGCGCCGGCACGGGCCAGCAGCGTTTCGCGCCCCTCAACAGCTGGCTGGACAACGCGAACCTCGACAAGGCGCGCCGGCTGCTCTGGCCGATCAAGCAGAAGTACGGACGCCGGATCTCCTGGGCCGACCTGATGATTCTCGCCGGCAACTGCGCGCTCGAGTCGATGGGCTTCAAGACCTTCGGTTTCGGCGGCGGACGCGAGGATGTGTGGGAACCGGAGCAGGACGTCTACTGGGGCAAGGAAGCCACCTGGCTGGGTGATGAGCGCTACGCCGGCGACCGGGAACT
This sequence comes from Gemmatimonadales bacterium, assembly GCA_050183505.1. Classification (GTDB taxonomy): domain Bacteria; phylum Gemmatimonadota; class Gemmatimonadetes; order Gemmatimonadales; family GWC2-71-9; genus JBFXBG01. Next base: position 1,959 of record JBFXBG010000229.1, on the reverse strand, counting down.
CGAGAACCCGCTGGCAGCCGTGCAGATGGGTCTGATCTACGTGAATCCGGAAGGCCCGAACGGCAAGCCGGATCCGCTCGCGGCGGCGCGGGACATTCGCGAGACCTTCGCCCGGATGGCCATGAACGACGAAGAAACCGTCGCGCTGATTGCGGGGGGCCATACCTTCGGCAAGACCCACGGCGCCGGCGACACGGCCCTGGTGGGTGCCGAGCCCGAGGCAGCCGGGATCGAGGAGCAGGGACTCGGCTGGAAGAGCGGCTTCGGCACCGGCAAGGGCGCCGATGCGATCACGAGCGGCATCGAAGTCGTCTGGACCACGACGCCGACGAAGTGGAGCAACAACTTCTTCGAGAATCTGTTCGGCTACGAATGGGAACTGACCAGGAGTCCGGCCGGGGCGCACCAGTGGACCCCGAAGGGTGGCGCGGGTGCCGGAACGGTGCCCGACCCGTTCGACCCCAAGGCGCGCCGCGCGCCCTCCATGCTGACCACCGACATCTCCCTGCGCGTCGACCCGGCCTACGAGAAGATCTCCCGCCGGTTCCATGAGAACCCGGACGAGTTCGCCGACGCCTTCGCCCGGGCGTGGTTCAAGCTGACTCACCGTGACATGGGCCCCCGGGCGCGCTATCTGGGGCCGGAGGTGCCGGCCGAGGAGCTCATCTGGCAGGATCCCGTCCCGGAGGTCGATCACCCGCTGATCGATGCGAAGGATGTCGCCACCCTGAAGGACCGGATCCTCGCCTCCGGGCTGTCGATTCCAGAGCTGGTCTCCACCGCCTGGGCCTCGGCGGCCACCTTCCGCGGCTCCGACAAGCGCGGGGGAGCGAACGGGGCACGCATCCGCCTGGCGCCGCAGAAGGACTGGGAGGCGAACCAGCCCGCCCAGCTGGCCAGGGTGCTCGAGGTCCTGGAGGGAGTCCGGAAGACGTTCAACGCGGCGCAGTCGGGAGGGAAGAAAGTCTCCCTCGCCGACCTGATCGTGCTGGGCGGCTGCGCCGCGGTCGAGCGGGCCGCGAAGGACGCCGGGCACAACGTGGCAGTCCCGTTCACGCCGGGACGCACCGACGCCACGGACGCGCAAACCGACGTCGACTCGTTTGCCGTACTCGAGCCCGCCGCGGACGGATTTCGCAACTACCTCAAGCCGGAATACCGGGAGGCCCGGGCCGAGGAGCTGCTGATCGACAAGGCCCAGCTCCTGACCCTCACCGCGCCCGAGATGACCGTCCTGATCGGCGGCATGCGGGTTCTGAATGCGAATGTCGGCCAGTCCCGGCACGGCGTCTTCACCACCCGGCCCGGGAAGCTTACGACCGACTTCTTCGTGAACCTGCTCGATATGGGAACGGAGTGGAAGGCGGTCTCGGACGCGGGGGATGTCTTCGAGGGCCGCGACCGCGCGAGCGGGAAGGTCAAGTGGACCGGTACCCGGGTCGACCTCGTCTTCGGCTCAAACTCCGAGCTGCGCGGGCTGGCGGAAGTCTACGGCTGCAACGACGCTCAGGAAAAGTTCGTGCGGGACTTCGTCGCGGCCTGGACCAAGGTGATGCATCTGGACCGGTTCGATCTGAGCTGATCCAGTACCCGCGCCCGGCAGTCAGAGCCGGGTGGCCAGGAGCAGCATCCGGGACGGCGTTTCAAGGACCGGCTTGAGACGCCGTTCTCGCATCTCTGCCGCACCCGGCACCCGGCACTCTCCACTATGCACTCTGCACCCTGCACTCTGCACCCTGCACCCTGCACCCTGCACCCTGCACTCTGCACTCTGCACTCTGCACTCTGCACTCTGCACTCTGAGATCAATACATCCTCACCCATCCGGTCCGCCTGATCCAGTCCACCCGTCCAGCGGTCCAGTCCGCCGCGATCGTCGCCACGGGGTCGCCCCGGTCGAGCCGGGCCATGAGGTCGCCCTGCCCGGCCAGGCGGAGGAAGTGGGCGGGCCGCCAGGCA
>JBFXBG010000228.1:0-4120 GCA_050183505.1 Gemmatimonadales bacterium | reverse complement strand
GCTGGTATTCCTCCGCCAGCGGCCGGGTGCAGGTGGGACAGACGCCCTCCGGGCCGGCCTTGATCAGGCGCTGGCGCTGCTCGCGGACGTCCTTGTACTGGTCCAGCAGCGTCTGCCGCTTGGTCTGCGCGTCCTGCAGGTCTCGCACCCAGGCGGTCCGGGCCTGCTCGGCCTCTTCCAGGACAGCCGCGCGCTCCGCCTGCTGAGTCTCGAGCTCCGCGGCGAGCTGCTGCAGGTCGGCCGGCCGGGGCAACTGCTTCAGCCGGCCGGCCACGGCCTGTTCGCGTTTCCGCAGATCCGAGAGCTGGGCCTCATAGCCCTGACGGGCCACGACGGCCTTTTCCTGTTCATCCAGGGCCGCGGCTTCCGTCTTCAACCCGGCCAGCGGGGCCAGCTGCCGCAGCAGCGGCTCGACTTTATCGCGGGCCGACAGGGCCTCGACCAGCTGCCGGTCGAGCTGGCCATGCCGTTCGCGGGCCTCGCTCACCTTGTGCTCGGCAAGCTTCAGATCGCCGGCGAGTTCCGCGACGGCCCGGCGCAGCCGTTCGAGTTCCTCCAGCCTCGGCTGGAGTGCGGCCCGGCGCTGGTCGGCTTCCTGCAGCAGCCGTTCGGCCGCCGCTTCGTGCGCCGTCGCCGCCTCCAGCCGCTCCCGGACCGAGGTCTCCTCGACCTCGAGCTCCGCGGTGTCCGCCAGACTCGACTCCAGGGTCTGCAATCTCGCCCGGAGCGCGGAGCGGCGTTCCCGCAATCGTTCCTGCGCAGTCTTGAGTTTCTCGTATCCCAAAACGCGGGAAAGGAACTGGGCCCGCTCCGGGCCGGTCATCGCGGCCATCACCGCCAGTTCCTTCTGGCCGGTGAAGTAGGTATTGAAGAACTCGCTCCGGCTCATGCCGAGGAGCCGTGTCACCCGGTCGGTCACGGCGCCAAGGCTGGTCACGATGGGGGCCGGATCGCCGTCCTGGTACAGCTCGGCATTGCTGAGCGTCCGCACCACCCGGTACTGATGCGGGCCGAGGCTCAGATCCAGCTCGACCCGAACCGGGGCGCGGGCCGGGGCGCGGCGCCGCCGGATCGACTCCTTGGAGCCCCGCGCGGCGGGAACCCCGTAGAGCGCGTACGCGATGGCCTCCAGCAGCGTCGTCTTGCCTGACCCGTTGGGACCGATGATCCCGGTGAGGCCGGCGCCCAGCACGAGCTCGGTGTTCTCGTGCTGCCGGAAGTTCACCAGCCGCAGGCGGTCGATCCGCATCAGGCCTCCACCGCCTCCCGCTCGACTTCGTCCAGCAGCCCCAGCCCCAGACCGATGAACGTGGACCGGTCCAGATCCGCCGGCAGCGGCCGGTGGGCCAGATACTCGCCCAGGATCTCGGGCAGCGTCTGCCGCCGCCCGGGCGCCCCGACGCCGGTCTCACGCCGGCTCTCCGGCCGGCGCAGATCGAGATGGAAATGCAGAGCCGAACTCTTCCACTCGCGGATCCGGGCATGGTCCAGTTCCCGCGCCGTGTGCCGGGGAATGTTCCAGACGACCAGACGCAGGATCTGGCCTTCGATGCCCCCGGGCACGGCCGCCATACGTTCGGCCAGCATGGCGTCGATCTCCCCGGCCGTGTGGCCGGCCCCGTCCACCGGGTCGAGATCGATCACCCGGCGCGCCAGCGGGAGCGGCTGGAATGCCACGTCCCCGGTCGGCAGATCCACCAGGAGCCAGCCCTTCCCCGCCGCACCACCCCGGGCTTCCTCCTTCCGCTCGCCCCAGGGATTGGAGCTCACGTACTCCAGCGCCCCGCTGTACCAGACCCGCGGCGCGACCTGGTGGCGGACATGGTAATGGCCCAGCGCGACATACTGCCATTCCGCGCGCGTCAGTTCCTCCTCGCGCAGGAGGGCACCACCGTATTCGATGGTCGAGCGGTCGACATGGAACAGGCCTTCGACCTCCCCGTGAATCACCAGCACCTGGTGGCGTACCTTGCCCTCCGGCTCCAGGACCGGCCGGGTCCCGGTGACCAGCGCCTCGTGGGGGACCGCCAGAACGCTGAGGTCGAGAGCGGGGTAGACGAGTCGACGGGCCTCGTCCGCCACCACATCCACCCCCAGGGTCTCGAACAGGCGGAGGATGCTTCCGGTCTCGGTCGAGCGGGGGGTGTCGTGGTTGCCCGCGATCAGAATGACCGGAGCAACGGGAAGCCGGTCGCGCAGCCGCTGAAACTCCCGAAAGGCGAACAGGATCGCCGGGTTGCTGGGTCTCACGGAATGAAACAGGTCGCCGGCCACCACGACCGCATCCGGGCGGGCGGCGATCACCCCGTCGATCGCCAGGCGGAAGGCGGCGGCCACATCCGCCTCCCGCTGGTTGATCCCGTTCGGGGTCTGGCGATGATACTGGCGGAAGCCCAGGTGGGCATCAGCTAAGTGCGCGATTTTCACGGCCTTAGAATGGCGGAACGGATGGCCCGTGGCAAGGGCGGCTAGATTGCCACCTCGACTCGGGATTTACGGAAAGGTGTACCCCATGCGGATTTTCCTGACCGGCGCCACCGGCTATATCGGTTTCGCCGTCGCCACGGCCCTGCGCCGGGCCGGCCATGAGGTGCTGGGGCTGGTGCGCCAGCAGAGCAAGACGCGCCCGCTCCGGGCCATGGAGATTCAGCCGGTTCTGGGCACGCTGCAGGAGCCGGAACGCTACCGCGCGGCCGCCGAAAGCTGCTCCGTCCTGGTCCATGCCGCCGCCGACTACCAGGCCGACACTCCCGAACTCGATCGCAAGACGGTTGAGTTTCTGCTGGGCCTCGGCGCCACCGGACCGCAACCGAAGACCCTGGTCTATACCAGCGGGGTCTGGATCTACGGCGACACCGGCGGATCCATGGCGGACGAGACTACACCGGTCAACCCGCCCGCCGCGGCCGCCCACCGCCCCGGAGTCGAGCAGATGGTGCTGACCGCCCGCGCCACCCGCGGCCTGGTGATCCGCCCGGGCGATGTCTACGGGGGGCGCGGCGGACTCACCGGCATGTGGTTCACGGGGGCCACCGAGGGCGCGCTGCGGGTGGTTGGAGACGGGCGCAACCGCTGGCCGATGGTCCACGTGGAGGATCTGGCGGATGCCTACGTGCGGATGGTCGAGAGCGGTATCCGGGGGGAGATCTTCAACGTGACGGATCGGTCCCGCTGGAGCGTCGGAGAGATGGCCGCGGCGGCCGCCGGGGCCGCCGGCTATGAGGGAGCCATCGAGTTCGTGCCGGTCCGGGACGCCGCAAAGCAATTCGGCTCGATGGCGGACTGCCTGGCCATGGACCAGCACATCGATTCTCGCAAGGCCGTCCGGTTGCTCGGCTGGCAGCCGAAACACGGCGGCTTTGTCGACGGCGTGGCGGGGTACTACGAGGCGTGGAAGGCGGGGGAGGAGAGGTGACAGGTAAGAGGTAAGAGGTTAAGAGGTAAGAGGAGACGTGTCAGGTTTACCGGAGGAGGCGGGAGCGGAGGCGGAGAAGATGAAGGGGAAGCGGCCCTCTCCCTTCTCACCTCCCTCTCACCTCTCACCTCTCACTCATACGGGTCCGCCACCCGCTTGATCGCCGGGTTGGATCGGGGCGCGGCGGCCACCGCCTCGCCCCGGATCCGCTCGCCCAGCCGGGCCCGGAACCAGGCCAGGGGATTCTCCGGTCCCGCCCGCCGGGTGGCATGCAGGGCCTGCAGGACATCCGCTTCCCGCCGCCCGTCGATGAGATCCAGGACGGCCGTGGCGGCGATCCCCCGGTCCAGCCGGCGGAGCTGGCGGGCCACCGCATCGGCAAACGGCAGTTCCGCGGCCGGCGGGAACCGCTCGATGCCCTCCCGGCCGCTCACCATGGCCGGGCGGGGAAAACGCAGGAATACCGGCTGGGTAAAATGCGGATGCCGGACCATGAGCTCGCCCTTGGGCAAGGTGGCCAGCTTGATCTTGGTGGCCGGTGAGAGGGTGGCGTACCCCGGTGTGGCCAGTTCGTCGGAATCCATCCGGCCATAGACCGACGTCCCCGCGTTCCCCACCACCCGCCTCAGCACCTGGGACCGGAACTGCTGGGCCGAGAAGAGCACCAGGCCCAGATACCGGCCGCGCTCGCTCAGATCCAGCAGC
>JBFXBG010000227.1:0-4147 GCA_050183505.1 Gemmatimonadales bacterium | reverse complement strand
ATCTGTGCTGGAGGAGATCGCCCTCAAGCCCCGGGGCCTGGTGCTGGTGACCGGCGTGACCGGATCCGGCAAGTCGACCTCCCTGGCGGCCATGATCAACCATGTCAACCAGAACCGCCGGGTCAATATCATCACCATCGAGGACCCGATCGAGTTCCTCCACCGGGACGTCCAGGCGAACATCTCGCAGCGTGAGGTCGGCAGCGACACGCTGAGCTTCGGGATGGCTCTCCGGCACGTACTCCGCCAGGATCCCGACGTGATTCTGATCGGAGAAATCCGGGACATGGACACCCTGGATACCGCCCTCAAGGCGGCCGATACCGGCCACCTGGTGTTCTCGACTCTGCATACCACCGACGCGACCCAGACCATCAACCGGGTGATCTCCTTCTATCCGCCCCACCAGCACCAGGAAGTGCGCATGCTGCTCTCCACGGCGCTGCAGGCGGTCATCTCCCTCCGGCTGGTTCCCCGGGCGGACGGGCGGGGCCGGGTCGCGGCCAGTGAAGTGCTGATCAACACCGCGGCGGTGGCGGACAACATCCGGGACATGGAGAAAGCCCTCAATATCCCGGACCTGATCGCGGAGGGAACCGTCTCCTACGGCATGCAGTCGTTCGACCAGTCGCTCATGCGGTGGTACAAGGAGGGGGTCATCTCCTACGAGAGCGCGCTGTTCTACTCCTCCAATCCGAGCGAGTTTGCCCTGCGGGCCTCGGGCATCGACTCGGCTTCGGACCGGACCTTCAGCGAAATCGATCCCAAGAAGGCCCAGGACCTCTCCCAACAACTCTCGCCCTGATGTTCAACAAGGTGCTGATCGCGAACCGCGGGGAGATTGCTCTGCGGATCATTCGCGCGTGCCGGGAACTCGGGATCCAGACCGTCGCGGTCTACAGCGAAGCCGACCGCGAGTCCCTGCACGTCCGCTTCGCGGACGACGACGTCTGTATCGGACCGCCGCTGGGCCGTCAGTCCTATCTCCGGATTCCGGCGATTATCGCGGCGGCCGAGATCACCGGCGCGGATGCCATCCACCCGGGCTACGGCTTTCTGGCGGAGAATGCCGAGTTCGCCGACACCTGCCGGGCGTCGAACATCACGTTCATCGGCCCGACCGGCGAGCAGATCCGCCAGATGGGCGACAAGGCCACCGCCCGCCGGCTCGCCCAGGAAGCCGGCGTCCCCACGGTGCCGGGCTCGGCCGGTACCATCCAGGATATCGAGGAGGCGCTGGAGACGGCCGAGGGCATCGGCTATCCCGTCATCATCAAGGCCACGGCCGGCGGGGGCGGCAAGGGCATGCGCATCGCCCAGGACGCCGACCAGTTTGCCCAGGTCTTCTCCCTGGCGCAGAACGAGGCCCTGTCCGCCTTCGGCAACGGGTCGGTCTACGTGGAGAAGTACCTGGCCCGGCCCCGCCACGTCGAGATCCAGGTGCTGGGCGACATGCACGGGAAGGTGGTGCATCTGGGCGAACGCGACTGCTCGGTCCAGCGGCGGCACCAGAAGCTCATCGAGGAGAGCCCGAGCCCGGCCCTCACCACCGAGCTGCGCAAGCGCATGGGGGACTCGGCGGTCCAGCTGGCCCTGGCCATCGGGTACATGGGGGCCGGGACGCTCGAGTTTCTGCTGGATGAAGACGGGTCGTTCTATTTCATGGAAATGAACACCCGGATCCAGGTGGAACATCCGGTGACCGAGATGGTCACCAGCTTCGATCTGGTCAAGGAACAGATCCGGATTGCCGCCGGAGAGCCGCTCAGCTTCAAGGGGGACGGCAGCCGGCTCCGGGGCCACGCGATCGAATGCCGGGTGAATGCCGAAGACCCGTACCGGAATTTCCAGCCTTCGCCCGGGCAGATCACCGCCTTCCATCCGCCGGGCGGGCCGGGTGTCCGGGTCGACAGCCATGTGTACGCCGGCTATACCGTCCCGCCCTACTATGATTCGCTGCTGGCCAAGGTGATCGTCCACGGGAACACCCGGGAGGAGGCGCTGCGGCGGATGGGGCAGGCCCTGGACAGCTTCATCCTCGAGGGTGTCACCACCACGATCCCCTTCCTGGCCCGGGTGATTCGTCATCCCGACTTTGCCGCCGGCAACGTGGATACGAAATTCCTGGAACGGGAACCCCACCTCCTTCGGCCCGAAGCATGAGCCTGGATGTCGTCTTCGCCCCCCTCGGTCTCCGGCAGCACGAGACCGGGGGCAGGACGGTGTTCGTCATCGATGTGCTCCGGGCCACCACCACGATATGCGCCGCCTTCTGCAGCGGCGCCAGAGCGGTGGTCCCGGTCGGCAGCACCGAGGAAGCGCTCCGGCTGGCCCAGACCCTCGATCGGAACGGCCTGGTCCTGGCCGGGGAACAGAACTGCGTCCGGATCCCGGGGTTCGACCTGGGGAACAGCCCGCTGGAGATGACCGAGACCGCGGTGCAGGGAAAGACACTGGTCATGCGTACCTCGAACGGGACCCGAACCCTGCTGGCGGTCCAGGGCGCCGCTGCCGTGTATTGCGCGGCCGCGGTGAACCTCGGCCCGGCCGGGCAGCGGGCCCGGGAGGTCTGGGAACGGGACCGCGATCTGCTTATCGTGTGCAGCGGGCGGGAGGATGCCTTCTCGCTGGATGACGCCTACTGCGCCGGCCGGCTCGCCGTCGAGGCCATGGGTGGACGCCGGCGGACCAAGGGGCTCAACGACTCGGCCCTGGCCTGCCTCGACCTGGTCCGGCGCTACGGCACCCGGTGGGACCGGCCGCTCCGGCTGAGCCGCGCCGGGCGGGAATTGATCCAGCTGGGCTTCGCCGCCGATCTCGAGGCCGCCTCCCGGGTCGATGCCCACCCGGTGCTGCCGGTCTATCACGACCGCCGGGTCACCGTCGCCTGAGAGTATTGCATGACCGAAGAATCTCGCCGACGTCTCGGAGCCATCGCCGCCCTCGTCCTGGGGGCTTTCCTCGGCCTCACGCTGCTTCCGATCTCCTTCACCGGTCCGATCGGCGACACCCTGGGGAGGCTGCTCTGGCGTGCCCTCGGCCTGGGCGCCGTCGGGATCCCGCTGCTGGGGTTCGGACTGGCGCTCGCGGGACTGGATCGGACCCCGAGCATTTCGATGAAACAGGCGGCGGTGCTGCTCGGCGGACTGAGTCTGCTGGTGCCCTACGTGATCGGCATCCTGACCCACGTCCGGCCCGCCGAGTTCGATCCGCCGCTCGCCGAGTGGAGCTGGACGGCGCGTTCGGTCGGCCTCATCCCCGGTTTCGTCGCCAACGGCGTCTACAACCTGGTGGGCTCGGCCGGCGGGATTCTGCTGGGCTTCCTGCTGCTGTCGGCCCTGACCATCCTGACGATCCGTTGGCACCCCCTGAAGCGCTTTGAGGGCGGGGTGGATGCGGTTGGGACGGCCAGGATCCCCGGGACGGCCAGGACGACCGGGACGGCCCGGACGGCCGACGCGGCAGCCCCGGAGGACAACGAAGTCTTCGAACGGCCCAAGCCGAAGGAGCCCCCGAGCCGGGAACGGCCCAGGGCCAAGTCGAAGAAGGCGCTCAAGCCGGTGGTTTCGCCGGATGACGAAGCGTGGATCCCGCCGATCGACCTGCTCAACCCGCCGGTGGATCCCGATGCCGAGGCGGACGGTGCGGAGCTGGATCGGCTGGGCCAGAAGCTGGTGGAGACGCTGGGCACGTTCAAGGTGGATGCCAGCATCGCCGGCCGCACGACCGGGCCGGTGGTGACCCAGTTCGAGGTCGTCCCCGCGCCCGGGGTCAAGGCCGGGCGGATCGCGGCCCTGGCGGACGACATGGCGATCACCATGCGGGCGCCCTCCATCCGGGTGGCCCCGATTCCGGGGAAGGGTGCCGTGGGGGTCGAGGTCCCCAACCCGACCGCCCGGATGGTGACCATCCGCGAACTGATAGAGACCGAAGAATGGGCCCATTCCCGCGGCACGCTGCCGATCGCGCTGGGACGGGACCTCGAGGGCAAGCCGGTCATCGCCGATCTGGCCAAGATGCCGCACCTGCTCATCGCCGGGGCGACCGGCTCGGGCAAGTCGGTTGCCATCAATACCATCATCACGAGTCTGATCTACCGGTATACCAAGGCGCAGCTCCGGCTGCTCATGGTGGACCCGAAGATGGT
>JBFXBG010000226.1:0-4340 GCA_050183505.1 Gemmatimonadales bacterium | reverse complement strand
ACCACCGCTCCAGCGCCGCGGCCCCCTGGGCCACCAGCACTTCCCGGCCGTCCACCGCCCGGATCTGCCGGCGTGAAAGCTCGTAGACCCAGCGGGTGCCCCCAGGCCGGTACACCAGGTCCACGGCGACCGCGACCGGCGGCAGTTCCTCCAGCGGCAGCGGCAGCGGATCGTCCGAGCCCAGACCCAGCGGGGTGGCGTTGATGACGACCTCGCACTCTTCGGCCATGGCCAGGTGAGTGCCGGTCGAGACGATCCAGCGCTCGAAGTCGAGCCGCCGTTCGATGGAGCGCGAGCGGACCGCGACCATCGCGCCGCGCCGCCGCGCCGCGCAGACTGCCGCGCGGGCGGACCCGCCGGTGCCGAGGATGAGCCAGCCGGTGGGCGGCGCGTCGAGGTGATCCAGGGTGGTGAGAATTCCGTGGATGTCGGTGTTGTCTCCCGACAGCTCGCCGTCCCGGCCGTAGAAGGTGTTGCACGCGCCGGTCTCGGTCACCGCCGCTTCCGAGCGGACCAGGCAGGCCGCCGCCGTTTTCTTGTGGGGCACCGTCACGTTGCCGCCACCACCCCCGGCGACCAGCGCGGCCATCACGGTACCAACCTGCCCGGCCGCGCACGGCATCGGTACGTAGACCGCATCGAGCCCCAGCGCCAGGAACGCGGCCCCCTGCATGGCGGGCGAGAGGGAATGGGCGACGGGATCACCCAGAATGGCAAAGACGCGAGTGCGGCCAGTGGTCATCAGCAATCCGCGGGCACGGCCCGGTACGCGAGCCTATCCGTCCTCCGGGCCGCCGGACGGGCCGCCGCTCAGCGATTCGGCAATCCGGACCGCGGCGGCGGTAATGAGCGGCTCCAGTTCCTGATAGGTGATGCGGTACTCTTCCAGGTCGGCGCCGAACGGATCGGCTACGTCGGCCTCATCCGGATCGACCCCGGCAAACACCCCCAGCATGTGCCCGCGGCCGCGGCCACCCAGCTCCTCCACCCGGCTGAGATGTCGCTCGGACATGGTCAGGATCAGATCGGCCCCGGCGACCAGTTCCCGGCTCAGCTGCCGGGCCCGATGCCCGGAGAGATCGAGGCCGTTCTCCAGGCCGACCAGGTAGGACCCCTCGGAAACCGGAGCCCCCGGCATCGCGCCGGTCCCGGCCGACCCGACCTCGACCCCGCTGACATGCAGCCGCTCGAGTTCCCGCCGCAGCATGGCCTCGGCCAGAGGACTGCGGCAGGTGTTGCCGGTGCAGACGAGGAGGATGTTCACAGGACGGGTAGAGGGAAAGACGGAAGGACGGGCCGTGACCCTGCTTCCGTGATGAGTACCCGGACACACCCCAGGGAAACCGACCGCGACCCTTCAGCTGGATAGCCCCGCTTCCCGGGCTTTCCGCCCTCCCGTCCTCCCGCCCTTCCACCCTTCATGGCGCCAGCCTCCCGACGGCCCGCCGGAGTTCTTCCCTCGGCAGGGCACCCTCACGGATCATCTGGGGCGTGCTTCCGGTACAGTCGACCAGCGTGGAGGGCGGCACGTCTCCCAGCACGCCACCGTCCAGCAGCAGCAGGAGCCCCGAGGCAACCTCGTCGGCAAACAGTCGGGCGATGGCGGCGGGGCCCGGAGCCGGCCGGCCCCCGGGGCGATTGGCCGAGGTGGAAGTGATGGGATAGCCGAGACCGGCCACGAGCCGGCGCAGCCCCGGGTGGGAGGTATACCGCACCGCGATTCCCCGCTCCGGCCCCCGCAGCAGATCCGGCAGCCGGCCTTCGCCCCCGGCCAGCACCAGCGTCAGGGGTCCGGGCCAGAAGGCATCCGCCAGCGCCCGGGCCGAAGGGGTGAACACCAGCCCCCAGGACTCGGCCATCTCCCGGCTCGAAACCAGGATGAGAAACGGTTTTCCCTCGGGCCTGCCCATGAGTGTCGCCAGGGTGTGGGTGGCGCCGGGCGACGGCGCCGAGCCCAGGCCGTAGACCGTCTCGGTCGGGTAGGCCAGGAGGCCGTCCCGATCCAGATGCTCACGCACCGGGGCAATCGCCGCGTCCACATCCGCCGGAGCCAGGAACGGGAGAATCATGGGGACATCCGGGCCAGCGCTTCGGCCAGATCGAGATCTTCCGGGGTGGTGATCTTCAGGTTCGATGCGGCATCGGGAACGACCCGCACCGTCCCGCCGATCCGCTCGACGAGCAGAGACTCGTCCGTCCCGAGCACCCCGTCTCTGCGGGCGGCCGCATACGCGCGCTCGAGCAATGCCCGGGGGAACCCCTGGGGCGTCTGCGCCCGCCAGAGCCCTTCGCGCGGGATCGTCCGGCGCACGAGGGGCGCGGCGGCGTCATCGCACTCCTTGAGGGTGTCTCCCAGCGGCGCGGCGGCGATGGCTCCACCGCCCAGCCGCGCGGCGGCGATCACCCTGTCGACCGTATCGGGACTCACGAACGGCCGGGCCGCATCGTGCACCAGCACCACGGCGCACTCCGCCGGGAGCGCCTCGATGCCCCGTTCGGCCGAGTCCATGCGCTCGGCCCCGCCGGCAACGATCCGCAGGCCACCGCCGGTCAGGCCGGCGAGCCACTCGGGCGGGTCTGTCGCCCAGCGCTCCGGCAGCACCACCACCGTGCAGAGGACCTCCGGATGCGACACGAACGGCCGGAGCGCCCGCAGCAACATGGGTACGCCGCCCACCGGCCGGAACTGCTTGGGGAGTTCTCCACCCACCCGCCGGCCTTCCCCACCGGCCACCACGACGACCCCGACGTCACGCGGCAAGCGACTTCACCAGCTGGCCGATGTGCTCCAGGCCGGTCAGGGCGATTCCCGGGACGGTCGCGGTACTCCGGAACGACACGTAGGCGCGCCTGAATCCGAGCCGGGACGCCTCGGACAGGCGCCGTTCCAGCCCGCCGATGGGCCGGATCTCTCCACCCAGGCCGAGTTCTCCCAGGAACAGCACGTCCTGCGGGGCGGGACGATTGTGCAGGCTCGAAACCAGCGCCGCCGCCACGGCCAGATCCGCGCCCGGTTCGGTCAGACGGACCCCCGCACTCACCTGGACGAAGACATCCAGCTCGGCGAACGACGCGCCGCCCCGGCGCTCCAGCACCGCCAGCAGCACGGCCAGGCGTTTCTGGTCCAGGCCGGTTGCCACCCGCTGCGGCGTGCCGAACCCGGATCGGGCCGCCAGGGCCTGGACCTCGACCAGCACCGGACGGGTTCCTTCCATGAGGGCGGTCACCGCACTCCCACTGGTCTCCACCCCCCGGGCGGAGAGGAACAGGGCCGACGGATTGGCGACCGGGATCAGCCCGCGTTCGCTCATGGAGAAGACGCCCAGTTCGTCCACCGAGCCGAAGCGGTTCTTGGTGGCCCGCAGCAGGCGGTAGTCGTGCGACGCCTCGCCCTCGAAGTAGAGCACCGTATCGACGATGTGTTCCAGCGTCTTGGGGCCGGCGATACCGCCGCCCTTGGTGACGTGTCCAACGGTCACGACGGCGATCCCGGTTTCCTTGGCAAAGCGCATCAGTCGCGCCGCGCACTCGCGTACCTGCCCGACGTTTCCCGGCGCGCTCTCCAGGGCCTCGGTATAGACCGTCTGGATCGAGTCCAGAATGAGCAGTTCCACGCCGAGGAGCAGCGCCGCTTCGGTGATGGCCTCGAGCCGGGTCTCCCCCAGCACGTGCACCGGCCCGGCGTCCTCCTCCAGCCGCCCCGCGCGGAGCCGGATCTGTTCCGGGGACTCTTCCCCGCTCACGTACAGGACCTTGCGGCCCTCCGCTTCCATGCGGGCAGCCGCCTGCAGCAACAGGGTCGATTTGCCGATGCCCGGCTCTCCGCCGACCAGCGTCATCGAGCCCGGCACGAACCCGCCGCCCAGCACGAAATCAAACTCCAGCAGCCCGGTGCCCCACCGGACCAGTCGCGACTCTTCGATGTCCCGCAGGCGGGCCGGGGCGGGCCCGGCCGTGTGGCCTGTCCGCCTGCCCGCCCGGCTGCCGGCCCGCCCCTCGGGCCGCAGCGTCACCGGCTCTTCGGCCACGGTATTCCAGGCGCCACACGCCTCGCACCGGCCGACCCACTTGGGGTGGTCGTGGCCGCAGTCGGTACAGCGATAGACGGAACGGGCCCGGGCCATCACGCCTCCTGCGGCTGGCGCTTGGTATAGTCGTCGAAGCGGGTGAAGGCCTTGTGGAAATACAGCTCGACCGAGCCGGTCGGTCCGTTTCGCTGCTTGCCGACGATGACCTCGGCCTTCCCTTCGAGGCCTTCGGCCCGGGTGTCCTCGAAGGTCTTGTACATCTCGGGTCGATGGATGAAGACCACCAGATCGGCGTCCTGCTCGATGGCTCCG
>JBFXBG010000225.1:0-4373 GCA_050183505.1 Gemmatimonadales bacterium | reverse complement strand
CCCCCTCTCCTCTCCCCTCCTCTCCCCTCCTCTCCTCACCTCTCCCCACCTCTCCTCACCTCTCCTCACCTCTCCCCACCTCTCCCCACCTCTCCTCACCTCCCCTCACCTCTCCCCACCTCCCCTCACCTCTCCCTCAGCCACCTGACCTCCTGCCGTGCCGCCCGCAGGATCGCGCGTCCCACCGCGACAAACGGCGGCTCCACCGTGAACGCTTTCGCCGTGGCGTACAGCATCCGGGGGCTGAAACGCGGCCGGTTCACGATGGCGAATACCGGCTCCCAGCGGGAGGGTGAGAATTTGGCCTTGAACGTCTCCAGCCCGCGGAAGTTGTAGAACCGGCGGCCGTGGGCCCTGACCCAGCCCAGAACCAGCCGGAGCCAGAACGGATTGCGTGGCGGGGGCGCGTCCCCCCGGTCGCTGAGCGGAGCGAGTCCCAGGGTGACGTATCCCGCCGCGGCCCGGATCAGGCTCCGGCTGGCGGCATCCAGCATGAGTTCGGCGGTCCCGTTGGGAGCGTCATGGCCCCGGACGACCTGCTCCACCAGCCAGCCATGACGGACCGGCACCGGCGAGAGGACCAGAAAGCCGGTTACCCGCCCATGTCGAAGCGCCACGAAGATGCGGCGGTCCCACAGCCGGGCCAGCGTATCGGGTTCGACCATGAAGTGGAGCGGTGGGAGGCCCCGCGTTTCAAGCCATTCCTCCAGGCAACGACGCAGCTCCGGATGCCGGTCCGCCTGCGCCGCGGACCACTCCTCCACGACCACCCCCTTGTTGCGCGCGCGGTTCAGCTGCGCCCTGAGAGACGCCCTCCCCGCGATGATCTCCGGCCACTCTCCGGGGGCCCAGACCGGCTGCGAGCCCAGCCGGACCATGGCATACCCGGGCCGGCCCCGGTAAATCGATTCGAGCCGGGCTTCCGCCCCGAAATAGCAGACCGGCACGCCCGCCGCCGCCGCCCGGGCTTCGAACGCCGCCGCCACCTCGGCCAGGCGCCCGGGCTCGCACACCGGCGCACCGGCCGCGACCCAGACCCCGGCCGCACGCACGTAGCCGACGACGCCCTCGCCGTCGGGAGTGAACCAGTAGTCGATGCCGGGGTTGACCAGCTGGTACGCGGTCGCGTTCCAGCCGTAACGGAGGACGAGGGCGCGGGCGTGCTCCAGATCAGACACGAGAAAGGACTGAGGACTGAGGACTGAGAACTGAGGACTGAGCACGGGACAAAGGTAGCGCCCGGGCGCCCCCATGTCCTGCAGTGGTCCCTCAGTACCTCAGTCCTCGACCCTCATTCCTGTGTTTCAGCCTTCAGTTCGGCGCATGCACCCCATTGCCGCCATAGCGCCGGTTCCGTCCGATCACCGGGCCCTGAAGCTGAAAACCGTAGTCGTTGTCGATCTTGGAGATTCTCTGGCGGATGGAGCCCGTGAAGGCCCTGGGACTGCCATGGCGCCCCAGCGGATCGGTGTACCACACCTGGGGACCGTTGGCGTTGTCCACCTGGTTGTCGTTGATGTCGACGAAACGCCGGGTCCCGTCGAAGAGCGAGCGGGGATCGTCGTACGTGACCCCCTGGATCTGACCGTTGTTGGTGGACTGGTCGCAGAGCCCGCCTCGCGCCTGATCACCGTTGCTCTCCGTTTCGTAACAGACGTCGATCACACGACCGGTGGCATTGGGCAGCGCGGGGTCGTAGAACCGGCTCGGATTGTCCACCTGGAAGTAGGGGTTCACGTGGGCCAGGGTCCGGCCGTCCTCGGCCCGGAGGCTCACCGACACCTCCCAGCTCTCATGGATCCCGCTGCCGAACTGGGAATTCTGTCCGGCCGGGACCAGGACGAACTGATCGATGCAGCCCCGATCGGGGATGATGCGACGGCCGCCGCCGTTGGGTGAAGTCGGGGGCGTCGCGGGGCCGACGGCGATCGTCTGCCGGTCGCAACTCCGCTCGAATTCTCCCGGCGTCCCGATCGGGGTTAGCACCGTGAAGTGGATGGCAGTCCCGTCGGTGCATTCGATGTGGTAGGCCAGTTCGTGCATGTTATTGGTGAACGCGTCCTTCGAATGGGTCCCCTGATGCAGTTTGACCATCACGTCGCAGGTGATCGTGAGGATCTGCCCCGCCAGGCCGTCGCCGAGCTGGACCTCGATATCGTTTTCCCACTCGATCTTGTGTCCGACGTGATCCTCGTGGCGCATGGTCCCGGGGTCGGCCAGGTCCTGGACCTCGTTGGCGTACCCGAACGGGATGAGCCCGACGTCCTGGAACAGGTCGGAGCCCCGCGGATCCCGGCCATGCTCATGACCGAAGGTGCATCCGGTCGCGGGATCGACCGGCGGATGCCAGGTCGGGTAGAGCTTGCCGTCCGGCCCCACCACCGAGTACTGGTCGTGGATTTCCCCGGTACAGGTGTCGTTGGGACCGGGCTGCCAGATCCCGAACGCCATGCTGGGGCCACTGGCACTGCCCGGTCCGGCGCCACGGCCGCTGTCGCAGGCGGCCAGGAGGAGCAGCCCGGACGGGAGGCTGAACAGGGCCAGCCCCCGGGCGGCGCGCAGGGATATCAGAGAGAGCAGAGACACGGAATCCTCCGGAACATGAAGCCGGCCGGCAGGCGGACGGTCGGTCAGTCGAGGGTCAGGCCGAGACCGAGCTGAAGCAGTGTGAAGCTCGCATCCCCGGCCACCCGGCTGCCGTTGAAATCGAGGTCGGCATTGGCGGTCGCGAACAGCGCCGCGAACGGTGCCACCGTCAGGGAACGGCCCACCCGCAGCTCGTAACCCATCCCGACGCTGGCGCTGAGGGCCCGCGACCGGAACTGGTCGGCATCGTCCCTGGCCCGGTAGCTGAGCATGCCGAGCCCTCCCTTGAAGTACAGGCCCGAGACGGCCCGGGGATACACGCTGGCGGTTCCGGTGAGAGTCCAGATTCTCTGGTTGACCCCCGCCTCATCCCGCAGCCATCCCGCCCCTTCGAGCCCCAGCAGGACCGAACCACCCGCCATCACTCCGGCCTGGACGTAGCCGGTCAGGCCGCCCTGGCGCTCCGCCTGGCAGATCCCGCACGCGAGACGGGCGAGCCCCCGTCCCGCGCCCGCACCGAGCACCAGCCCCCGGCGGCCCGTTGCCTGGGCGCCGGCATCGGACGGAACGCCACCGAACAGCAGAAGGCCGACCGACAGGGCAGCGACGAGACGCATGGGAACTCGCTCGAAAGAGGATCACCTGGGCCTGCCGGAGCGGAATGCCCGCTCCGGCCCACCCGTAACCCGGGGTAATGACAAAAAAGGGAACGGTCGCCAAGATGGCGACCGCCCCCTGAATCCATCGGTGACGCGGGTCACCCTTGGATGATTCTCGCCGCAGGTGCAGAAGTCTTCATGGTTGGCGCCAGCGGAAGCCGTCCCGGGCCAGCAGTTGGTCGGCGGCGGCCGGGCCCCAGCTGCCGGCCGCGTAGTTCGGCAGATCGGTCCCCTTGTGTTTGTCCCACCACGTGATGACCGGATCCACCACCTCCCACGCGGCCTCGACCGAGTCGCTCCGGTTGAACAGAGTTGCGTCTCCCAGCATGCAGTCGAGCAGCAATGTCTCGTAGGCCGAGTGGGCCTCGCCGTCGAACGCGCGGGCATAGGTGAAGTCCATGCCGACGGTGGTCATGGCCACGTCTACACCCGGCGTCTTCACCTGGAAACACAGGGAGATGCCTTCATCCGGCTGGATCCGGAACGCCAGGACGTTGGGGGCGATGGTCTCGCCCTGGGGGAGGGGGAACATGAGGTGCGGGGGATCGCGGAATTGAATCGCGATCTCCGTCACCCGGCGGGGGAGCCGCTTGCCGGAGCGGAGGTAGAACGGCACGCCGCGCCAGCGCCAGTTGTCGATCAGAAACCTGACCGCCGCGTAGGTGGCCGTCCGGGAATCATCCGCGACCCGGTCTTCCTCGCGGTAGCCGTGCGCCGCCTCGTCATCCGCCCGCCCCGGCCCATACTGACCCAGGACGGCATCCACCGACCGCCCGCTCAGGTCGACCGGCCGGATGGCCCGCAGGACCTTCACTTTTTCGTCCCGGACGGCCTCCGCCTTGAACGTCACCGGCGGTTCCATCGCCGTCAGTGCGAGCAGCTGGAGCAGGTGGTTCTGAAACATGTCCCGCACGACCCCGGCCCCCTCGTAGTACCCGGCCCGGTGCCCCACTCCCTCCGACTCCGCCGCCGTGATCTGGACGTGGGCGACCTGCTGGCGGTTCCACACCGGCTCGAAGATCGAGTTGGCGAACCGGAATACCATCAGGTTCTGCACCGTCTCCTTGCCCAGGTAATGATCAATCCGGTAGACCTGATGCTCGTGCAGCACGCCGTTGACTGTCCGGT
>JBFXBG010000224.1:0-4393 GCA_050183505.1 Gemmatimonadales bacterium | reverse complement strand
CCGACCGGAGCGCCGGGATCGACGGAGACACCCGCGCGCCTGCGGCACCCGGGTCCGGGGTCGGGGCCGCGGCGGTCATGACGACCTCGTCTGAGACACGGAATTGCCGAACGGCTCGGAAAGCTCGTCCACCCGTTCGACCGGCAGGAACAGCCCCGAGTCGCTGACCAGGCGCTCCTCCCGCAGGGCGGGATCGGCGATGGTCTCGCCCCGGATCTTCTTCTGGAGGAGGGTGATCCCGTAGATCAGGCCCTCGGGACGGGGCGGGCAGCCGGGCACGTAGACGTCCACCGGGACGATGGTATCGATGCCCTGCACCATGGCGTAGTTGTCGAAAATGCCGCCGGAGGAAGCGCAGGCTCCCATGGAGATGCACCACTTGGGCTGGGGCATCTGGTCCCAGATCCTGCGGATGACCGGCGCCAGCTTGAACGGCAGCCGGCCGGCGCAGATCAGCACGTCCGCCTGGCGGGGGGAGAAGCTCTGCCGCTCCATCCCGAACCGGGCCAGGTCGAACCGGCTGGCGGCGGTCGCCATGTACTCGATGGCGCAGCAGGCGGTTCCGAACGGCATGGGCCACAGCGAGTTGGACCGGGCCCAGTTGGCAAGGAAATCAAGGCGTGTCGTGATCCAGTTGGGCGACACGCCGGCAATCTCAACCCCGGATGTCTCCGGGGCCGCATTCAAGGGCATTACTCCCATTGCAGCGCCCCCCGCTTCCACACATAGACGTATCCCACGGCCAGAATGGCCACGAATACCAGCATTTCAATAAGAAGGAGTCCACGGAGTGCGGTCAACTGCTGGAAGGCCGCCCCCCAGGGAATCATGAAGACGGTCTCGATGTCGAAGATGATGAACAGCATCGCCACGAGATAGAACTTGACCGAAAACCGCTCCCGGGCATCCCCCAGCACCGGCATGCCGGACTCATAGGGGGTCGATTTGACAGGGGTCGGGCGGGTGCTCGACAGGAAGGTCGAGAGCCCGATCATGAGGATCGCGTTCGCGATGACAAAGGCGATGACCAGCAGGATCGGCAGGTAGGCGCGGAGCATCGGCTGGTGTGGGAACGTGTTTCGTGAAAAATTTCACGTGGGAAGGTAACGCGGGCTCGGGCGGTTCTCAACCCGAGGGCGGCGGGCAGGCGGGCCGGCGGGCAGGCGGGCCGTGGAATCACGCCGGAGGTCGACGGCGGCCACGGCGGCTCCCTCACCGCGGGCCCGTGTCGATGCTATATTTCCCGCCTTCCGTTCCCTACCGGGGGTCAGGGACCTACCGTCCGCCTGCCCGCCAGTCCGCCCGTCCGCCCTCGAGCCCATGTCCATCAAATCCGACCGCTGGATCCGCCGCCAGGCCACCGAACACGGTATGATCGAGCCCTTCGTCGACGGCCAGGTCCGCCAGGTGGATGCCCAGGGCCGGAAGGTGATCTCCTACGGGGTCTCCTCCTACGGGTACGACATGCGGGTGGCGCCGGAGTTCAAGATCTTCACCAACGTACTCTCGGCGATCGTGGACCCGAAGGAGTTCGATTCCCGCAGTTTCGTGCCCTTCGAGGGCGAGATCTGCATCGTCCCCCCCAACAGCTTCGCCCTGGCCCGGTCGGTCGAGTATTTCCGGATTCCCCGGAACGTGCTGACCATCTGCGTGGGCAAGTCGACCTACGCCCGCTGCGGCATCATCACCAACGTGACCCCCTTCGAGCCGGAATGGGAAGGGCATGTCACCCTGGAGATCTCCAATACCACCCCCCTGCCCGCCCGGATCTACGCCAACGAGGGGATCTGCCAGGTGCTCTTCTTCGAGGCCGACGCGGACGACGTCTGCGAGACCAGCTACGCCGACAAGAAGGGGAAGTATCAGGCCCAGCGGGGGGTGACGCTGCCGAGACTGTAGGGATTGGATCATTGGATGATTTCGTGATTGGATGACTGGACATGAACATCGCTTCCGCGGGGGAGCGACCACCCCGGCACTCGACTCCTCCTCCCAGTCCTCCAGTCATCCAATCATCCAATCATCCAATGGCATTCATCCGGGGTTCATCCTTCGCCGCGAAGTTTCCCTCACGACCATTCCATCGAGGCCTCATGCGTACCTGGAGTCTTCTGCTGGCCCTGGCGGCCGCACCGCTCGCCGCCCAGCAGCCGGTTACCCCGCCGACCCCGCCGACTCCCAGGCGGCCGGTGCCGAGCGTCACCATCCCGCCCGCCGTCGGGGACACGAGCGTGTTCGCCGCCCTGGCGCTTCCGCCCGGCAACGACATCCGGCGCCCCAACGGTGAGCCCGGCCCGGCCTACTGGCAGCAGCGGGCCGACTATACCATCTCGGCCACGCTGGACACGGCCGCCAAGGCGCTCAAGGGAACCGTCACCATCCGGTACACCAACAACTCGCCGGATACGTTGGCCACCCTCTGGCTCCAGATGGACCAGAATCTGTTCCGGCCGGGCAGCATCGGCTCCATGCTCAACGCCGCCGGCAGCCGCTTCGGCGGCGCCGGGTTCGCCGGGGGGTTCGACATCGACGGCATCGTCCAGCTGGCCGCGGTCCGGCCCCCGGCCGGCGCCAACCGCCCCCGGGCGGTGGCCCCGGCGCCGCGGGAGGTGAAGTCCCGGGTGGACGATACCATGATGGAGGTCGACCTCGCCGGACCGCTGGCCCCGGGGGCCTCCACCCTGCTCCGGATCGACTACCACTTCCACAGTCCCGAGCACGGGGCCGACCGGATGGGCCGGGACGGGAGTCTCTACGAACTGGCCCAGTGGTATCCCCGCATGGCCGTATACGACGACGTGCTGGGCTGGAATACCGATCCCTACCTGGGCCAGGGCGAGTTCTACCTGGAATACGGCAACTTCGATTTCCACGTCACCGTCCCGGCGGGCTACATCGTGGCCGGCACTGGCGTGCTGCAGAACCCGCAGGAGGTGCTCACCGCGGCGCAGCGGCAGCGGCTGGCGGCCGCCGCCAGGTCGGACACCACGATCCAGATCGTGACCGAAGCCGAGCTCCAGAGCGGGGAAGCGCGTCCCCGGCAGGACGGCATGCTCACCTGGCACTTCAAGGCGGAGAACGTCCGGGACGTGGCCTGGGCCGCGGCGCCCGACTACCTGTGGGACGCCTCCAGCTGGGACGGCACCATGGCTTACAGCTACTACCGGCCGGCCGCGAAGAGCGTCTGGCAGGAAGCGGCGCGGATGGCCCGGTTCTCGATCAGGGAATACAGCGAGCAGTGGTTCCGGTATCCCTATCCCCAGATCTCGGTGGTCGAGGGCCCGGTCTCCGGCATGGAGTATCCCATGCTGGCCATGGAATCGAATGACGGGGGCCGGGAGAACGTCTACAGCGTGATCACCCACGAGATCGGGCACAACTGGTTCCCGATGATCGTGGGGAGCAACGAGCGGCGCTACGCCTGGATGGACGAAGGCTTCAACACCTTCATCAACATCCATTCGGAGGAGGCCTACTTCAACCGGGACGACACCCGGCGCCATCTGGCCGAAGCGCGGTTCGTGGTGCAGAACGACCTGCAGCCGACCGCCCAGCCGATGATCACGCCCGCCAACCGCTACATCAACAACTCCAACCTGGGCACCCTGGCCTACCTCAAGCCCGGCATGATGCTGACCGTGCTGCGCGACAAGGTCCTGGGCCCCGAGGTCTTCAACGCCGCCTTCCGGGAGTACATCAGCCGGTGGGCCTTCAAACACCCCCAGCCGGCCGATTTCATCCGGACCATGAACGACGTCTCGGGAGAGGACCTGTCCTGGTTCTGGCGGGAATGGATCTACACCACGGCGGTCAACGACCAGGCGGTCGACAACGTGACCCAACGCAGCCAGGCCGGCATGAACGCGGCCCGGATCACGCTGAAGAACGCGGGCACCATGGTCATGCCGGTGGAACTCACCCTCACCTACGCCGACAGCACCACTGAAGTCCTCAAGTACCCGGTCGAAATCTGGTATGCCGGGAATACCTTCACGGCCACCCTCATCGGCAAACAGCCGATCATCGCGGCCCGGGTCAACGCCGACGGCGAGTTCTTCGACGCGAACCCGGGGAACGATGAGTGGAAGGCCGGGAACTGAACGGTAGAGTGAGGGATTGAAGGGATTGAGGGATTGATAGATTGAGGGATTGAGGGATTGAGGGATTGATCGAGGCGTCAATGCTCGACCGGTTGGCCGAGACCGTCGCATTTCTCATCCAATCCCTCAATCTATCAATCCCTCAATCCCTCAATTCCTTCAATCCCTCAATCCCTCAATCCCTCAATCCCTCCCCCCTCCCCACCCCCCCTTCCCCGCCCCTGGAACCTTTTCCCGTCTCCCGCAATTGAATGTGCGTCACGCGCCCGGTAGTCGCGGTCCGGGGCGGGGGT
>JBFXBG010000223.1:0-4405 GCA_050183505.1 Gemmatimonadales bacterium | reverse complement strand
ATGATCCGTCTGCTCGCCCCGGATCAGCTGCACGGCGTGCTCGACCACCTGGTCCAGAACCGCCAGACCGTCCTGCACGCCTACCGGGCTGCCGGGCAGGTTCACCACCAGGCTCCGGCCCCGCAGCCCTGCCCGCCCGCGGGAGAGCATGGCACGGGGAAAGCGGGAGAGCACGCTGACCCGCATCGCTTCCGCGATTCCCGGGACATCCCGCTCGAGAATCCGGGCGGTTGCCTCCGGGGTGACATCCCGGAGGGTGAGTCCGGTCCCGCCGGTAGTGAGCACGAGGTCGGCGGTGCGGCCGTCACACCAGGCCGCTACCCGTTCCGCGATCAGGTCCACGTCGTCCGGAACCAGATCCCGGGCCGCAAGGACATACCCGCGTTCCGACACCCAGGCGGCGATCCGGTCGCCGGACGTGTCGGCCCGCTCGCCCCGCGCCCCGGCGTCGCTGATGGTCAGAATCGCGACTCTCATCCGGCCGGCCGGGGCTACTTCTTCTTCCTGGCCGAGCCCCCGGTCCAGAACGGCAGCTTCACCACCTCCGCCTCCTGCCGCTCACCCCGGCATTCGATCTGAAACCGGGTACCGGCCCTGGCGGCGGCAATCGGCAGATACGTGGTGCCGATGGCGTAGCCCAGGGAGGGGCTCATGGTTCCGCTGCGCACCACATCGACCTGCCGGTCATCGAAGAAGACCGGGTAGCCCGGACGCGGGAACGCGCGCCCGGCGAGCTTGAAGCCCACCAGCCGGCGGGTTACGCCGTTCTGTTTCTGCAACCGCAGGGCCTCGGCCCCCAGGAACGGGGCGCCCTTGTCCAGCTTGACGATCCAGCCGAGGCCGGCTTCGAGCGGCGTACAGTTCTCGTCGATCTCGTGGCCGTAGAGCGCGTAGCCCATCTCGAGCCGGAGGGAATCCCGGGCGCCCAGCCCGATGGGCGCGGCCTTCCCCGGCCCGGTCAGGGCGTTCCACAGGGTCACGGTGTCCCGCCACCGGCAGTACAGCTCGAAACCGTCCTCGCCGGTATAGCCGGTGCGGGACACGAAACATCCCGCGCCCGCGACCGTGCCGCTGCTGAAGCGGTAGTACCCGATATCCTCGAGGCGGAGTTCCGAGACGGCCTGCAGCACGGCTTCGGCCCGCGGGCCCTGCAGGGCCAGGAGACCGACTTCGTCCGAGATGTTCTTGAGCCGGATATTCGCGCCGCCCTTCTGGCTCACCACGTGGGTCCAGATGCGGTCGACGTTGGCCGCGTTGACCACCAGCATGATCTTGTCTTCGAACCGGTAGACCGTGCAATCGTCGAGGAAGGTTCCTTCGGCCGACAGAATGGCCGAATACTGCACCTCCCCCGCGGCGAGTGCCCCGACATCGTTGCAGGTCACGCGGTTCACGAAGGCGTTGCGGTCCGGCCCGGTGACTTCGATCTCCCCCATGTGGGAGACATCAAAGATCCCCACGTCGCTGCGCACGGCCCGGTGCTCCGCCATGATCCCGGCCGGGTACTGGACCGGCATCTCCCAGCCGGCGAAGGGAACGATCTTGCCGCCAAGCGCGACATGAATGTCGTAGAGCGGAGTCCGTTTCAGTGGTGCGGTCATCAGTGCTCCGTCCGTAGCGGGTATCGGGTGCCGGATGTCCGGCGGACTGTGCCGGTGCTGCCCTGAGCGATCAGTTGCCGCGGCCCATGAGCATCGCCATCAGGGCCTTCTGCGCATGGAGCCGGTTCTCGGCCTGGTCCCACACTCGTGACCGGGGGCCTTCGAGTACGTCTTCGGCGACTTCCTCACCCCGGTGGGCCGGCAGGCAGTGCAGGAAGATGGCCTCGGGATCCGCCAGCTTCATCAGCTCGGCATCGACGGTGTATCCCTGGAACGCCTGGTTCCGCACATCGGATTCCGCCTCCTGCCCCATGCTGGCCCACACGTCGGTGTTGATGACATGGGCGCCCTCGACCGCCTCGTCCGGGTCCTCGGTCACCACCAGGGTGGTCCGGGACTGGTTCCGCTCGAAGATCTCGCGGTTGGGCTCGTACCCCTCGGGACAGGCCAGCCGCAGCTCGAATCCCAGGAGCCCGGCGCATTGGATCCAGCTGTTGGCCATGTTGTTGCCGTCGCCGATCCATGCCACCACCTTGCCCTCCCAGGTACCCAGGTTCTCCTGTACCGTGAGGAGGTCGGCCAGCAGCTGACAGGGATGCAGCAGGTCGGTGAGACCGTTGATCACCGGAACCGAGGCGTAGCGGGCCAGCTCCTCGACGTCGGCATGCGCAAACGTCCGGATCATGATCCCGTCGAGGTACCGCGAGAGGACCCTGGCGGTATCCCGAATGGGCTCGCCACGTCCCAGCTGGATATCCCGGGAGGAAAGGAACAGGGCATGGCCGCCCAGCTGGGTGGCGCCCACTTCGAAGGAAACCCGGGTCCGGGTGCTGCTCTTGGCGAAGACCATTCCTAACGTCTTCCCCGCCAGTGGCTTACCATCGAGCTGGCCGGCCTTCATCTCCCGGGCAAGCCGGACAAGCGCGGTGGTCTCGTCGCGGGAAAGATCGGGATTGGCCAGAAAGTCACGCTTGGGCATAATTTATCGAATGGCGGACGTAGAGGGTCAATTTGGCAGACAAAACACTAAGCTAGCCGGGTGAGCTTGGGAACCCGCCGGACCGGCTGGTGCTTTCAGGAGTCCGGCCTGGCGTTCCCGTAACTCCGTCCCCGGTTCAACTCGCACCCCTGGCACACCGGCTCCAATGGCCTTTTCCGCAGAAACCTTTGTCGCCGCCGTCGCCCTGATCGGCGTGGTCATCCTGGTTGCGGCCCTCCTGTCGGGCGTAGTGGACCGGACCGGGATTCCACAGGTGGCCATGTTTCTCATCCTGGGGGTGCTGCTCGGGCCCTACGGGCTCAAGCTGATCGCGCTGAACCTGGATTCACCCGCGCTCCGGACCATCTCCACGCTCAGCCTGGTTCTGGTCCTTTTCAGCGATTCGGTCACGATGGACATCGCGGGCCTGAGGCGTCATGCCAGGCTGGCGTTCACGGTCCTGGGACCCGGGACGCTGGTGTCGGCCGGGCTCATTGCGCTGGCCGCCTGGGGGCTCCTGGGGCTCAGCGTTCCGCTCGCGGCCATTCTCGGCGCGGCGCTCGCCTCGACCGACCCGGTGATGATGCGTGGGGTCCTGCGCCGGGACGACGTCCCCGTCGCGGCCCGGTTCGCCCTCCAGGTCGAGAGCGGCCTCAACGACGTGGTCGTTCTGCCGATCGTCCTCATCGCGATGGGCTTCCTGCACCCGGCGGCGGGCGACGGGGCGAGTGGAGAGGTCTTCCGGACGCTGCTGGATGTCTTCCTGCTGGGTCCGGTCGCCGGGGCCGCGGTGGGGCTCGCCGCCGTGGGGATTCTGGCGGCCGTCCGCACGCGCGTGGGCATGCGGCGGGATTACGAGTCGCTGTACGTGCTCGGCATCGCGTTCACCGCCTACGCGGCCGCGGAGGCGGTGCATGGCAGCGGGTTCATGGCGGCCTTCGCCGCGGGCCTGACGGTGGCGATGGTGGACGTGGACATGTGCGAGTGCTTCCATGATTTCGGCCAGGCCACCGCCGAGATGTTCCTCCTCTTCACCTTTGTGGCCTTCGGGGCGTACCTGATCTGGACCGGACTGGATGTCATCACCCTGCGGGTGCTCGGTTTCGCCGTGGTCGGCCTGCTGGGACGTTCCGCAGTCCTGTTCCTGGTGCTCCGGGGCGGGGCGCTGGACCGCGCGGGCCGTGATCTGGTGGTCTGGTACGGTCCCCGCGCGCTCAGCAGCCTGCTGCTGGTACTGGTCCCCTATTTCGCCGGCGTGCGGGAGAGTGCGGTCCTGTTCCCCATCGTGGCCCTGGTGGTCCTGTTCTCGGTCATCTTTCACGGCCTGCTCGCGGTGATTCTGACCCGGCGGCTCACGCCCGCAGCCGGCGCGGCCGCGACGGTGCAGCCCGTCCCTGCTCCCCCGGTCCCGCCGCCCGGTGCGTCGCCCCCTGACGGACTGGTGCACGATCCGGTTCTCATCACGTTCGACGAACTGGACCGGCTGCGGCAATCCGGCCAGCCCGTGACCCTGCTCGACGTGAGAACCGACAACGCCTGGCTCGGGAGCGAGGTCAAGGCCCGGGGGGCGGTCCGGCTGCCCCCGGACCGTCCCGTGGACAACGCGGCCCGGCTGGCCCTCCCGCGACAGGGCTGGCTGGTGGGGTACTGTGCCTGAAAGGACGAGGCCACAAGCGCCCGGGTGGCGCGAGAACTTCAGCAGGCGGGCTTTGCAGGTGCGCGCGCCCTCCGGGGCGGCTGGGCCGGGTGGCAGGCGCGGGGGTTGCCGGTGGAGCCCCGGCAGGGGTGAGTCAGCAACGATCGAGGGGGCCGGACTTCCGGCCCC
>JBFXBG010000222.1:0-4429 GCA_050183505.1 Gemmatimonadales bacterium | reverse complement strand
AGCTCCTTGAGCTGCTGGATGAACTCGCGCCCCTGCAGGATGCTCAGGTGGCGCAGCCGGGCGAACCGCAGCGTGATGAGCGCCAGCGCCGCCACCTGGCTGGTGAACGCCTTGGTGCTGGCCACGCCGACCTCAGGGCCGGCGTGCAGGTAGATGCCGCCGTCGACCTCCCGGGCGATGGTCGACCCGACCACGTTGACCAGCCCGATCGTCCGGGCGCCCCGGTGCTTGGCCTCGCGGATGGCGGCCAGGGTGTCGGCGGTCTCGCCCGACTGGGAGATTCCGATGACCAGGGTCCGCTCATCCACCACCGGGTTCCGATAGCGGAACTCGGACGCGTACTCCACTTCCACCGGAATCCGGGCCAGCTCCTCCATCATGTACTCCCCGATCAGCGCGGAGTGCCAGGAGGTACCGCAGGCCGTGATGATGATGCGCTGGATCTTCTTGATATCGTCGTCCGAGAGGTTCAGGCCGCTGACCCGGGATGTCCCCTCGTCTTCGAGCAGATGGCCCCGCAGGGTGTTCTGCACGCTCTCGGGCTGTTCGAAGATCTCCTTCAGCATGAAGTGGGGGTAGCCGCCGCGTTCGATCGTCGCGAGGTCCCACTCGATCTGGTTGACGGGCTTTTCAATGCGGGTCGCTTCGAGATCCCGCACGTGGTAGCCGTCCCGGGTGAGGACGACCATCTCGCCGTCGTCGAGGTACACCACCGACCGGGTGTAGGCCAGCAGGGCCGACGCGTCCGACGCCACGAAGTATTCGTCCTCTCCCACCCCGACCAGCAGCGGGGATCCCTTGCGGGCCGCCACCACGGTGTTGGGCTCCTCCGACGAAATGACCGCGATGCCGTAGGCTCCGTCCACCTCACGGAGCGCCGAGGCGACCGCCTCCTCGAGGTTCCCGTCGTACAGCTCCCCGATCAGATGGGCCAGCACCTCGGTATCGGTTTCGGACTTGAAGGTGTGGCCCCGCTGCTGCAGGGCGAGGCGGATGCTGCCCGAGTTTTCGATAATGCCGTTGTGAATCACCGCAATCCGCCCGGCCTGGTCGGTATGCGGGTGAGCATTGATGGTGGTCGGGGCGCCGTGGGTGGCCCAGCGGGTGTGCCCGACGCCGACCGTGCCGGCCGGGACATGCTGCTTCAGCTGTTGTTCCAGGGAGGAGAGCTTGCCGGCCGCCTTCACGACCTCGAGCCCGCGGCCGTTGATGATGGCCAGGCCCGCGGAATCGTAGCCGCGGTACTCCAGGCGGCGCAGACCCTCGATGAGAAGTCCCGCAGCCTGCCTGGGCCCCACATATCCCACTATGCCGCACATGGAATGGCAGTCCTAGGTCTGAAGTAGTTGCTGGCAGGCCTCAACCAGGCGCTCGGCGTCGGTGCGCGTCGGGGCCTCGGCGATGAACCGGATGATCGGCTCGGTCCCGGATGGCCGAAGATGCACCCACCGGTCGGGCCAGGCCAGACGGAGCCCGTCCCGCTCATCCGCCGCGGCCTCGGGAAACTGCTTGCGGAGGGCCGAGTAGACCGGGCGCAAGTCCTTTCCCCGGGGCCCCTTGGCCTTCACAATCTGGTATCGTGGCGCGGCCGCAACCACCTGGGATACGGACCGGCCGGTGCGGGCCAGGAGATGCAAGATTAGCGCCACCCCCACCGGGGCGTCACGCCCTACATGAAGAGACGGGAGGATGACCCCACCATTCCCCTCCCCTCCGAGGATCGCGCCCTCCGCGACAATCGACCGGGCCACGTTGGCCTCGCCCACCGGTGCGCGGACAAAGCGTCCACCACACTCCCGTGTGGCATCTTCCACGACCAGGCTGGTGGAGAGGTTGGCCACCACCACCGGTGTATCGGCGGGCCGCTGCCCGCCGTCGGCAAGCATGGCGCGGACAGCCAGCGCCAGGGTGTAGTCCTCACCGATCGGCGTGCCGGCGCCGTCTACCACCGCCAGGCGATCGACATCCGGGTCCACCGCGAAGCCGAGATCCGCTCCCGAAGTCCGGACCAGCCGGCTCAGTTCCCCCAGGTTCTCCGGCAGGGGCTCGGGCGCCCGGGGGAACCGCCCGTCGGTTTCCAGATTGATGCCGCTCACCCTGCACCCGAGCAGGTCGAGCAGGCGGGGTATGGTCGTGCCGCCGGCGCCTCGAACACAGTCCAGTGCGACGTGGAACCCCCGCGACCGGATGGCATCGGGATCGATCTGGGGAAGCGCGAGTATCTGGGCGAGATGCCGGTCGATCGCCTCCGGATCTTCCGAGACCCGACCGATCCCGTCCCAGCCGGCGCGCTCAGGCCCGGACTCGGCCAGGCCGCGGACGGCGGTCCCGGCCTCCCCGTCCAGGAAGATGCCATCCGGCCCGACGAACTTGAGCGCGTTCCATTCGATCGGGTTGTGGCTGGCGGTGAGGATGAGGCCGGCACCCGCCTCGTGGTATTCTACGGCGAGCTGCACAGTGGGCGTCGGCACCATGCCGACGTCGATCACGTCCGCGCCGACCGACATGAGGCCGGCGGTGGCGGCGTGGGTGAACATCGGACCGCTGGTGCGGGCATCCCGGCCAAGGACCACGCGGGGACGCCCGCGCGCACGGGCCCACGCGCCCAGAGCGGCGGCATGCCGGGCGACGAGTTCCGGGGTGAGGTCCTTGCCGACCAGGCCCCGCATCCCGGACACGCTGATCATGAGGGTATCGGACATGGCGCCAAAAGATAGCGCATGCCCGGGTGGGCTGACACCGGGCGGAGCGGGCCCGGGCGGTTCAGGCCGCGGGGACCTGGATGGGGAGCAGGGTGGGATCTCCGAAGGCCTGGAGAAAAGCCTCGACAATCGCGGGATCAAACTGGGAACCGGTACAGCGTCTCAGCTCTTCGTACGCTTCGGTCGGGGTGCGGGACGACCGATACGCCCGGTTCGTCGTCATCGCGTCAAAGGCGTCCGCCACCGACACGATGCGGGATTCGAAGGGGATCTGGTCGCCTTTCAGCCGGTCCGGAAAGCCGCTGCCGTTGAGCCGCTCGTGATGGGACCGGACAATGCGGAGCGCAACCGGATTCTCCCGGAGCAGCGGCGCCAGGATACGTTCGCCGAGAATGGTGTGCTGGGTCACCCGCTCGAATTCCTGGCTGGTGAGCGGCCCGGGCTTGTTGAGAATCGCCTCCGGGGTGTCGATCTTGCCGATGTCGTGGAGCTCGCCGCCGATCCGGATGTCTTCCAGGGAATCGCCCGCATAGCCCAGGACCACCGCCGTCTTGACCGCGTACAGGCTCACGCGCTTGGAATGGCCCCGGGTATAGGGATCCTTGGCTTCCAGTGCGTGCGCCAGCGTCTGCACGCCTTCCAGAAACAGCTCCTTGATCCGCTGCGACTGCTGCCGGACCCGCTGCTCGAGATGCTTCTGGTAGAAGCGGTTCTGCAGGGTCAGGTCCCGCCGTTCGAGGGCCCGCTGGACCCGGGCGCGGACCTCGTCGATGATCACCGGCTTGGCCATGTAATCCAGCGCTCCAAGGTGCAGGCAGGTGACCGCCGTCTGCACTTCGGCGACGGCCGTCAGCACGATCACGGCCGTATCGGGATGCCTCTGGCGCAGCTCGCGCAGCAGCCCCATGCCGTCCAGCTCCGGCATATGGAGGTCGGAGATGACCAGGGGAACCTCGCCGATCCGATCGAGCAGTTCGAGGGCCTCGCGCCCGTTGCCGGCTTCGAAGCACGCCAGCCCCTGCCCGGTGACGACCCGGACCAGCGCGTGCCGGACCTGGGGGTCGTCATCGACGATCAGGCAGCGGGCGCTGCTGGCGGGGAGACCGGTGGAAAGGGCCGGATCGGTGGTCACCCGACCAAGGTATGGCACCCGCGGCCCGGCAACAACCGCACCCGGTCTGGAGCCCGCCCCGCCTTGCCGCGTCTCTGCCATGCCCATAACCTTCGCTCGACTTTCACCGTCCGCCTATGACCCGGATCACACCAGAACACGCTGAAGAGGGCTTCGCCACCCGGGCGGTCCATGCCGGCCAGACCCCCGACCCGCTGGCGGGGGCGGTGATGACGCCCATCTATCAAACATCGACCTACGTCCAGGAAGCTTTAGGCCGGCACAAGGGTTATGAGTATGCCCGGACCCAGAACCCCACCCGGGAGGCCCTGGAGCGGAACGTGGCCAGCCTGGAAGGCGGCAGCCACGGGTTCGCCTTCGCGTCCGGGCTGGCCGCGATCGACGCCGTCCTCAAGCTGCTGGCAACGGGAGATCACGTCATCTGCGGTGAGAATCTCTACGGGGGCACCCACCGGCTCATGGAACGGATCTACACCCGGATGGGGCTCCGGTTCAGCTTCGTCGACATGACCGACCTCCGCAACGTCGAACGGGAAATCACGCCCTCGACGCGGATGGTCTTCTGCGAATCGCCGACCAATCCGATGTGGAGCCG
>JBFXBG010000221.1:0-4431 GCA_050183505.1 Gemmatimonadales bacterium | reverse complement strand
TGGCCGCCCAGTCCAACGCCGAGCGGATGGCCAACGACCAGTACACCCGGTCTCACGACTATGACCTGATCCACCAGCGGATCGAGTTGCGGGATTTCGACTGGGACTCGCTCTCCTTTCAGGGCCGGGTGGCCACCACGCTGGTGGCGCTCCGGCCCGTGTTCGATTCCGTCATCCTGGATGCCGGCAAGCTGCTGGACGTGAAGCGTGTCACCGACCGCGCCGGGGAGCTCCGGACCGGCCGCCAGGGAGACACGCTGGTCGTCTACCTGCGCAAACCGGCCGGCTTCGGGGATACGGTCCGGTTCGACATCGCCTACGGCGGGAAGGTGGAGAACGGCCGCGGGCTCACCTTCATCAAGGCGGACGGGCGGCCGCACCGGCCGCAGCAGATCTGGAGCCAGGGAGAGGACGACAACAACCACGACTGGTTCCCGACCTACGACTTCCCCAACGACAAGATGACCTGGGAGATGGTGGTCACCGTCCCGGCGACCTACACGGCCGTGAGCAACGGAACGCTCGCGGGCGACGTGCGCCGGGCCGACGGCACCCGTACGATGACCTGGCGGCAGGACAAACCCTCGACCACGTACCTGGTGTCCCTCATCGTGGCGCCGCTGGTCCGGATCCGGGATGCCTGGCGCGGCCTGCCGGTCGACTATTACGTCTACCGGGAAGACAGCGCGCTCGCGCGGCCGCTGTTCAAGGTGACCCCGGACATGATCGAGGTGTACTCCCGGCTCACCGGCGTGCTGTATCCCTGGGCCAAGTACGCCCAGACCACGGTGGCGGACTTCTTCGGCGGCATGGAGAATGTGAGCGCCACGACGCTGGTGGACTGGCTGCCGGATGAGCGGGCCTATCTGGACCGCCCGTGGTATCCCTACATCCTGATCCCGCACGAGCTGGCCCATCAGTGGTTCGGCGACCTGGTCACAACCGAGGACTGGGCCAACATGTGGCTCAACGAGGGATTCGCCGAGTACCTGCCGGGGCAATACTGGCGGGAGAAGCTCGGGGCCCACGCGGAGGACGATTACTACCTGGACGAGTACCGCCAGTTCATGCAGATCGACCGCCGGCGCCGGATGCCGCTGGCCGCGCTGGGCTCGAACAACATCTATCCCCGCGGCGCCCTGGTCCTCAGAATGCTGGAGCGCTACACCGGCCGGGAGCGGTTCTGGGCCGCCATCCACGAGTATCTCACGACCCACGCCTACGATAACGCCACCACCGACGACCTGCGTCAGGCGTTCCTCGAAGCCACCGGCGAGAACCTCTCCTGGTTCTGGGATCAGTGGGTCTATCAGGCCGGATACCCCGAGTTCACCGTTGCCGCGCAGTACGATTCGACCACCAGGTCCCTCGCGCTCAACGTCAAACAGACCCAGGTGGACACCGCCACCGCGGACAGCAGCGGCCTGCGCTACGTCACGCCCCAGGTGTTCCGCATGCCGGTGACCGTCCGGGTGGGGACCGACGGGAAGGACGTGGTGCACCGGGAGTGGCTCAGTCAGCGGGAACAGACCATCCGGATCGACGGCGTCGCCTCGGCCCCGACCATGGTCATCTTCGACGACGGCAATACCATCCTCAAGAAACTCACCTTCGAGCAACCGACCGCCTGGCTGGCGGCCCAGCTGGAGCAGGACCCGGACCTCTGGAACCGGAACTGGGTGATCGAGCAGCTGGGCAAACGGACCGACGACCCGGCCGCCGCCGCCGCGCTCGCGGGCGCCGCGACCCGGGCCGACTACTACCTCACCCGGGTGCAGGCGGCCCAGGCGCTGGGCGGGTTCCCGGCAACGGTGGCCCTCTCACCTCTGGAAAGCGCGCTCAAGGACACCTCCGCGGCCGTGCGGGTGGCGGCCGTGACCGCCCTGGGACAGCTGGGCGGCGCCCGGGCGCGGGAGTTGGCGCAGGATCGGTTCCGGAACGACCGCAGCTACCAGGTGCAGGCCGCCGCCGTCACCGCGCTGGTGAGAATGAAGGCGGACGGGGTGCAGCCGTTGCTGGCCCAGGCCATGGCCACGCCCTCCTACCGGGACGTCATCCAGCAGGCCGCGTTCTTCGGAATCGCGCAGACGGGCGATACCAGCATGGTGGATCAGCTCAGCGCCAGGCTGGGCGAGCATCAGTTCGCCGCGCTGGTGCTGGGGGTGCTGACCCGCTCCGGCAGCGGCCGCGCGCTCGACACCCTGACCACCCATCTCAACGACGAGCGGCCCTACGTCCGCGGCTGGGTCCTGGGCGCGTTCCGCCAGACCGTGCCGGACTCCATCGGCAAGCCGAGGCTGGAGACGGTGAAGGGCGAACTCAAGTATGAGGACACGCGGCGGGGAGTGGAGAGGATTCTGGGAGCGAAGGGAAAGCCTTAGGCATCGGATGATCGGAGGATTGGTGATTGGATGATTGGGGCAGAATGACATCCAATCATCCAATCCCCAATCATCCAATGTCTTTGTTATCCCCCCGTTACCTGCCCTCCGCACTGGCGTTACCCGGGCCTCCGATCGTACTCTCGGCGCAAACCGGAAGCGCGATGCGGACGCTGGTGACGCAGTTGGCGGCCCTCGACCGGGCATGGATGAATGGACTCGCGGCCAGGCAGGTCCCAGCCTGGATCGACCGTGGGTTCCGGGTGCTGACCCACCTGGGCGGCGCCCGGGTGACGAGTGCTGTCACCCTCGGGCTCCTGGCCCTTCCGGCGAGCCGCCGGGTCGCCATCGTGATGGCGGTTGCCAATGCGGCCTCGCACGTGGTGGTGCAACTGCTCAAACGAACGGTGGTCCGACCGCGGCCGCACCAAGCCTGTGTGGGTCTGGAGGCGTTGGGCCATGTGCCCGACGCCTTTTCCTTTCCATCCGGCCACGCCTGCGCCGCGACAGCCGTTACGCTCCCCATGCTGCTTGCCTGGGGCCAGGTGACCCTGCCCGCGCTCGCGCTGGCGGTGCTGGTCGCCGCGTCCCGGGTCTATCTGCGGATGCACTTCATTACGGATGTGCTGGTGGGGCAACTCATCGGGGCGGCGATGGCTGTGGTGGCGTATGCGATGCTGACCTAGTGGCTGGCAGCCCTGGCCGCCCCGGCCGTCCCTCTCCCCCCTCTCCCCCCTCTCCCCACTTGCCCTCCCGCCCCCACCTGCCCACTTTCCCGGCGGGACGGGGGCGTAGCTCAATGGTAGAGCACCGGACTTTTAATCCGTAGGTTCTGGGTTCGAGTCCCAGCGCCCTCATGAAGTGAGAAGTGAGAAGTGAGAAGTAAGAAGTGAGAAGGGGCTCCCTGGTGCGGGGCCCATTTCTGCTGTGGCCGTCCTGGCCGCCTCGGCCGTCTCGGCCCAGGGCTTCATCCTCGGCTCAGGGCTTCTTCACGCCGAAGAACGTAATCGGGTAGACGCCCCGATCTACTGTATCCTCTTTTTGCGGACATGAACAGGATCGTAATCCACACGCTGGCCTTCTGTCTTGCAGGGTTGGGCTGCACCGGGCCCGAGGACTTCGGGCGCTGCGACGGGACCATGCAGGTGTCGGCGGTTGAATCGCAGCAGCTCTCGATCAGCTGGACCCCGTCCGGCTGCAGCGTGTACGCGGTGGTCGTCGTCCAGAACGGCGGGGTGGCCTGGGCGGCACAGATGCGACAACCGGTGAACGGCATTGCGTCACCCGTAGCCTACGGGACGGCACCCTCCGGCGCCGACGGATCCCTGGCCACGCCGCTGGTGAGCGGACAATACCTCGTCCGGCTGACCCGGCTCGATGACCGGAACGTGATCCATACGGCCGCCGAGGGCACCTTCACCCACCAGTGACTGGATCGACTGGAGGAGGCTCCCGATGCCAGGTCGTCTTGCCGCAGGATTCCGTAGCACTTCACTGCTTTTGCTTCTTCTCGTGGCAACTGGCCCGCTTGACGCTCAGCGCCTTTCGCCGGAGCAGGATTTAGCCCGCCTCCGGTGGACTCCTGCGCTTGAGGCCGCGGGTTCGGTGCGGGCCCACGGCGGCCTCCTGGGGGACGGGAGCCGGGATCACCGATACGCCGGGATGTACTCCGGAATGGCCCTCAGCGGGCTGTTCCTGATCGCGAGCCTCTCAATCTGCAGCGACCCCGACACGAGTTGCGACTCCGGCAGGGCAATCACCGCGTTTCCCGTGGCTCTGGTATTCCTCGGCGGCGTGGGAGCGTTGATTGGCAGCGCGTTCCCCAAGCACCATCCCCCTCCGTAGGCCCTGCGCTCAAGTCCGCCCTTATGAAGTGAGAAGTGAGAAGGGGTCCCTGGTGCGGGCCCCTTTCTGCTTCACCCGGCCAACGGCCGCCCCGGCCGCCCCGACCCGAGCCCTCGGCTGAAGCCGAGGCTCGGCCAGTCTGCTCGCTGAAGCGAGGGGAGACGAGGACTGAGGGATGAGGACTGAGGACTGAGGACTGAGGACT
>JBFXBG010000220.1:0-4433 GCA_050183505.1 Gemmatimonadales bacterium | reverse complement strand
CCGCGGAGCAAACATGAAATAGGACGATACCGACGCGCACGCGATGCCTCCGCGACCTCTGCGCCTCTGCGGTGAAAAGCAACACGAGCGGAGCCCCGGGCAACAGACTGTAACCCAGGCCTCCGCTTGGGCTCGCTTCACCGCGGAGAGGCGAGCCGCAGAGGACCCGCAGAGCAAACACGAAGCAGAGACACTACCGACGCGCACGCGATGACTCCGCGCCCTCTGCGCCTCTGCGGTGAAAAGCAACACGAGCGGAGCCCCGGGCAACAGACTGTAACCCAGGCCTCCGCTTGGGCTCGCTTCACCGCGGAGACGCGGAGCCGCAGAGGACCCGCAGAGCAAACATGAAATAGGACGATACCGTCGCGCATGCGATGCCTCCGCGCCCTATGCGCCTCTGCGGTGTAAGCAACCCGAGCGGCGCCCCGGGCGACAGACTGCTCACCAGGCCTCCGCTTGGGCTCGGTTCACCGCGGAGGCGCAGAGGGCCAGCGGAGCAAACGCGAAAGCAAAGACAATCCCGACGCGCACGCGATGACTCCGCGCCCTCTGCGCCTCTGCGGTGAAAAGCAACACGAGCGGAGCCCCGGGCAACAGACTGTAACCCAGGCCTCCGCTTGGGCTGCTTCACCGCGGAGACGCGGAGGCGCAGAGGACCCGCAGAGCAAACACGAAGCAGAGACACTACCGACGCGCACGCGATGCCTCCGCGACCTCTCCGCCTCTGCGGTGAAAGCAACACGAGCGGAGCCCCGGGCAACAGACTGTAACCCAGGCCTCCGCTTGGGCTCGCTTCACCGCGGAGACGCGGAGGCGCAGAGGACCCGCAGAGCAAACATGAAATAGGACGATACCGACGCGCACGCGATGCCTCCGCGACCTCAATCCCGGTCTAGCTCCGCGACAACAGCCCGCCCTCCACCGCGATGCCCACCAGCCGCGCCATGCGCCGGGCTTCCGCTGCTGCCACGCGGCGGCCGAGCGGCGTCAGGCGGTAGTCGCGCTTGCCGCGGGCATCCGACGGCGAACCGCCGGGCTCGATGAGGCCCTGTTCCAGCATCTCCCGCAGGGTGCGGTAGAGCGTCCCCGGCCCCAGCACCCACCGGCCGCCGGGGCGTTCGCGCAGCTCCTTCATGAGTCCGTACCCGTGCCGCTCGCCCTGGTTCAGGATGAGCAGGATCTCGAAAACCACCGGCCGGAGCGGGACGGGCTTGCCGGGATCACTCATGGCGCAGCGATTCCATTGGGTCGGTCCGGGTGGCGCGCGCGGCCGGCACGGCGCTCGCCGCGAAGGCCACCGCCGCCATGAGCCCGGCGATCGCCAGGAAGGTGAGCGGATCCAGCGGACTCACCCCGAAGAGGAACGACCGGAGAAACCGGGTCGCGAGGAACGCCAGGGCGAAGCCGACGCCGAGCCCGATGGCCGTGAGCCTGAAGCTGTCCCGCAGCACCAGCCCCCGCACCTCGCCCGGGGCGGCCCCCAGCGCCATGCGCACGCCGATTTCCCGCCGCCGGCGGTTCACCGCGAACGCGAGCAGGCCGTAGAGCCCGACACCGGTCAGGACCAGCCCGATCCCGCCGAAGACCGCGGCCAGGAGCGCCGCGATCCGGTTCGGCAGCAGCGACACGCCGATGATCTCGGCCACGGGCGCGCCGATGAGGAGCGGCAGATCGGCATCCGCCTGGCGGATCTGGTCCCGGATGAGTCCCGTGAGCGGCGGGCCGGAGCCGGCCGCGCGCGCCACGATGGTCAGCTCCTTCCCCGGCTGCTGGGCCAGGGGGAAGTACATGAACGGACCCGGCTCCTCTCCCATGGATGCGTACTTGCCGTTCCGCGCCACGCCGACGATCCGGACCGGCGTATCGTCCAGCTTGATCTCGATGCCGACCGGATCCTGGCCGGGCCAGACCTGCCGGGCCATCGTCTGGTTGATGATCGCCACCACCGGCGCGTCCGCCCGGTCGGCCGGCGAGAAGTCCCGGCCGGCGACGAGCGGGATGCCCATGGTGGCGAAGTACCCGGGCGTCACGTCGGCGAAATCGCTCTGGATGAGGCCGATGTTGGGCTGCTGCTCCCGGTCCGGAATGGAAAACATGGTGGTTCGCCGCAGCATGGAGAGCGGCAGTGCGTCGGTGGCGGCGGCGTGCGACACGCCGGGCCGTGCCTCCAGGCCGGCAACGACCTGTTCGGCGAAACGGGCCATCTCCGGGTCGGTGTAATGGTGCACGCCCAGGTCCACCTGGGCCGCATAGAGGCCGGCGGGGTTGAAGCCCAGGTCGAGATTACCCGCCTGCTGCAGGGCGCGGGCGAAGAGCCCGCCCACCAGCAGCAGCACCGCCGACCCCGCCACCTGGGCGGTGACCAGCACGTTCCGCAGGCGGGACCGGTGGAACCGTGAACTCAGGCCCTCTTCGCGGATCGCGCGGGCCAGATCCATCCGGGTGGACTGGAGCGCCGGGGCAAGGCCGAAGATGAGGCCGGTCACCAGCGTCACCGCCAGGGCCGCCGCGAGCACCCGCAGGTCGGGATGGAAGTCCAGGTGCATCGGCACCGGGATCGGCAGCGAGATGGACTCCAGAAGCCTGGTCGAGACGAACGTGATCCCGATCCCTGCCGCACCGCCCAGCAGGAACAGCACCACGCTCTCGGTGAGCAGCTGGCGGATGAGCCGCGCCCGGCCGGCACCGATCGCGAGCCGTACGGCGATCTCCCGGCTTCGGGCCGCCGCGCGGGAGAGCAGGATACTGCCCACGTTGACGCTGGCGATGAGGAGCACCGTCCCGCAGATCACGAGCAGCAGCCCCAGGAAACCGCCCACGAAGGGAATGGCCGGCGCCGGCACCGGCGCGTACTGCCGTACGTCGATCCCGCGCGGATCGCGGCCGTCCAGCCGGTCGCCCGCGGCCTGGGCGGCGGCGAGCGCCTCCCGCACCTGGGCCCGGCTGGCGTCGTGCCGCCGCCGCCCGACCGTCTCGAGCCAGTTGCTGTTCCGCTGAGACAGATCCTGCTCCCCGGTGAGCTGCGGTGCCACGCCGAGAGGCACCCAGACCCCCACGTCCATGGCGGTGATGTGGCCCTGGAATCCCGGCTCGGTGACGCCCACGACCGTGAACCCCTGGCGGTTCAGGATCACGCTGCGTCCGATGACGCCGGAGTCTCCCTCGAAACGCCGCTGCCAGGTCTCGTAACTCAGCACCGCCACCGGTTCGGCGCCGCCCGCGCCGCGGTCGTCACCCGGAATGAAGAGCCGCCCCAGCGCGGGCCGGGTCTCCAGCGTTTCGAAATAGTTCCCCGTGGCCAGCATGCCGAGGATCACCCGGGGCTCCGGCTCGCCCTCGAGCCGGAAACTGCCGGGGAAGATCCCGAAGGCGGCGAGATCGGTGAGTCCCGACTTCGCGTCCCGGAGCCCGGTGTATTCGGGGTAGGAGAACGAATGGAAACTGGAGCCGTCCTCCGACATCGCGTGCACCGTGAGCAGCTCGCCCGGGGCGCGCACGCCGGCCGGCGGCCGGATCAATACCGTGTTGGCCACGCTGAAGACGGTCGTGGTGGCCCCGATCCCGATGCCGATCGTGATGGCGGCGACCAGCGTGAACACCGGCGACTGGCGCAGCGCGCGGAACGCGTAGCGGATGTCCTGGCGGAGAGACTCCATACGATGGGTTTCCTGAGCGTCGGGCGTGGGAAGCGGACCGGAGCGGATCGCGTGGATCCATTCCGGTGGAGCGGAGAGGAGTACATCCACCAGCGTCAGCAGCCAGAGACGGACCCGGGCACCGGCACCGGCGGCATCGGCCCAACCGCCGGCGAAGGTCTCGACCAGCTCGGCCTCGAACGCCCGCCGGAACCGGGCGGGATAGAGGCGGAGCAGGAACCGGTAGAGCGCGCGGGCCCGTAGCGGGGAGCGGGGGGATGTATCCATGAGTGGATATATCTACGGGAGGCTGGGCGGGATGTTTCAGGGTGTAGCGTGCAGGGGTTCCAGAGCACTCTCTGTCTTACTTGACCACAGGCCCAGGACCAAGTATCGTATTACTACCGAACAAATACCGAAAAAAGTAGGGGGACCCGCGGAGCAACCATGAAGCACTACAGCACGACTGCGCACGTGATGACTCCGCGACCTCTGCGCCTCTGCGGTGAAAGCAACACGAGCGGGCCCCGGGCAACGGATGCAAACCAGGTCTCCACTTGGGCTCTCTTCACCGCGGAGACGCGGAGGCGCGGAGGACCCGCGCGGAGCAACCATGAAGCACTACAGCACGACTGCGCATGTGATGACTCCGCGGCCTCTGCCCCTCTGCGGTGAAAGCAACACGAGCGGGCCCCGGGCAACAGATGCAAACCAGGTCTCCGCTTGTGCTCTCTTCACCGCGGAGTCGCGGAGGCGCGGAGGACCCGCGGAGCAACCTTGAAGCTCTACAGCACG
>JBFXBG010000219.1:0-4474 GCA_050183505.1 Gemmatimonadales bacterium | reverse complement strand
CGTATCGCCCGCCAGCTCATCGACTGAGTCGTTTACCGGCCGCAGCGCTCCCTGGGACAACGCCGCCGAGCAGGCCGTGCTCGGGGCGATGATGCTGGACCAGAACGCCGCGCTCCGGGCGGCGGAGCTGCTGGAACCGAGTCATTTCTACCGGGAAGGGCATCGGCGGCTGTTCCGCGCCATGGCGCGCCTGGTGCAGGCCGGAACCGTGATCGATCCGGTCACCCTGCGGGATGAGCTCAAGCGGCAGGGGGAGCTGGACGAGTCCGGCGGAGTGGAATACCTGGCCGAGCTGGTGGATTCGGTCACGACCACGACCAACCTCGAAGCCCACACCCGGATCATCCGGGACAAGGCCGTCGTCCGGCAGCTGATCGAGACGGCCAATCTGATCGCCACGGAAGCCTACGAGCAGCGGAGCACGGCCAACGAGCTACTGGACGTGGCGGAGTCCCGCGTGTTCCAGATCTCCCAGACCCGCCACGATCAGGGGTTCACGCGGATCAAGGAAATGCTCTCGGAAACGATCGAGCGCATAGAATTGCTCCAGCGCAGTGGCAAAACGATTACCGGTGTGGCGAGCGGTTTCAAAGATTTGGACGAGTTGACCTCCGGCTTCCAGAAGTCCGATCTGGTCATCGTCGCGGCCCGCCCGTCGATGGGCAAGACCGCGTTCTGCCTCAACGTGGCCGCGCATGCGGCCATCGAAGAGGAGGTCGGGGTCGCGGTGTTCAGCCTGGAAATGTCCAAGGAGTCGCTGGTGCAGCGGCTGCTGGCCGCCGAGGCCTGGGTCGACAGCCAGAAACTCCGGCGCGGCGGGCTGCGGGATACCGACTTCACCAACCTGGCCAAGGCGGCCGGCCGCTTGCACAGCTGTCCCATGTGGATCGACGATTCCCCCGCGCTCACCTTGCTGGAGATGCGGTCCAAGGCGCGCCGGCTCAAGGCCCAGAACGACGTCGGCATCATCATCGTGGACTACCTGCAGCTCATGCGCAGCCCGGAGAAGGCGGAGAACCGGGTCCAGGAGATCTCCGAGATCAGCCGGGGGCTCAAGGGCCTGGCGCGGGAGCTGGAAACGCCGGTGATCGCCCTGTCGCAGCTGTCTCGGGCCACCGAACAGCGCGGCGGGGACCGGCGCCCCATCCTCTCCGATCTGCGCGAGTCCGGCGCCATCGAGCAG
Organism: Gemmatimonadales bacterium; assembly: GCA_050183505.1. GTDB lineage: Bacteria > Gemmatimonadota > Gemmatimonadetes > Gemmatimonadales > GWC2-71-9 > JBFXBG01. Next base: position 3,291 of record JBFXBG010000219.1, on the reverse strand, counting down.
GACGCCGATCTGGTGGTCTTCATCCATCGTCCCGAGATGTACAAGACCTTCGAGGACACCCGGGCCGAAGGCCTCGAAGGGAAGGCCGAGGTCATCGTCGGCAAGCAGCGAAACGGACCGACCGGCACGGTCGAGCTGTATTTCCACAAGGCCTTCACCCGTTTCGACGACTATACCAAGCGCCAGCCGCAGGAGGCGTGATGGCCCGGGCCCGCTCCGTCTATCGCTGTACCGACTGCGGCCACGACCACCCCAAGTGGGTCGGCCGGTGCGAGGCCTGCGGCGCCTGGAATACGGTGGCGGAAGAGCCGGTGACGCTCAGGCCCGAGGCGCGGGCAGGCGGGCGGGCGGGCAGGCGGGCGGGTCACGCGCCGGCCGCCTCCGCCCCGGCCCGGCTGCGGGATATCGAGGAGTCCCGGCTGGTACGCTGGGGGACCGGGCTGCTGGAGTTCGATTTCGTGCTCGGCGGCGGGTTCGTGCCGGGCTCGATGACGCTGGTCGGCGGAGAGCCGGGCATCGGCAAATCGACCCTGTTGCTGCAGGCGGCCGCTCGCATGGAAGCCGAGGGCCGCAAGGTGCTGTACGTGAGCGGGGAAGAGTCGCCGGAACAGATCCGGCTGCGCGCGGGGCGGCTGGAGGAGGACGCCGGGCCGGTGCACGTGCTCGGGGAGACCCGGCTCGAGGCCATTACCGAAGCCGCGCTGCTCCTCGGCGTGGAACTGCTCATTCTGGACTCGATCCAGACGGTGTACACCGAGGCCCTGGAGAGCGCACCGGGAAACGTCGGCCAGGTACGGGAGTGCGCCGCGCGGCTGATGCGTTTCGCCAAGGAAACCGGCATCGCCGTCGTGACCGTCGGCCACGTCACCAAGGGCGGCGGTATTGCCGGCCCCAAGACGCTGGAACACATCGTCGATACGGTGCTCTACTTCGAGGGCGAGGCGTCGCACGACTATCGTCTGCTGCGGGCCACCAAGAACCGCTTCGGCTCGGTGGATGAACTGGGCGTCTTCTCCATGAGCGAGCGCGGGCTGATCCCGGTCGCCAATCCATCGGCCCTGTTCCTCTCCGCCCGGGGCGTCGAAACCAGCGGGAGTGCGGTGACCGCGCTCATGGAAGGCACCCGTCCGGTGCTGGTCGAGGTCCAGGCCCTGGCGGCCCGATCCGGATTCGGCACGCCGCAGCGGGTGGCAACCGGCCTGGACCAGAAACGCCTGGCGGTGCTGCTGGCGGTGCTGGAGCGCCGGGGCGGCGCGTCGTTCGCCGAGCTGGATGTGTTCGTCCAGGTGAGTGCCGGGGTCCGGCTGACCGAACCGGGCGCGGATCTGGCCGTGGCGGCGGCGCTGGTCTCGAGTCTGCACAATCGTCCCGCCCCGCAGGACGTGCTGTTCCTGGGAGAACTCGGCCTGGGCGGCGAGATCCGGCCCATCGGTGGCCTGGAACGGCGCCTGTCCGAGGCTTCCCGGCTCGGATTCCGGCGCGCCTACGTATCGTTCCGGAGTACCGCGACCGTCCCGGGGATCGCCCTGACCGGCCTGGAACACATCGGCCAGCTGGTGAAATCGCTTGCCGCGTGACGTCGGGGTCGTCCTGGTGGCCGGTGGGGAAGGCCGGCGGGTGGGTGGAGAACTCCCCAAGCAGTTCCGGCCGGTGGGCGGCGTGCCCATGCTGCTGCGGGCGCTCCGGCCGTTCGTGTCCCATCCGGAGGTCCTGCGCACGGTGGTGGTACTGCCTGAGCGCTGGGCGGCAGACCCGCCCGAATGGCTCACCGGCCTGACCGGGGGTGGCCTGCGGATCGTCGCCGGCGGGGCCGAACGCATGGACTCGGCCGAACGGGGCATCGAGGCGCTGCCGGCGAAGTGCGCCGTGGTGCTGGTGCACGACGCGGCCCGGCCTTTCGTGAGCCCGGACACGGTCGACGGGGTGATCGCCGCCGCGCGGCTTGGGGGCGGGGCCATCGCGGCCGCGCCGCTGGGAGACACCCTCAAGGAGTGTGATGACGCCGCCGCGCCCCTCGTCCGCCGCACGATCCCGCGCGCGGGGCTGTGGCGGGCGCAGACACCCCAGGGGTTCCCCCGGGCATTGCTCGAACGCGCCTATGCGGCCGCGCGCCGGGACGGGGTGATCGGGACGGACGAGTCCCTGCTCGTCGAGCGGATCGGCGGGACGGTCCGGGTCGTCCCCGACGCCGCCTCGAACCTCAAGATCACCACTCCGGAGGATTTCGATCTGGCCGAAGCGCTGGCCCGGATGTCCCCATGATTCTCCCGTTCCTGGCTCCGGCGGATGTGGACGCGGCGATCGCCCCGGTGCGTGAGCATCTGGATCGGGACGGCCTGCTGGCCTACCCGACCGAGACGGTCTACGGCCTGGGCTCGGCGCCATCGCCCCGCGCCACCCACACCCTGGCAACGCTCAAGGGCAGGCCCGAGGGAAAACCGTTTCTCATCCTGGTTTCGAGCCGGGAGATGGCCGAGTCATGGGGGCTGGTCTTCACTCCCTCGGCCCTGGCGCTGGCGGATGCCTTCTGGCCCGGACCCCTGACCCTGGTGCTGGCTGGGGGTGAGGGCCGGCTGCCGGATCTGCTGCGGGGGCCGGAGCGGGGGATCGCCGTGCGGTATACCTCGCATCCCGGGCTGCGCCGGCTTGTGGCCGGTCTCGGCTATCCCATCACGTCCACCTCGGCCAATCGTCCCGGGGGCCGGCCGGCTCCCGGCCCGGCCGCCATCGCCCGACTCTTCGCCGATGAGGTTTCTTCGGGGCTCCTGCTGCTGCTGGACGGCGGCGTGCTGGGGAACGTGCCCCCCTCGACGCTGGTCGACTGCACCGGAAGCACGCCCCAGATGATCCGTGAAGGTGCCCTGCCGAGGGAAGAACTCCGGCGGGCCGTCGGGAGGCTGGCGCCATGAAGGGCGGAAAGGCGGGAGGACGGAAGGACGGAAAGCCCGGCATCTCGGGCTCCCCGCCTGAGGGGACGCGGGCGGTCTGGTCGGCATCCACCCCGGTACTCATCACGGAAGCAGGGTCACGGTCCGTCCTTCCGTCGTTCCGCCTTCTCGCCCCATGAACATCCTCCTCGTCTGCACCGGCAACACCTGCCGCAGTCCGCTGGCCGAGGCCATGCTGCGGCGGGAATTCGAGCGGCTGCACGTCAGCGGGGTCGAGGTGGGGTCGGCCGGTACCGGCGCGATGCCGGGCGCTCCGGTTTCGGAGGGTTCATACCTGGTCGGCCTGGAGAACGGTCTGGATCTCTCCGGGCATCGCGCCCGGCAGCTGAGCCGGGAACTGGTC
>JBFXBG010000218.1:0-4562 GCA_050183505.1 Gemmatimonadales bacterium | reverse complement strand
GATGCCTACAACACCCTGCACCGCGGCGCCGAGCCGGCGCCGGCGCCGGAGCCGGACGGGATCGAGGTCGAGAGCCTCCGGAGCGGCGTGGGCATGCTGTCGCCGCTGCTGACCCAGCAGCTGGGGCGGCCGGTGGTGAACGGGCGGCGCATCCGCCGGCTGCTGGCGGAGGGCCGGTACGATGTGATCAACTATCACAACGTATCGCTCATCGGGGGCCCGGGAATCCTGCGGTACGGCGACGCCCTGAAGCTCTACATGGCGCACGAGCACTGGCTGGTCTGCCCCATGCACGTGCTCTGGCGTCATGGCCGGGAACTCTGCACCGGCCGGCAGTGCCTCCGCTGCACGCTCCGCTACCGGCGGCCGCCCCAGCTGTGGCGCTGGACCGGCTACCTCGAGCGGGAACTGCGGCAGGTGGACGCGCTGATCGCGATGAGCGATTTCAGCCGGCGCAAGCACCGCGAGTTCGGCCTCGAACGGGACATGGAAGTCCTGCCGTACTTCCTGCCCGATCCCGAGCCGGGCGGCGCGGCGGTGTCGGGACCCGCGCCGCACGACCGGCCCTATTTTCTGTTCGTCGGCCGGCTGGAGAAGATCAAGGGGCTGGACGACGTCATCCCGCTCTTCCGGGAGTACGACGGCGCCGACCTGCTCATCGCCGGCGACGGCGAATACGGCGAGGAACTGCGCCGTCAGGCGGCCGGCATCGACCGGGTCAAGTTCCTTGGACGGGTGACACCCGATGCGTTGCGGGGCTATTACCAGCATGCGATCGGCCTGATCGTGCCGTCGGTCTGTTTCGAGACGTTCGGCATCATCCTGATCGAGGCCTTCAAGCAGTCGACGCCGGTGATCGCCCGGCGGATCGGCCCCTTCCCGGAGATCGTCGAGCGGGCCCGGGGCGGGGAGCTGTTCGGCGACCGGGGGGAGCTGCTGGCGGCGATGCGGCGGCTCCAGGAGGATCCGGAATACCGGCGGACCCGCGCGGAAGCCGGCCACCAGGCGTATCTGGCGGAGTACTGTGAACGCGCCGTGGTGCCGAAGTACCTGGACATCGTGCGGCGGACGGCGGAACGGAAGGGCCGCGGACAGATACTGGAACGGCTCGGATCCGAAGGGCGGGTCGGGGGGCGGTCCGATACACTGACACTCAACCGGGCTTGAACGTATGCGAGTCTTCATTACCGGCGGGGCCGGTTTCATCGGAAGTCACCTGGCGGAGCGTCTGCTGGACCGGGGCGACAAGGTGATCATCCTGGACGACCTGTCGACCGGGCAGATGGACAACGTCGGCCATCTGGTCGGACGGGACGGGTTTGAGCACCGGGTCGGGACCGCCCTGGACGCCCCGCTCGTCGGCGAACTGGTCGACCGCTGCGACGTCACCGTGCACCTTGCCGCCGCCGTGGGCGTACGGCTCATTGTCGAGCGCCCGGTGCATACGATCGAAACCAACGTGCGGGCCACCGAGATCGTGCTCAACGCCGCGGCCAAGAAGCAGAAGCTGGTGGTACTGGCCTCGACCTCGGAGGTCTACGGCAAGGGGATCAAGATTCCCTTCTCCGAGGACGACGACCTCAAGCTGGGGCCGACCATCAACTCCCGCTGGGCCTATGCCTGCTCCAAGGCCCTGGACGAGTGGCTCGCCCTGGCCTACTGGCGGGAGAAGCGGGTGCCGGTGATCATCACCCGGTTCTTCAATACCGTCGGGCCCCGGCAGACCGGTCGGTACGGCATGGTACTGCCGAACTTCGTGGCGCAGGCGCTCCAGGCCGACCCGATCCAGGTCTTCGGCTCGGGGGAACAGTCCCGCTGCTTCGGTCACGTCCACGACGCCGTCGAGGCGGTGATCCAGCTGATCGGGACGCCGGCGGCCGTCGGCCAGGTGGTCAACGTCGGGACCGACCGGGAGGTCACCATCAACCAGCTGGCCGCCATGGTGCGCGAGGCCGTCGGCAGCGACTCACCGATCGTGCATGTGCCCTATGCCGAGGCCTACGCGGAAGGCTTCGAGGATCTCGAACGCCGGGTGCCCGACACCCGGAAACTGGAGTCGCTCTGCGGGTATCGCTTCAGCCGTTCGCTGGAGCAGATCATCGAGGACGTCGTGAAGGACCAGCGGACCCGCCTGGCGGTCCGCTGAGGACGCCCGGTGCGGGCCATTCTCATGTACCACTCGATCGATCCCAGCGGATCGCCGATCTCGCTGGACGCGGAGACTTTTCGCTCGCATGTGCGGTGGCTCGCGGGCGGCCGCGTCCGGGTGGTCCCGCTGGCGGAGATCGAATCCGGAAATGACGATGCCGATGCCGTGGCGATCACGTTCGACGACGGCTTCGTCAATTTCCACGATGTGGCCGCCCCGCTCCTGCTGGAGCACGGGCTCCCGGTGACGCTGTTCGTCGTCGCCGACGAGGCGGGCCGGACCAACGCCTGGGGCGGCCGGGAGCAGGCCGGCATCCCGACGCTGCCGTTGCTCGACTGGCCCGCGCTGGCCCGGCTGGCCGAGGCCGGCGTCGAGCTGGGCGGCCACACCCGGACGCATCCCCCCCTGGCGGGGCTGGCGGCGGCACGGGTGGCGGACGAAGTCGCGGGAGGGGCCGAGCGCATCACGATCGAGACCGGCCGGCGGCCCGCGTCGTTCGCGTATCCCTACGGCAGCCACGATGGCGCGGCCGTCGCGGCCGTTGCGGCCGTCTTTACCCGTGCCTGTACCACCGAGCTCAGAACCCTCGGGGCGGAGGAGCGGCCGCATCTTCTGCCCCGGCTCGACATGTACTACTACCGCCGGCCCGGGACCCTGGAAGCCTGGGGCTCCGCCGGATTCCGGTTGCGCCTCGGCCTCCGAGGCGGCCTGCGCCGGGTGCGTGAGGCGGTCCGGCCCGCGGGGAGGAACCTGTGACCCGACCGATCCCGTTTCTGTCCGTGATCGTGCCCGCCTACAACGGCGGGCGGGTGCTGCCGTTGACGCTCCCGGCCCTGGCGGCCAGCGACCTCCCGCGCGACTGCTGGGAGCTCATCGTGATCGATGACGCCAGCACCGACGACACGGCGGCCTACGCCGCGCGGTTTGCCGACAGCGTGGTCCGGCTGCCCGGCAAACCCCACGGACCGGCCTACGCGCGGAACCGGGGATTCGAATCGGCTCGTGGCGATGTGGTGGTGTTCATCGACGCCGATGTCTGCGTTCATCCCGATACGTTGCGGCGGTTCGCCTGGCTCTTTGCCGAGCGGTCCGACCTGGGCGCCGTGTTCGGGTCCTACGATACCAGGCCGCCCGCCCCCGGTATGGTCTCCCAGTACCGGAACCTGATGCACCACTACGTGCACCATCAGAACGCGGGGCCGGCGGAGACCTTCTGGGCCGGCTGCGGAGCGGTGCGGAGTTCGGTCTTCGCCGAGTGCGGCAAGTTCGACGAATGGCACTACTCCCGCCCCCAGATCGAGGATATCGAGCTGGGCCACCGGATCCGGGCTCACGGGCATCCGATTCTGCTCCGGCCGGAAATCCAGGGCACGCACCTGAAGAAGTGGTCGCTGCGGAATGTGCTGACCACCGACCTGCACGACCGGGGCGTCCCCTGGATGCGGCTCATCGTCGAGCAGGGAGATACCGCCAATACCGGGGTCCTGAACGTCCGCTTGCGGGAGAAGATCCTCACCGCGCTCATGTGGCTCGCGCTCCTGATGGTGCTTGCCGCCGCCATCCTGCGGGAAACCTGGTTCCTGGCGGGGGCAGTACTGCTGCTGGTGCCGGTGATCATTCTCAACATGCCGTTCTACCGGTTCTTTGCCCGGGAGCGGGGCACGTGGTTTGCCCTGCGGGTGCTGCCGATGCACCTGGTGTACTACTTCCTCAACGGGCTGGCCGCACTCTGGGGCTGGGCCCTGCACCACATCATCGGCGAGCCCAAACCGCCGCCGGACGTGCAGGCTTTTGCCGAAGTCGGCGTCCAGGTCTGGCCCCCCATCCCCAGCAAGACGCCGCGGGGACCATGGCAGGCGGAGGGAGGGAAGTGAGGGGTGTCCGGGTTGAGCGGGTTGAAGTCGCGCGGCATTGCCGCGCCTGTACCGATGCACGATATTCACCGGGTCCCGTCCGATGAGGCGCTGCCATGACGTCTGCCACACGGCACCAGAGTAACGACACCCTGCCTCCCGCCCTGGCGCTGGCATTCGCGCCGCTGCACAAGCGGGCCTTCGGCATGGCGGTCGGTCTGGCGCTGGGGCTCACGCTCATGCTGGCGACGGTCGTGGTGCTCATCCGGCGGCCGCCGGAAGGCGTCGGGCTGGCGCTGCTCTCGCAGTACTTCAAGGGCTACAGTGTGTCCTGGCCCGGGGCCTTCATCGGGTTGGGCTGGGGGTTCCTGGTCGGATTCGTCGGCGGCTGGTTCGTCGCATTCTGCCGGAATCTGGTCATTGCCGCTTCGGTGTTCTGGATCCGGGCCAGGTCGGAACTGGCCCAGACGCGGGACTTTCTGGATCACATCTGAGCCTCTACCGAGCCGGGGTTATGAACGATACCGATCAGATCCAATCGACCGTCCTCCGGATGAACG
>JBFXBG010000217.1:0-4672 GCA_050183505.1 Gemmatimonadales bacterium | reverse complement strand
CGATCTTCATGGTGGGCGACGGGACCAACGACGCCCCGGCCCTGTCCACCGCGAGTGTGGGTGTGGCCCTGGCCTCCGGCGGGGGCGGCATCACCGCGGAAGCGGCCGATGTGATCCTGCTGGCCGACGACCCCACCCGGCTCGCGGACGGGATGATCATCAGCCGCCGGACGCTGGCGATTGCCCGGCAGAGCCTCTGGACCGGGCTGGGCCTGAGCGGGGTCGCCATGCTGGTGGCCGGCGCCGGCTACATCCCCCCGACGGTCGGGGCCCTGCTGCAGGAAGTCATCGATGTCATGGTGATCGTCAATGCGCTGCGGGCCAGCCGGGTGGGCGTGGCCGCACCAGCGGTTCCGCCGCCGGTCCACTCGCCGCTCTCACCCCGGGGGCCCGCCGGGCGCACCCTGGATCTTCATCAAATCCCGCAGAAAACTTCATAGTTGGGTCGGTAGAATCTCCCGTCTTGCGGGAGGCCCCGTGTCGCGGTACCCATATTGGAGCGCCGCGGCGCGGGGCCGCTGCGTATACCCGTCCTTCATGGTCCCCATTCAGCGAGGTCGTCCGTCATGTCCGACATGCCGCCAGGCTTGCCGAAGCACCCCTATGGCACATTCGCCTTCGTGGGTGCCTACGCGGTGCTGTTCGTGGCCGCGTGGTTCGCGATCTACTACCTGATCTACCTTGCCCGCCAGCCGGTGACGCCATGAGAGTCGACCTCTACGAGAAGATCTGGATGTGGGGGGTCAGCGTGATGCTGGCGGTGTTCTTCGGTAGCACGGCGCTGGCCGCGATCGGCAAGCACTACCAGCCGCCCAGTCACATCGAGACCATCGACCCGCGCACGGTCCTGGCCGACAGCCGGTTCAAGGCGCAGGGCGTCTCGGTGGATCCCGAAGGCAACATTCATGTATCCATCGTGGGCCTGATGTTCGTCTGGCTCCCCAACGACTTCACCGTCCCCGCCGGCCGGCCGGTCACCTTCCACATGACCTCGGCCGACGTCGTCCACGGGTTCGAGATCGTCCGGACCAACGGCCAGTCGATGGTGGTTCCGGGGTACATCAGCCAGTTCACCACCGAGTTCCCCGACCCGGGCGAGTATCTGATCGCCTGCAACGAGTATTGCGGGGTCGGGCACCATACGATGTTCTCGAAGATGCACGTGGTCCCGGCGGCCGAGTGGCAGGCCCCGGCCGGGCCGTCTCCCTTCAACCCGACGAGGATGGGCCATGGCGACGATGAGTGAGGCACCCCGGGGCGATCGCCGCCTGATCCTGGCCCATATCTGGGTCGCGGTGCTGGCGTTCGGCACGGCGGCGGCGATGGCGGTCATGCAGGCAATCAGCCGGGCCAACCTGGAGCTGCCCTACCGCTCCGCCAGCATGTACTACATGTCGGTCACGGCTCACGGCGTGCTGATGGCGCTGGTGTTCACCACGTTCTTCATCATGGGGCTGGGATATGTGGTGGTGGTCAAGGACCGCGGAAGCCTGAAGTGGCGGGGCTTCGGCTGGGCCATGTGGGGCCTGGCCCTGATCGGAACGGCCATGGCCGCCTGGGCCATCCTCACCTTCCGGGCCAGCGTGCTCTACACCTTCTACCCACCCCTGCAGGCGCATCCGGCGTTCTACATCGGGCTCACCCTGGTCGTCGTCGGCAGCTGGGGCTGGTGCGCCAACATGGTCGCCTCCTGGCGGGAACTCAGGAAGGCCAATCCCGACCGGCCGGTGAGTCTGCCGATGCACGCCACCACCGCCAACGCCATGCTCTGGATTCTGGCGACGATCGGGGTGGCCGCCGAGATGCTGTTCCTGCTGATCCCCTGGTCGCTGGGCTGGGTCAAGACCGTCGACCCGCTGCTGGCAAGGATGCTGTTCTGGTTCTTCGGCCATCCGCTGGTCTATTTCTGGATCCTGCCGGCCTATGCCATCTGGTACTCGGTGCTGCCCCGGGAAGCGGGCGGCAAGCTGTTCTCCGAGCCGTTGGGCCGGATGGTCTTCGCCATGTTCCTGATCTTCTCGACCCCGGTCGGCTTCCACCACCAGTTTCAGGATCCGGGCATCTCCGCCAGCTGGAAGCTGTTCCACACCTTCAACACGATGATCATCAGTTTCCCCAGCCTGGTGACGGCCTTTACCATCTGTGCCTCGCTGGAGGTGGCCGGCCGGCTGCGCGGCGGGACCGGGCTCTTCGGCTGGATCCGCAAGCTGCCCTGGGGCAATCCCGCGGTATCGTCGGTCCTGCTGGCCATGCTGCTGTTTCTCTTCGGCGGCTTCGGCGGGGCGGTCAACGCGGCCTATGCGCTGAACTCGGTGGTCCACAATACGGCGTGGATCCACGCGCACTTCCATCTGACCGTGGGCAGTGCGGCGGCTCTCACGTTCATGGGGGCCTGCTACTGGCTGGTACCCAAGGTGGCCGGCCGGGACCTGGAACTGGGCCTGCTGGCGAAGATTCAGCCCTATCTCTGGGCCCTGGGCATGGTTCTCTTCGGGATCATGAACCACTTTGCCGGCCTCATGGGGATGCCGCGCCGCATCTTCTCCACCGACTACAGCGGCGCCACCGCGGCCCAGGCCTGGGCCGGCATCACCAAGATCTCGGCGGTCGGCGGCATCGTGCTCTTCACCAGCGCCGGTTTCTTCGTGCTGGTGATGATCGGCACGCTGCTGGCCGGGCGGAAGGCCCCCCAGCCGGCGCTGGAATGGGCCGAGTCGCTGGGCGAGCCGGAGGGAGGCTATCGTCCGGGCATCTGGGACCGGCTGGGCATGTGGTTCGTCATCGCCGTGGTCATCGCGGCGATTGCCTACGTCATCCCGCTCTGGGACCACCTGCACATGGTCCGGTTCGGCAGCCCGGGATTCAAGCCGTTCTAGCACAGACGCAGGGAGTGCCGAGCGGGGAGTGACAAGCAGGGAGTAACGGGGACGGACGTTCACCGCCGGTTCATCGTGCCTCGTTACTCCTTGCAGTGCTTCCTGACTCGTCACCCGTCTTCCCACCCTCTGCTCCGAGGCCCCATGAATCTCACCGCCGCCCATATCCACCTCATGCTCAACCATATCCCGGTTCTGGGAGCGCCGTTTCTGCTGCTGCTCCTCGGGATCGGGCTGGTGCACCGGTCGGCCGATATCCAGCGGGTGGCTTTGATGCTGACGGTGCTGCTTTCGCTCGCGACGATTCCGGCCTACCTGACCGGCGAGCCGGCCGAGCACCAGGTCCGGGACGCGACCTGGTTCACCGAGACGGACAAGGAGATCGCCCACGAGCACGAAGAGCGCGCCGAGGTATCGTTCATCGTCATGCTGGCCACGGGGGTGATCGCCCTGGGCGTGTTGTGGCTGAGCCGTGGGAAGGAGATGATCCCGCGTCACTATGCGTGGATCGCGCTGCTGGCGCTGCTGGTGACCTCAGGCCTGATGGCGTGGACCGCGCTGGAAGGCGGGGAGATCAGACATGAGGAAGTGCGGTAATTGGGGGATTGAGGGATTGAGGGATTGAGGGATTGGGGGATTGAGGGATTGAGGGATTGGAGGATTGAGGGATTGGAGGATTGGGGGATTGAGGGATTGAGGGATTGGAGGATTGAGGGATTGAGGGATTGGGGGCGGCTTTGAGGGAAGGTGCCGGGTGCTGCCCCCGGCGGGGCCCGACCCCGGGCTCAATCATCCAGTCATCCAATCGCTCAATCCCCAATCATCCGATCATCCAATGGCCTTCTTTCCTGCCTGCTTCCTGTCCCGCGCGCCGGCCACCGCTTGCACCAGTTCGGCCGGATCGAACCGGACCGGATCGGTGGCCGGGAGGCCGGTTTCCTGCCGGGCGGCCTCGCAGGCGCGGCGGGCGGCGTCCTCGGGCATATCGTAGGTGTTGAGACAGATTCCGGCGACGCGGGTGGGGTGCACCATCGCCCCGATGGTCTCGTACCAGCGCACATATTCCGAAAGCGGCGGGATCCGGAGCCAGGAGGCTTCGCGGTAGTCCCCGATGTACTTCCGGGTGGCCTGATGGCAGAGGATCAGCGCGTCGGGACAGGCCCCGTGCAGGAGACCGAGGGTGACCCCGGAGTACCCCGGGTGGTTGATGCTGCCCTGCCCCTCGACCAGGACCACGTCCGCCCCCTCGGCGCCCTTGAGCACCAGCTGCTCGGCGGCACCCGCGATGAAGTCGCTCACCACGGCGTCCACGGCGATCCCCCATCCCTCGATGAAGATGCCGGTCTGCCCGGTGGCGACGAAGCGGGTCCGGAGTCCGCGGGCCTGGAGCTCCCGGACCAGCTGCAGCTGAGCGGTCATCTTCCCCACATTGCAGTCGGTCCCGACCGTGAGCACCACCAGCGGCTCGACCTCCTTGGCCAGGCCGGAGGCGACCGGCAGATGCGCCGGCGGCCGCCGGACGTCGTGAATGGTCCGGCCCCGCTCCCGGGCCCGGGCGGCGAGGACCGGGTCGTCTCCCAGAAACGTGTGCAGTCCGCTCCAGAGGTCGCACCCGGCATCGAGCGCCTGGAGCAGGCCGTCCCGCCAGCTGTCCGGCAGGCGCCCGCCCTGCGGCGCGATGCCGATCAGCACGGCGGTCGGCCCCAGGGCCAGCCCTTCCAGGATGGTCCCGACCACCGGGATCCGGCCGCCGAACCCGAGCACCTCCTGGCAGGTCCGGCCCGCCTGCAGGTGAT
>JBFXBG010000216.1:0-4733 GCA_050183505.1 Gemmatimonadales bacterium | reverse complement strand
GGTAGGGCCGTGAGGTGGTCAGGGCATCGTAGATCTCGGCGGCACCGAGGATCCGGGCTCCGATCGGGATGTTCTCACCCTCGAGCCGGTCGGGGTAGCCCTGGCCGTCCCACCGTTCATGGTGGCGGCGGACGATGGCGATGATGTCCTTGAGGTGGGCCAGCGGCGCCAGGATCTGGGAACCGATCACGACGTGCTGCTTGACCTGCTCGTACTCCTCGCTGGTGAGCGGTCCCTGCTTGTTGAGCACTTCCTCCCGGATGCCGATCTTGCCGATGTCATGCAGGCGTCCGGCCATCCGCATGGCCTCGACCTGTTCATCGGGGAGCCCCATTTCCGAAGCGATGGAGGCCGAGAGATCGGCGACCCGGGCGGAATGCCCGCGCAGATAGGGGTCCTTCGCCTCCAGGGCGTTGACCAGGGCCTCCAGCGTGGCAACCGAGAGCCGCTCCAGCTTGGCCCGTTCGCTCCGGACCTCGGCCGACCGGACCGCGACTTCTTCCTTCAGCCACTGGTTCAGGTTCTGCTGCTCCAGGATCGTTGCCCGCCGGCGGAGGGCGCGCTGAATGGCCTTGGCCAGTTCGTTCAGTTCGATCGGCTTGGTGAGGTAGTCCATCGCGCCCCGCTGCATGCAGAGCGCGGCGCTGGTGGCGTCGTTCACGGCGGTGAGCATCAGGAGCGCGAGGTTGGGCTCCATTTCCATGATCTGGGGCACCAGATCCACCCCGCTCACCCCCGGCAGCCGGACATCGAGCAGCATGCAGGCGACCTTCTGCCGATGCAGCACGGCGAGCGCCTCCCGCCCGTCGGCGGCGGTGGCGACTTCGTAGCCCTGCTGGGTCAGGAATTTCCTCAGGGCGGTCCGGATCGGTTCTTCGTCGTCCACGACGAGAACCGTCGTCGGCTGTTCGGTCATAGATGGGTCAAGCTAGGGGGCGCTGTAGGGGGCGTCAAGCAGACGGTTCGACGGTCCGACGGTCCGACGGTCAGGGCCTTACCCCTTGACCCCTCTAACGGAAGCGGAGAGCGGGAACGTACCAGGATCGTGACGTCTTCGGAGTCCCCGGACCGTCTGACCGTCCGACCGTCTGCCCGTCGGCGCCCTACCCCACGAACTCCACCTGCACCGGCTCCGGAATGAGCTCCGCTTCCCAGGCCCGGTCGAGCAGGGTCTGGACCGCCTGGCGGCCGCGGGGGCCGTAGTCGACGGTCCACTGATTGACGTACATCCCGACGAACGCATCGGTGCGTTCGTCTCCGATGCCCCGGTTGTACTGCATTGCGTGGGCCAGTGCCGGGGCCCGGTGTTCCAGCGCGTAGACGATGCTGGCCTTGAGGTCGCGGGCGATCTGCCGGGTGACGGCCTCGCCCAGATCCCGCCGGACCACGTTGCCGCCGAGCGGGAGCGGCAGGCCGGTCTCCCGGAGCCACCAGGCGCCCAGGTCTTCCCAGAGGTGCAGCCCGTCGTCGGCGTAGGTGAGCTGGCCCTCGTGGATCAGCAGCCCGACGTCCACCGTCCCCTGTTTCACCGCGTCCTCGATCTCGTCGAAGGGAATGACGACTTCGGTGAAGTCCGGCTGGAACAGCTTGAGCGCCAGGTAGGCGGTGGTGAGCTTGCCGGGGACCCCGATGGTGCGGCCGCGCAGGGCCTCCCGCACATCGCCCCGGGCGGGGCGCTTCGCCACCAGGCGCGGGCCGTAGCCGTCGCCCATGGACGAGCCGCTGCTCAGCAGCGCGTAGCTGCGGTGCAGGTAGGCATACGCGTGAATCGACACCGCGGTCACCTCCAGCTCGCCTCGCAGGGCCCGCTGGTTCAGCGATTCGATGTCCGACAGCTCGTGGACGTAGCGCAGATCGCCGGTATCGAGCTTGCCTTCGGCCAGCGCGTAGAACATGAACGCGTCATCGCTGTCCGGGCTGTGGGCGACGTGAATGAGCTGGGGCATGATGCAAGTGAGAAGTGAGAAGTGAGAAGTAAGAAGGAAGAGGGGGAAAGCCGGTAGGCGGTGGACGGGGAACAACTGTGAGCAGTGAACGGTGAACAGTGAACGGGTCGGCCTTGACGTTGTTTGGGTGGTAGCGACCTTCCCCGCCTGCCCGCCTGCCCGCCTGCCCGCCTGCCCGCCTGCCCGCCTGCCCGCCTGCCCGCCTGCCCGCCTGCCCGCCTGCCCGCCTGCCCGCCTGCCCGCCTTATTTCCTCCGCTCCGCCGCTTTCCGGAAGTCCTCGATCGCCTGGCCATGGTCGGCGTATTCCTGCCGGCCGGTGCGCCGTTCCGCGGCGTAGTCGGCGAGGAAGGTGCTGTCGGCCTGCTTCAGCGCCGTGGCATTCCCCTGTGCTTCGGCCACCATGGCCCGGATCATGGGCACGAACAGATGCCCGGGCGAGGCGGCGGCGATGGTGTCGGCCAGCGCCAGCGCGGCGCCGAAGTCGCCGATGTTGTAGTCCAGCAGCGCCGCGTGGAATCGCGCATCGGTGTCGAATGTATCGAGCAGGGCGTACGCCCCGAGCGCCATGGGCGTGAACAGACGGACCTCGGCGGTATCGCCCGCCGCCGCGGCCTGGCTGATCCGATCATAGAGCCGGTCGAACTGCTCCCGGCGCGTCATCTGGCTGATATCCGAGGCCTGGGTCGAGAGTGCGGGCGCACCGCCGCCGCCGCCCGGGTTGGCCATGTCCGGCACCGCCGCGGCCGGGGTTCCCCGGACCAGATACCAGCCGATCGCCCCGATCAGCGCCAGGCCGACCACGCTGGCAATGGTCCAGGCCACCCGCTCGTCATGACGCGAAACACTCCCGCCCGCGGGCTCCCCACACCGGTGGCAGAACCGGGCCCCGGGTGTGAGCCCTGCGCCGCAGGCGCCGCAGGAGGCCTGAGTGAGCGAGGTGCCGCAGTGGCTGCAGAACCGGCCGCCGGCAACGGTCCGGCCGCAGGCCGGGCAGCGGAGGGAAGATGGGGTGGTCACGGGGAGGAATGTAATGGAGAGGTGGGGGCAGGTGAGGGCAGGTGAGGGCAGGTGGGGGCAGGAGGAGAGGTGAGGGCAAAGTGAGGGCAGGTGGAGAGGTGTGGGCAAGTGGGGGCAGGCTGAGAGGGGTGGGCACGAGGGGGCAGGTGAGTGGGGCGCCGCCCTCACCGTCGGACCCGCCCAGGCCTTCCGCCGCCTGACCGACGGGGCCATGCTGAAGGACTACGGCGTGAGCTTCTGGGGACAGGCGGCCCCGGATACCGGGGTGACGACGCGGATCCGGCTGGGCGGGCGGGAGTACGACCGGGAAACGGGCCTCTACTACCTGCGGGGCCGCTACTACGATCCGGGGCTGGGCCGGTTTCTCTCGGAAGACCCGCTGGGGGTGGCCGGGGGCCTGAACCTGTACGCGTACGCGGGGAACGACCCGATCAATCATCGGGATCCGTACGGGCTGTGTCATACGGATGATCACCCGGCGCCGCAGACATGGGGACCTGGAAACGTCCCGGACATCACTGGCACCTGTCCTGCCCCGAAACCCCGGAGGACATGCACGGTCATTGCTGGTCACGATCCATACTCAGGACTCCCAATATGTTCTGACCAGTATGTTCACCTGGTGGAGCCTGTAAGTCCTGTGAGCGAGAATGGCATCGACTTGGGGGGCAGTTTGGGGCACGGTGTCACCTGCTCCCAACTGGGGACCAGAATCGCCATTGCGGTCTTTGTGGATCTATATACTGGATTCAACATCGGCAAGACGGCAATACGGGGCGCACGTGGAGCCATCAACTGGTTCCTGGGGGAGGCCGAGGTAGTCGGGCCTCTCGCTCGGGGAGGCGGACTCATTCCGGGATTCAAAACCGGACTAACTGGCCGCTTGGCCACCTCTGGCGACATGCTGACCCGTGTGGGGATGCCTGGCGCCACCAAGGCTGGAATGGGGCTTGCTGGTTTCGGCCGCATTTCCACGGTCGAACCCATTGTCGCCGAAGCGACGAAGGTGGTAGTGCAACCCTACGAGGCAACGGAGTCCCTGCCCTCGCCGTTCTTCACCGATTCAAATGACATCCGTTTGTTCGCAGCCAATTGTATGAACTAGCTGCTGAAGTGGGTGGATGCTGCTCAACCGCTGAAGCGAAGTCAAACTACACGGAGACTGTCAGCGAATGGATGCCTGGCTGAGCGTCAGACTGCTCCTCCCCGCAACCGGGATCGCGCTCTTCCTGCGTAGGATATTGATTCACATCCGACGCCCAAGGCCGGTTACCAGTAGGGATCGAACAGTCATCAAGTATGAACGGCTGGAAATACTAAGCACTATTCTCACGACGATCCTGGCCGTTGGACCGTTTCTGCTTCCCTTTGCCTATCACAGGTGGGTGTTCGCCGTGTGCTGGGCTGGTGCGGGCTTTGGCTTCCTGGCGGTCCTGGTATTCGCAACACTCAGGGATAGGGTCGAGGGGCCTGGGAGGCCGTTCATCGACAGCCTGTAACTCCTGGATGATCCAGGGCATAGACCCTGTGAACCGCCCGTCCTTGCCCGCCCGCCGAGGGCTACCGCCGCCTGACCGACGGGGCCATGCTGAAGGACTACGGCGTGAGCTTCTGGGGACAGGCGGCCCCGGATACCGGGGTCACGACGCGGATCCGGCTGGGCGGGCGGGAGTACGACCGGGAAACGGGCCTCTACTACCTGCGGGGCCGCTACTACGATCCGGGGCTGGGCCGGTTTCTCTCGGAAGACCCGCTGGGGGTGGCCGGGG
>JBFXBG010000215.1:0-4740 GCA_050183505.1 Gemmatimonadales bacterium | reverse complement strand
GACGGCCAGCTGGGGCACCACGATCTGCAGCGGACCGGCCGGCTCGTTGTTCAGGCTTCGGAGCAGGGAAGCCTGGCTCGCCGGGATCCCGGCGAAAACGGTCCATACCAGGAGGTTGACGTGCCAGCGGACCAGCGGCTCAGCGGCCGGACTTCGGGCGTCGGTCACTCGGCGGGATGATGTGGCATGGGGTGCGGGAGAACCGGGTGCTTCCGGCGACGAATGCTCGCGGCAAAGATAGGCCCGGCATCCATGGCTGCGAAAGCCGCCGGCGCCTCGCATGGGCACCGGCGGCGGAGGCAGCGGATCCGGCCATCCTAGGGCCCCTCGTTCCGGCCGACCAGGGAGTCCACGGTGGACCACGGCGTCAGCGGCAGATGCATGGCCGCGGTCCGCGCCGGGCGGACGCCCACCCGGCGGACGGCCCGCCAGACTTCACTGGCATACGCGCTGGGTGCCGTCGCGTCCTGGATGAAGTCTCCCGGGTAGAGGAACCCGTCCGCCGGGAGCCATGCCATGAGCGCGCCTTCGCTCCCGATCCCGTCGATCGGGTACAGCCGGACGGCGCCGCCGCCCAGAGAGAGCGAGTCCGCGACCGGCACGAAACGCCAGCGGACATTCCGCCGGTTCTGCTCCAGCTTGTCCGGATCCCCGGTCCAGCGCCGCTCGATCACCCGGGCCAGAAAGCCGCGCGATGCGGGATGGGAAACGACCGTGGCGCCGGTCGCGACCCAGAAGCGGACGCCGCTGATGTGGGGCCAGGCGAGGTCGGTCACTACCAGGACAAATGGATGGCGCCCGGGGAAGAGCCTGGCGATCCATGAGGAATCCTGACGCGCGCGTGCTTCGCCGGGTGCCTGGGCATCCAGGATGAACACCGTGTCCCGGGCCAGCGCGACCACGTTGGTGTAGATCGGGTTGGTGAGGAGGAACGTATTGGGCCCGACCCGGACCGTGTCCGGTGGCGGGAACATGGCGGCAGGACCGGGGGCCCGGGACATGTCCGCCGTGTCCGGGATCACGAAGTCGGGGGCCTGAACACCGTCGGCTGTTGCGCCCGCGGCATTCCGGGTGAGTTCCGGCTCGCCATCGACGATCCGGAAACTCGACATCGGATAGAGTGCGCCCTGGATTGCATACCAGTTGGTGTAGAGATACTCGACCTGCCGGCTGCCCCAGAGTCCGAAGCCGTCCGGCTCGGTCCAGTCGAGCTTGACGGGAAAGGCGGTTCTGGCGTCGAGGAAGAGCCGCTGATCCATGCCGCCGGCATCGGTGCGGTGGAGCACGGTGCGCCAGTAGTCACGGTAGAAACAACGGCCGACGACGCGCACTCCGGGGGCGTCCCGCCAGTCCAGCAGTACCGCCCAGGCGTTGAGTGGCCGGCTGCGGGCCGTGAAGAACCCGTGGCCGCCCGGAAACGGGACAAAGACGCTGTCTCGAAGGCGGTAGGTCGCCCGCCGGTTGCTCAGCATCGTGGGGCTCGGCCGGAGGCCGGAGGCGATATAGAGCTGTTCCGACGTTCGGAGCTCGGTGCCGGTCGACGGAGTGAATCTCAGGGTGCCGCTCTCCGTGCTGACGAAGAACGGCGGATAGGAACGGTCGGACTGAAAGTTCTGGGACTGGATATCCACGAAGTCGAGGGTGATCGAGGGCACCCGGCTCATCCGGGTGGCGTCGATCGCCCGCTCAATCCATGCCGCCGCATCGCCGGACGGGCCTGCTTGGCACCGCTCCTGGGCGGCGAGAGACGCCGCGGCCGGGAACAGCATCGCGATCGAGAGCCCGAGAACCGGCCGGAAGAAGATCGAGGCCATGTCGGCTACTCCTTGACCATCATCACGCCGGGCTGCACCTCGGACTGCCAGCGAATCACCCGCCTGGGCCGCTCACTCACCCAGAAGGTGGTGGTCCGTCCGTCCATCTCGGAGTCCACCACCCAGGCCGTCGCGCCGTTCACCTGCTCCGGGCCCCGGACGGTCGTGTTCATCCAGACCAGTCCGCCACGCTCATAGATGTAGAGAGGCAGGCGCGCAGTATGATTCTTCTCGAGCGGCAGGCTCGCCACCAGCAGCTCCCAGATGCTGGAATCGAAGGCCGGAACCTCCAGCGTCTGGTCGATCGACTGCTCGGCCGAGTCCTTCGGCGCATACCGGCCCGTCACATGACGCCCGTCGAAATCGAGGCTCATGTCCCGGTCCGAGGCGTAGGAGCGGTGCGCGACGGGGGCGAGCGTGGCGGGCTCCACCCAGGAACTGTCCACCAGCCAGCCGCGGGCGTTCGTGATGGCGTTGACCAGCAGG
Source organism: Gemmatimonadales bacterium (assembly GCA_050183505.1). Classification (GTDB taxonomy): domain Bacteria; phylum Gemmatimonadota; class Gemmatimonadetes; order Gemmatimonadales; family GWC2-71-9; genus JBFXBG01. The sequence goes on along the minus strand of JBFXBG010000215.1, from coordinate 2,440 downwards.
AGGGCGTCCCGGCCGTCGCGCCGGGCGTGGACCAGCGTGGTGCGGATCGTACTGCCCGGCCGGCTGGTTCCGTCCTTCCGGATGACGAGCGTACTGCTGTCGGTAAACGGCGCGAGTCCCGCGGTCTCCAGCTGTCGGGCCGCCCCGACCTGGACCACGGCGGACTGCTGGGCGGTCACCTGGCCGGCCCCGAGGCCGGCCAGCAATGCCGGAACGAACATGAGCTTCAGATGTGCCATGGTAGTCTCCTTGAATGGTCCGGGGAGACTAGCCCGCGGCGGCTTGCCGCGTGAACCGGCCTGGGGTGAACGACAGGCCGGTGGGGTGGGGAGACGGAACGCGGTGGGTGAGGCAGGGGTCGGGACCTCTTACCGCCCGCCTCTTCCTCTCACTTCTCGCGCAACTCCACTTCCAGCCCGCTCACGCTGGTGCCGTCGACCGACGGCGCCAGAATGAAGCGGACCGGCTGTACCGCCATGCCCAGGCGGTCGGCCAGGCGGTCGGGCAGGGTGATCTCATACTCGCCCGGCTTCACGCCGATGGCGTAGAAGCCGCCGTCCGAATAGGTCAGGAGCCGCCGTTCGGCGCCGCTGTTCAGGTCGCGCAGCACCAGGGTGATGCCACCCATGCCGGTCGGACCGGTCGGCGTCCGGCGCACGACTTGTCCTTCCACGACGCCGCCCGGGGCGATCGGCACGTTCACGGTCCGGAATTCGTTGGGGCCCGGCTCGATGCTGACGGCCGCGAAGGTCGGAATCCACAGCGGCGACTGCAGGGTCAGGGTGTCCACGACCAGGATGACGGGTTCGTAGGGCAGGAGGTCCCAGATCCGGTAGCGTCCCAGGGAGTCCGTCCGGGTCGTGATCATCCCCACCCGGACCCGGACATCGGGCAGCAGCTGTTCCCCATCGTCCAGATTGCCGTTGCCGTTCTCGTCCAGAAACACCTGGCCCGCCACCCCGGAACGCTGCAGTGCCGGGCCGGAGGCCAGCGACAGGCTCCGGTGCTCCGGGTTGTAGAGGACCGACCCCTGCAGGTAGGTCGTGGCGTTGGTCCCGGTGGCGCCGGCGTTCACGGTGCTGTAGGCCCGGACCGAACGGAGATTGGTGCTGATGCTGAATGCGAAGGTCGTCCCCGTGTGCCGCATCCAGGAGAGGCCGGTTTCGATCCTGAGGCCGGCCCCCACCGGCCGGGAGAAGAACGCCGACGCCGAGGTCGCGTGGAGCGAGGCCTCGGTTTCCAGCGCCACCCGGGCCGAAACCGAGCCCAGCAAGGCGCCGAGCGACGGCCGTGGCAGGGCAATGGCGTTGATCCCGAAGTACCCGTCGGTGTGGCTCCCGGCTCCGGCCTGGGAGACCCGCGCCAGGCGGACGCTGGGATAGAACCGGACTTCGGCGGCCTGCAGCGAGAGGCCGAGCCGTCCGCTGGTGAAGTCGCCGGCGTCGGCCGAGATCTGATCCAGGCTTCCCTCGAAGTAGAGATCCCCGTTCCGGCTGCCCGGGCGGTAGAACCCCTGGGCGGTCCACTGCGACCGCCGGCCCGACGGGGTCAGAATGGGCTGCACCACCGACCGGGCGAAGTCGTTGTACTCCAGGCTCACGCGGAGGTTGGTCGAGGGCTCGTAATGCAGTGCGCTGCGCAGCACGGCATGGGCCACGCCTTCGAATTCCACGCCCCAGGCATTGCCCAGACTGCCGGTGACGCCCGCGTACGGATGCGACAGATTGTCCAGGCTGTCCCGCCAGAACTGATCGACGCCCGCCTGAACGGTCCAGCGCCGGGCCACACCGTAGCGCAGGTCGAGGTTGGCGGAACTCCGGCAGACCGGTGTCCGGCAGGCACCGGCCGCGACGCCGTACTCGAAGGAGCGGTAGGGAAGCAGATCACCCCGGACGTTGTAGGTCCGGTTGAACTGGCGGACCTCCCCGAACGGGCCGTAGGCCACGAAGTCGACCGGGTTCTCGCCGTACTGGACCGGCACGTCGAGACTGAAGTCGCCGAAGGCATTCACCGAGTCGAACCCGATCAGGCGCCCGCCCCGGTAGGCCTCGACCTGCCAGCCCGGTCCGAGCTGGCCGTTGAAGCTGGCCGCGCCGAGCACGGATGGACGCTGGTAGGGTGCATTGCTGAGCGAAAATCCCCGGATGGACCTCGGCCGCGGGCCGGTGGCGACTCCGTCGCCCAGCCGGATCTGGCTGAGCCAGGTACTCCGGCGCCATACCCCGGTCCAGGACACGTCGGTACGGGTCCGGCCCTGATCCAGCGTTCCCTCGGTGGCGTTGCTGATTTCGAGCGATCCCCCCAGGAGATCGAGTCCCAGCGCCGCGCTGTAGGATCCGCCCCCGAGTGCGTCGTTCGCGGGCGAGAGGATCGAATAGTCCAGCACCATGCCGCCCCAGCGCTCCCGGTCGAGCCCCAGCGTGAGGTCCGGCTCCAGCCC
>JBFXBG010000214.1:0-4815 GCA_050183505.1 Gemmatimonadales bacterium | reverse complement strand
GGGGAAGAACATCTTCATGAGTACGGTGCACCAGGTGATCCCCTGGGCGGGTCACGCGAACTATGCCAGCAGCAAGGGCGGGATCATGCTGCTCATGGAAAGCGTCGCCCAGGAACTGGCCCCGAAGAAGATCCGGGTGAACAGCATCGCGCCCGGCGCCATCAAGACGCCGATCAACCGGAGTGCCTGGGCCACGCCCGAGGCCGAAGCCCGCCTGCTGAGCCTGATCCCGTACGGGCGCGTGGGGGTGCCGGATGACATCGGCCAGGTGGCCGCCTGGCTGGCCTCGGACGAGTCCGATTACGTCCACGGCACCACGATCTTCGTCGACGGGGGCATGACGCTCTACCCCGGCTTCGCAACCGGCGGATGAGCGACGTTCAGCCCGTTGCCCTGGCCGGGAATCTGGTCCTGTTCGGACGCGCCTTGCGACGGGCCGGCCTGGCGGTCGAGCCCGGCCAGACGAGGCTGTTCGGCGCGGTGCTGACGCTGATCGGGGTCGGACGGCGGCGGGACGTGAAGGCGGCCGGCCGGACCATCTTCGTCCGCCGGCGGGAAGAGATCCCCATCTACGACATGGTGTTCGACCTCTTCTGGCGGCGATCCGCCGCGGCCGGCGGGGTCAGCACCGCGCTTCCCCGCCTGCGTCAGCATCAGGGTTCCGCGGCCGACCAGCAGTTCGGGCGGGAGCTGCCCGGGATCCCCGAGCGCAGCGAGCCCACGGCCGCGGTGCTGCCGCGATCCGCCAGCCGGACCGACCGGATCGGCACGGCCGACTTCGCCGAGCTGACCGGCGCTGAGGCGCGGGAAGCGGCGGCGATGGTCGCCGCGCTCCGGCCCCGGCTGCCGATGCGGCCGTCACGCCGGACCCGGCTCGCGGCCCGGGGAACCCGGCCGGCCCTCCGGGTGATGCTCCGCCGGGCTTTGGGGCAGGGCGGCGAACTGCTGGCCTGGAGGTGGCGCCGCACCCGCCGCCGTCCCCGGCCCGTCGTCCTGGTCTGCGATATCAGCGGCTCGATGGAACGGTACACCCGGTTCCTTCTGCGGTTCGCCCATGCGCTCACCCGCAGCGGCGCTCCGGTCGAAGTCTTCGTATTCTCCACCAGGCTTACCCGGATTACCCGTGAACTCAGACTCCGCGATCCGGACGCGGCCCTGAGCCGCGTCTCCGCACGGGTCGTCGACTGGAGCGGCGGAACCCGGATCGGTGAATGCCTTCATCTGTTCAACCGTCGCTGGGTGCGTCGGACGGTGCGGAGCGGGGCGGTCGTGCTGCTGGTGTCGGACGGATGGGAGCGGGGCGATCCGGCCGTGCTGGCCCGGGAGATGGCGACGCTCCAGCGTTCCTGCCACTGGCTCATCTGGCTGGATCCGCTGGCCGGGCAGCCGGGATTCGAGCCCGTCACCTCGGGGCTCAGGGCCGCGCTTCCTCACGTGGACGACTTCCGACCATGCGGAACGGTGCGGTCGCTCCAGGAACTGGCGCTGAGCCTGGCCGACCGGCCCACGGTCCGGCGGGATTAGTTTGACTGTCATGAATGAGTCTCAGCCGTTCGTAGCCCGGCGCCCCGTACCCGGGACGAGCGCCGCCGAATCGCGCGGTCCGGCATGACCCGGCGCCGGGTGGTCGGGGAGGTGATCCTGGTCGAGGACGGCGCGGCTCTGGCCCAGATGGCCGCCCGGCGCATCGCGGCATTCCTGCGCGAGGCGGTGGACGCCCGGGGATCCGCCAGCGTGCTGCTGGCGGGGGGCAATACGCCCACTCCGGCGTACCGCCTGCTGGCCTCCCCTCCGCTGGTCACGGCCGTTCCCTGGGCCCGTACCACGGTGTTCTTCGGGGATGAGCGGTGTGTCCCCCCCGAGGACCCCGCGAGCAACTTCCGGGCGGCCACCGAGGCACTGCTGTCCCGGGTTCCATTGGGCCGGGGGCAGGTCCACCGGATGGAAGCGGAGCGGGCCGACCGGGACCAGGCCGCCCGCGACTACGAACGGCTGCTGCCCCGGCTCCCCGATCTTGTCATGCTTGGGATGGGCCCGGAGGGCCATGTGGCATCGCTGTTCCCCGGCTCGGCGGCCCTGGGTGAGGAACTCCGGCGGGTGGTGGTGGTGGAAACGCCCAAACCGCCCCCGTTCCGGCTGACCATTACGCCGCCGGTGATCGCGGCCGCCCGGCAGGTGCTGGTGCTGGTCGCGGGGGAAGACAAGGCGGAGGCGGTGGCGCGGACCCTCGAGGGGGACGAGCCGCCGGAAGTCTTCCCCGCGCGGCTCGCGGCGCGCGGTATCTGGATCGTGACCCGGGACGCTGCCCGGGGACTCTCCCGGAGGAACTGATGCAGCTGCTGGCTGGCGACATCGGAGGAACCAAGACCCGGCTGGTGCTGTTGGAGCAGCAGAGCGGGGGCAATCGGGTGGTCCATGAGGAGCGCTATCCGAGCAACCAGTTTCCCGGCCTGGGTCCGATCGTCACCCGCTTCCTTCGGGAAGCCGGCGGCCGGCCCGGGGCGGCCTGTTTCGGCATCGCGGGTCCGGTCGTCGAGCGCCGGGTACAGGCGACCAACCTCGCCTGGGTGGTGGACCAGGATGAACTGCGGGACGCCCTCGGCATTCCCGTGCGGCTCATCAATGACTTCGCCGCCATCGGCCACGGAATCCCGCATCTCAAGCCCGCAGACGTCACCGTGCTGCAGTCCGGGCGCGCCGACGAGCACGGCGTCATCGCCTACCTGGGTGCCGGGACGGGGTTGGGCCAGGGGTTTCTGGTATGGAACGGGGACCGCTATCAGGTACACTCCTCCGAAGGCGGCCATGCCTCCTTCGCTTCCATGGACGGAATCGAGGACCGGCTGGCCGGTGCCCTGCGCGAGCGATTCGGCCATGTCTCGTGGGAACGCCTGCTCTCCGGCGCGGGGCTGGTCGCGATCTACCGGTTCCTGAGCGGTGAGGATGGCACGCCCGGTCCCGCCCGCGCGGAAATCGATGCCGCCGATGATCCGGCCCCGGTCATTTCGAGTCACGCGCTCGCCGGAACCGATCCGCATTGCGTCCGGGCGCTGGAGGTCTTCGTTTCGATCTACGGGGCCCAGGCCGGGAATCTGGCCCTGACCTTCCTCGCGACCGGCGGGGTCTACGTAGCCGGCGGCATCGCGCCGAAAATCCTGGCGCGCCTGGTCGACGGCCCGTTCCTGGATGCCTTTCGCAGCAAAGGCCGGATGAAGGCCCTGCTGGCCAGGATTCCTGTGAAGGTGATCACCAACACCGATGTCGGCCTGCTGGGGGCGGCGGCGGTGGCCGGGCACGTGAGCCGTGAGACGTGAGAATCTGCAACCGGAAGGAGTACCCTGGATGCAATTAGCCATGATAGGCCTGGGCCGGATGGGTGGGAACATGGTCCGGCGGCTTCGGCAGGGCGGCCACGACGTGGTCGTCTACGACCGAAATCCCGAGGCGGCGAAGGACCTGGTCAAGCTCGGGGCCGAGGCCGCGGGGGACCTGGCGGACCTGACCCGGAAACTCAAGGGACCGCGGGTGATCTGGGTCATGGTTCCTTCCGGCAAGCCGGTGGACGACACCATCGGTGCGCTGCGGGCCGGCTTGTCGAAGGGAGACATCATTATTGACGGGGGGAATTCCAACTTCCATGACACGCTTCGGCGCGGCCAGGAACTCAGGGCGGCGGGCATCGAATTCATCGACGCGGGCACCAGCGGCGGGGTCTGGGGCCTGGAGATCGGCTACTGCCTGATGGTCGGGGGCGGGGACAAGGCGGTGAAACACTGCTCCGCCATCTTCGATACCCTGGCTCCGAAGGACGGCTGGGCCCACGTCGGCCCCACCGGCGCCGGCCACTATGTGAAGATGGTTCACAACGGCATCGAGTACGGTCTGCTCCAGGCCTACGCCGAAGGCTACGAGATCCTTCACGCCTCGAAGGACTTCAAGGTGGATCTGCACCAGGTCGCGGCGGTCTGGAACCACGGCAGCGTCATCCGTTCGTGGCTCAACGAACTCGCCGAGCGGGCCTTCGCCAGCGACGCCGAACTCTCGGCGCTCAAGGGTTACGTCGAGGATTCGGGTGAAGGCCGCTGGACGGTGCAGGAAGCCATCGATGCCGACGTCCCGGCTCCGGTGATCACGCTCTCGCTGCTGGCCCGCTTCCGCTCGCGCCAGGACGAGTCCTTCGGCGCCAAGGTCATCGCCGCCCTGCGTCACGAATTCGGGGGCCACGCGGTGAGGTCCGAGTGAGCGCCCCGGTCACGGCCCGGGTGCAGGTGGCCGACCATCCTTCGGGTTCGCCGCTCAAGCGGGCCGGCCCCTGTGCCATCGTGATTCTCGGCGCGGGCGGCGACCTGACGGCCCGCAAACTCATGCCCGCGCTCTATCATCTGCAGCGCGACGGCCTGCTGGACGAGCAGCTGGTCGTGCTCGGCGTGGCCCGGCAGCGGCTGGACGACAAGACATTCCGTGACCGGATGCGGGAGTCCGTCGAAACCTCGGGCGAGGTTGGCGAGGTCGAGGAGAAGCACTGGCGCGACTTCGCCGCGAAGCTGGCGTACATCGAAGGCGATCTCTCCCACGATCAGGTCTATGCCCGGATACGGGAGCGGCTCGAGACCCTGGAGGGCGAACGGGGACTCAGGGAATGGGGCCGGCTGTTCTATCTGGCGCTCCCGCCCAGCGTCTATGCCCCGACTCTGCAGCATCTGGCGGACTCAGGGCTTGCGCCGCGGACCATGGAGCCCGCCACCCGGCCCTGGGCCCGGGTCATCATCGAGAAGCCGTTCGGGTACAGCCTCGAAAGCGCCCGGGAACTCAACC
>JBFXBG010000213.1:0-4823 GCA_050183505.1 Gemmatimonadales bacterium | reverse complement strand
CACTTCGTGGAGAGGGGGGACGATTCACTACCCGGCCGCCCCCCCGGCCGTCCCCTACGAGATACCGACCGGTCGGTTTGACATTTCCTCCGCTCGGGACTATAGTGGTTCCCATGGCAAGCGACGCGAAGGCAAGACTGGTTTCAGCCACCATGCAGTTGATGCTCCGCCAGGGCTACTCGGCCACGGGAATCGACGGCATCTGCAGCGAGGCGGGGCTCAGCAAGGGGGCCTTCTACCACTCGTTCCGGAGCAAGGAGGAGGTGGCGGTCGCCGCGCTGGAGAGCTTCTACCGGCGAGGTCTCGAGGAGCTTCAGTCGATCGATGTCAGTGACGCCCCGCCGGCCGAGCGCCTGCCGCTCTTCGTCGAGCGGCTGGCCGACCAGGCCGACGCGCTGTGGGAGAGCGGCTGCCTGATTGGCGGGCTTGCGACCGAGATGGCGCTGGCGAACGACGAACTCCAGCGGCAGGTCGCACTGCGGTTCGACGAACTCGCAGGAGCCGTGGCCTCACTGGCGGAACCCTACGTGCGCCGGGCACGGATCCGGGGCATGAATGCGGCTTCGGTCGCCGAGGACCTCCTCGGGTTCATTGAAGGGTCGGTCGTACTCGCGCGCGGCCACCGCGATCCGGGGCGCCTGCGCCCGGCGCTCAAGCGGTACGCCATCATGCTCCGCGCCCTGGCCGGGACGCGGCGCGCTTCCCCCACACGGTCCCGCCGGGACTAGAGAGAGACTTCCCATGCGCGCCTCAGGTCTTGCCTCCGAACATACCGACCGGTCGGTATTGCCCCGTTCTGGATTCCTCCGGCGCGCCGGCATCCTCGCCTATGGCATCGGGTCCTACCTGGTGGGTGTCGTCGCGCTGCTCGCGGTGATCCTGGCCAGCCTGGGCATCTACCGGTTCACCGGCGGTCCGGTGCACCTCGCCAGCCCGCTCGCCGCCGGGCTCTTCAACGCCGGCCTCCTCCTGGTGTTCGGTCTCCAGCACAGCGTGATGGCGCGGGCGGGGTTCAAAGAGCGCTGGACCCGGATCATCCACCCCGCGATGGAGCGATCCACGTACCTGCTCGCGACCGGCGTGGTGGTCCTGCCGCTGGTGGCGTTCTGGCAGCCGCTTCCGGGAACGGCCTGGTCGCTGCACTCGCCGGCCGCGCGGATCACCCTGACCGGCATCGCGCTTCTGGCCTGGGCCTATCTGTTCGTCGCGTCGTATGCCATCGACCATTTCGAGCTGTTCGGGCTGCAGCAGAGCTGGCGCGGCTTTCACGATCAGCCGCCCGTCCCGGTCGCGTTCCGCGAGCGCTGGATGTACCGGTTCGACCGCCATCCGATCCAGACCGGCATGCTGGTCGGCCTGTGGGCCACGCCTCACATGACGATGGGACAGCTGTTTTTCGCCGCGGGGCTGTCCGCGTATGTGGTGATCGGAGTGCACTTCGAGGAGCGCTCGCTGCGGCGCCAGTGGGGCGAAATCTACGAGGACTACCGCCGGCGAGTGCCGGCCCTGGTCCCGACCTTCGGATCACGGGGTTCGAAGGGACCCCGCGGCGTCCCGGCGCGGGCGGAAACCGACGGGCGGCGCGGTGGGACCCGGCCGGTCACCGCCACCGCGGTCATCGCCGCGCCGCCGGAGCGGGCCTGGGCGCTGATGGCCGACGTGCTGCGCTGGCCGGAGTGGCTGCCGACCGTGACCTCGGTCCAGCCCCTCGGCCCGGGGGTGTTGACCCTGGGCGCGCGCTACCGGATCACCCAACCCAGGCTCCGGCCCGCCGTCTGGAAGGTCGTCGGGCTGGAACCACAGCGCTCCTTCTCCTGGGAGACACGTTCGCCCGGGGTGCGCGCGCTGGCGGATCATTCGGTGCGCCCCCTGCCCGACGGGTCGACGAGCCTGACCCTGCGGGTCCGGTTCTCCGGCCCGCTGTCCCCGCTCGCACGGGTGCTGGCCGGCCGGCTCACACGCGAGTACGTGGCCCGTGAGGCGACCCTGCTCAAGCGGCGGGTGGAGGCGCAGATGTGAGACGCGGGCGGCCTGGCCGACCCGACGGCACGTTCCTTGAGCATCGGCAGCAGGCGCTGGTAGGGCTGGAGCTTCCGGGCGGGCACCGAGGCCGCCCCGGCCGCATCGCCGCCCCCCACCGCTGGCGGCCCCGTGGCCCGCACGGTATTGTCACCCGAGGTCATCGGGGGACGGCACATGTTCCGCCTGACGAAATGGTACCTCGACCTGGTCACGGAGCAGGGTACCGCGCTCATCACCTACGCGGCCGCGCTCGAGTGGTCGGGGCTCCGCGTGCACTATGTCTCCATTCTCCTGGCGCGTCCCGGCATCCCACCCGAAGAACACTCCACCTGGTCTGATGTCCGCCTACCGCAACCGGACGGCGACACCCTGCGGTTCCGCCACGCCGGCCTGCCGCTGGACGGCGAGTGGCGGCGGGAAGCCGCGCCGCTGGACGCGACCCTGCTGGACTCCCCCTCCGGCCGGCTGCACTGGAGCTGCCTCCAGCCCAGCGCGGCGGCCACTCTCGAGTTCTCCGGCGAGACATTCACCGGCCGCGGGTACGCGGAATGTCTGGTCATGACCTGCCTTCCCTGGACCCTGCCGTTCCGCTCGCTCCGGTGGGGTCGCTTCGCCTCCGCGTCCAGCAGCGTGGTGTGGATCGACTGGAACGGGGAGCAACCCCGCCGGTGGGTCTGGCTCGATGGAGCCGCCGAGCCGGGCGCGGTTCTCCAGGGCGGCGGGATCGCGGGCCTGAGCGGCGGGCGGCGGCTCCGCCTGGTCCCGGTACGCGAATTGTGCGACCGCCGCTCGCTCCAGGTGATCTCCCGCCGCCTGCCGGCGCTGGATGCACTGCCGGCCGGCCCGATCCGGAATCTCCGGGAAGCCAAGCGGCTCGACCGCGGCATCCTCTACCGCGAACAGGTACCGGTGAGCGAGGGCTGGACCATCCACGAGGTGGTGACATGGTGATGACTCGCCTCGATCTCGCCAAACGCGTTGCCTACGCCGCCGTCTTTCTGCTCGGCGTCCCGCTGCTGCTCCTGGTCTGGGCCCGGCGCGGCGCGGCCATGATTCCGCTGCCCCGGGTGGGGAATCCGCTGGTGGGCGGAGCTGTCGCCCTGGCGGGTGCCGGCCTGATCGCCGCCGGCATGTTCGCGCTCATGCGCTACGGCCGCGGACTCCCCATGAACCCGTATCCTCCGCCCCGGCTGGTGCGGGAAGGAATCTTCCGGTGGCTCCGGAATCCGATCTACCTCGGCTTCGGGCTGGCGGTGCTCGGTCTGGCCCTGGCCGCCCGGTCCGCCGCGGGGCTCTGGCTGGTCACGCCGGCAACCTGGCTTGCCATGGCGGCGCTGGTCTTCGGGTACGAGCGGCACGACCTCGTCCGCCGGTTCGGGCCGGCGGCTCTGGAGCCGCCCCGATTCTCGCTCCCCAGGCCGGCCGAAAACGCGCCCATGATGGTCGAGCGCACCGCCACACTGGTATGGGTGTTCGGCCCCTGGCTTCTGGCCTACTTCGCGGTGCAGGCGCTGGGCCGTCCTCCCGATGCCTTCTCGACCATGCTGCCGGGGGAGATGCGCTGGCCCGTCTTCCGGTGGATGGAACTGCCTTACGCCAGCGCGTACCTGTTCGTCCCGCTGGCGGTCTTCGCGGCGAGAAGCCGCCGGGCGCTGTTCGATTTTGCCGTGAGTGGCATCGTGGCCACGGCGCTGATCACGCTGTGCTGGCTGCTCATTCCCGTGGTGGCGGTCCACCGCCCCTTCGAGCCGTACGGCTGGGTCGGCGCCCTGCTGGCGTGGGAGCAGGCCCATTCCAACAGCGTGGCCGCGTTCCCCGCGTTTCATGCCCTCTGGCCCCTGCTGGCCGCGCGGGCCTGGAGCGCGGGGCGCGGCCCCCGGGTGCGGTGGATGGTCTGGGCATGGGCCGCACTCATCCTGGCGAGCCTGATCGGGACCGGCCACCATTCGCTGGTCGACCTGGCGGCGGGCGCGCTGCTCTACCTCCCGCTGCGTGATGCCCGGCGCTCGTGGGCCGTCCTCCGGCGCGCCGCGGAGCGGGTGGCGAACTCGTGGCGGGAGTGGCGGGCGGGGCCGGTGCGGTTCATCAATCACGGCCTGTACGCCGGCAGCGCGGCCGCGGTGGGACTGATCGTCGCCGGCGCGGCGGTGGGGCCGGGCCGCGAACGCGCGGCCGTCTGGGTCGGGGGGTGGATCCTGGTGGGAGCGGGCACGTATGCCCAGGTCCTGGAGGGCTCCTCTTCGCTGCTCCGGCCGTTCGGCTGGTACGGCGGGCTGATAGGCGGGATCATCGGCGTCCTGACCTCGCCCCTGGTCGGGGCGGCGATCATCCCGCTCATGGCGGCCTTTGCGCTGGCCGCGCCCTGGATTCAGATGCTGGGCCGGATGCGCTGTCTGGTGCAGGGCTGCTGCCACGGCGCGCCCGCTTCTCCCGAGGCCGGGATCCGATACCATCACCGGCGCAGCCGGGTGACCCATCTCGCCCACCTGGCCGGCGTGCCGGTCTATCCCACGCCGCTCTATTCGATCGCCGGTAACATCGTGATCGCCCTGCTGCTGATCCGGATGCGCATCCTCGCAGCGCCGGATTCCCTGCTCATCGGGATGTACTTCATCCTCTCCGGCTGCGCCCGTTTCGTGGAGGAATCCTATCGCGGCGAACCGCAGACCCCTATGCTCGGCGGGCTCAGGATCTATCAGTGGTTCGCGGTCGCGTCGGTGCTGGCGGGGGTCGCCTTCAGCATGATACCGATGCCGCCGAACCGGGCCGGCTTCACCCCGCCGTCGGCGGCCCTGCTGGGA
>JBFXBG010000212.1:0-4942 GCA_050183505.1 Gemmatimonadales bacterium | reverse complement strand
GACTGTCCCGGCCCGCTCACCCGTCCCCCGGGCTTTCCGCCGCACGCGATCCCAGACCCGGGGCGTCGCCGCAGGCGACGCGCTGCCGAGCCGCGAATTCATTCGCGTCCGGCCGCCGTTGATGGATGGAGCAGGTGGGCCAGTCGGGCAGGGCTCCGCGTCGACCTCGGGAGATTGCTTCGGGCGCCTGCGGCGCCCTCGCAATGACGGTTGGGGGGCATCGCAGTCCGTCAGTCCGTCTGACCGTCGGTCCGTCGGTCCGTCGGTCCGTCAGTCCGTCGGTCCGTCGTCCCGCCTGCCCGCCCGGCTATCAGACCGTCCGCCCGTCCGCCCGTCCCCCCAACTCCCCGATCCTCCCCCGCTTCCTCGCCATCGCTTCCCGCCCGCGCCACTCCCCGCTCAGCCAGCCGCGGGCGTACCGCGGCGCCTTCACCGTGAGGTCATGGGCCACTCGCCCCGCCACGACCGCGGGGTAGCGCCACCAGGACACCGAGTCGTCCTTTTCCCAGTACGCGCCCAGCCGGCGCAGCAGCCAGCGCGTGCCGCCGTGCCCGCCGGTTGCCCCGGCCATCCGCTCCAGCGCCCCCGGGAGCAGCCGGTTGGGCAGCCAGATCTGCTCCAGGGCCAGATCGTACAACTCGGCCCTTGCGGGGGAGGAGGCCAGGAGTGCGCCGTCCGGAACGGATGAGCCGAGCAGGTCGCGGGCAAGCCGGAGCGTCACCGACATCCAGGTCCGCACGCCGTGCCGCTCCCAGTCGACCACCATTTCGCCCCAGTCGAGGGTTGGGCCCCAGCGGTGCAGCATCCGGTCGACATCCACCAGGGGCCCCAGGCCCAGACTGAAGCGGTGCTGGTCGGCGGCGTGGAGCGCCACGTGCAGCAGCAGGTCGGCGGGGCAGGGGACCGTCACCGGAATCCCGCCCAGTTCCACGGCGCGGCCGCGCCGCCAGACGAGATCGGCGCGGTCAGGTCCGAGGGAGGCAAACGACTTGACGCTGCCGTGGACTTCGATCAGTACCGGCGTCCCCGGCAGTTCGTAGCTCCGTTCGACCAGCGCCTCGGCCGCGGTGGGGAGCTGCCGGCCGTCGTGAGTACGCTCGGGATACCGGAAGCCGGTCTCCTTCAGGACCGAGTCCGCCCGGGGGAGATCCTCCGGGTGTACCCAGAGATCCACGTCACTCATGGGCCGGAGCGAGGGCACCGGGTACACCAGGTGCGCCAGCGCCATTCCCTTGAGGACCAGCACTGGAATGTCCGCCCCCGCGAAGGCCGTCGCGATCCGCCGGAGCGCGGCCTGCTGCTGCAGGTGCAGCAGCGCGGTGTTGCGCCGGGTCCGGTGGAGGTCGGCTTGCAGTGCATCGGGCAGGACACCGGTACTGCCGGACTTCTCGATCCGGTGGAGCAGCCAGGGCCAGATGGTGCGGGGGGATCGTACGACGGCGCCCGCCAGCAGGGCACCGGAGCCGGCGGGAATGGTCGATCCGGTGAGTGCCTGAAGCAGTAACTCGTGGTCCGGCGTCATTGGACCCTGTGGGTCAGGCGCACCCAGCGGCCGTAGACGCGGATTCCGATCCCGGCCACCCAGCGGCCCAGGCGGGGGTGCAGCGAGAGCCCCATGAGGATGAACACGAGATCGAAGGCCCGGGCGATCCGGCGGCCGAAGCCGACGTGTGGCTCCTGCCCGACCGGCCGCCATGCCCCATCGGTGCGCCAGGCGGTCACGGGGCCCAGCACGGCGTCGAGCGGGACCGGCGGATCGCATACCACGGCCGCGTCTCCCCGCGTGATGAGATGGCCCGACCATCTCGTGACCACGCGGTGCGCAATGAGCCCGGCGCCGGCCACGAAGGCGATCACCTCGCCGGGCCGGCCGGTGGTTTCAGCGCAGCGGATCAGGATATGGGAATCGTGCGGGAGGGTGGTGCCCATGCTGGGGCCGCGCACCATGGATTCCAGCTCGACGCCGGAACGCTTGAGCAGCGAGGCGAGTGTGCGGACGTCCGCCGGAGAAACGAAGCGGGTGTCCGCCGTCCCGGCCTCAGGCACCGCCGCGGGGCGCGGCCGCCGCATCGGCGCGGGCCTTGGAAAGGCCGATTGCGACCTTGATCTCTTCCGGCTCGAACCCGGCCTCCAGCCGTTCCTGCTCGGCCACGCCGTATTTGGTCACGTGGGTGCCGCCGCCGTCCATGACCTGCTCAAAGGCCGCGGCGCCCTGATTCAGCCCGATCGCCATTTTCAGGACGTTGCGGCCGTCTTCCGCCACCTGCCGCCGGATCCAGTCGTTGGCAAACTTGATATGCAGCACCTCGTCCGCCTGCTGCTGCTCGAACAACTCGACCAGCTCGTCGTCTCCCATGGCCCGCGCCTCGCCCAGGGCGAAGGTCGCCGCGTCGAGGCCCTCGGCCTCGAAGCTCCGGTTCTGCACCGCCAGCCGGCCGATGAGATGGGGGATCCGGCTCAGAATCCGGTACTGGAAGTTCATCACCGGGTACTCGCCCAGGGTGCCGCCGCGGCGCTCGAACAACTCCTTGTAGGCGATCGTATGCCGGGCTTCGTCGGCGCACTGGCGCGCGAGCCACATGCGAAGGTTCCACTCCACCTCGGGGAACTCCACCAGGTGCCGGGCGGCGTTCTCCAGCACGTTCAGTTCCTCGTTCATCTGCCGGTGGAAGAACTCCATCCGCCATTCCGGCGTGCCGTCGGGGAAGTTCACGCAGTCCACCCAGCGCTCGGCCACCTGATAGCGCGGCTCGCGGGCGGGCAGATCGCCGAAGTACTCGGCATAACCGGTCATTTCAGTTCCTCCGGGAGAATCGAACGGAACCCGGCCTGGCGCAGCACCTCGAGGACCTCGTCCTGGGTGAACTCGGCTTCGAGCCGGGCTTCGACATAGACCGCGGGGGCCTGGGTCTTGGTTTCGGTGAACTCGGTGCCAACGATGTTGACGTCGCCCGGCCTGGCGCCGAGAGCTTCGTTCACCCCCCGCAGATAACGGATGGCCTGGGCCACCCGGAGCAGAATCCGGGGGTCGTCCTCGGTGAGACGCTTGATCCAGCGGTTGGCGAACCGGACGTGGGTGATCTCGTCGGCCAGAATGCCGTCGAGCAGGTCGGCGGTCTCGCCGTCGCCGGCGGCACGCCAGGTGGTCCGCAGGCTGCCCAGAATGTCGATCAGGCCGGCTTCGAAGGTACGGTTCTCCAGGGCCAGCCGGCCGGGCAGGTTGTCCACCATGAGACAGACGCACCACTCGAAGTTGGCGACCGGGAACTCTCCCTTGCGGCCTCCCAGTTCCACCAGCCGCCGGTAGAGGACCTCCGTATGGCGGGCCTCGTCGGCGCACTGCCGGGCCAGCTGCATCTTGAGGTCCCAGGGTGTATCGGGAAAATCCACCAGCGACTGGGCCGCGATTTCCAGCGCGGCGGCCTCGTTGTTCATGTGCCGGTGCAGCCGCTCCCGCCGGGACTGATCGGTCATGTCCGGCCACTCGGCCATTTCCGCGTCGGTATTGACCACGGTAAAGCAGGGCTCCCGCGCGGGATCCTCCCGCAGGGTGACCCCCTGGATAGACTTGGTCCGGAATCCGTTGGCGGTAATCACACCGCCTCCGCCACCGCCCGGGGTTCCACGATGCGCTTCACCGCCTGGAACCGTGATGCCATCCGCCCGGGCCAGGCGGCGTCGGCCAGCTTGACGTCCGGGCGGGCCTGAAGCACGCCGGCCGCTTCGGAGCGGAGCCGGGGAAGCTCGCGCAGGATGCGATCGATCACCCGGACCGACGGCTCGTCCAGCAGGGGATTGGTCGCCTCGAGGTAGGCCGTGTAGCGGCGCTCGAGGTCCGGGATGGCCGCCTCGTAGAGGCCGCGGACCCGTTCGGCGGTCGCGCTGCTGGCGTCCAGCTCTTCCAGGAGGGCGGCGTACGCGTCAACCGGCCGGCGGTTGTTGTGCAGCGGCGCCCGCAGCTCGGCGGTGCGCTTGCCCAGGGCATCGGCGTGCTGGGCAAACTCCCAGATGTGCCGGCCGAAGACCACCTTCACTTCCAGCTCCGGCGTGGTCGGCACCCAGCGGGCCAGCGTCTCCATGAGGTAGACCGAGACGTATCGAAACGTGGCGATCAGGTCAGCGCGATCCCGGATTGACAGGCCCATCAGTCCTCCAATGTACGTTCGATGAGTTCGGCGGTCGCGTCGGGCGGACCGGCCTTGAGCGTATAGCAGGTCGTGGCGGTGAGCAGTGACGCAAGTTCCATGGCCCGGCGGCCCGCGGGCACCTCCCACATCGAGCAGGCGAGCGGCGTCAGCCGCGCCAGATGTTCCCGCCCCGCCGCCAGCCGTTCAATCCCGGGCGCTTCTCCGAAGCCCTCCAGGAATATCAGGGCGCCCAGCGGCGCGGCACCGGTCCGGCTTTCACCGAAGAGCCGGGAGCCCCGGGCCCGAACCCTGACGCTCCCGTCGGGAAAACGTTCCCGCGGATGGCGGGTGCCGGCCAGGCTCTTCCGAACCCGCTCCGCGGCGGGGCCTTCCCGGATGGCCGTCGTCCGCCGGACCGGAATCACCTCCCGCGACTTGAGCCGGACGCCGGCGGTTTCGTCTCCCAGGAATTCGTGCCCCCGGGAGGCGAGCGCCAGCGAGAGTGTGGTCTTTCCCGCACCCTTCGGTCCGAGGAGCACCACGGCCCGGCCGCCGACGACGGCCGCCGCCCCGTGGAAGAACACTGTCCCCGTTTGCAGCCGGAGAACCCGGTTCACTCCCAGGTTGCCCGCGAACCGTTGCCAGGGGGCGTCGGCCGGAAACAGGGCGACCGGGCCGGAAAACGCCATGTCCGGAACCGGACCCGTAGTCCGGAGCACCTGCCAGCCGGCAGGAACCGCGGCGGCCGGCAACTCCTCAAAGCCCGGCCCGGGGAAGATGGCCTGCACAAAGGCGGCGGAATCGAGCGGGCAGGG
>JBFXBG010000211.1:0-5040 GCA_050183505.1 Gemmatimonadales bacterium | reverse complement strand
GCTTCGAAGCCGAGGGCCAGCGCCTCGACTTCGGCAGCCACCGGCTGCATCCGGCCTGCGATCCGGCGATCCTGGCCGATATCCGGACCCTGCTCGCCGGCGATCTGCTCGACCGGCCCCGCCACGGCCGCATTCACCTGCGGGGAAAGTGGATTCACTTTCCCCTCAAGCCCGCCGACCTGCTGCTGCGACTGGACCGCGGGTTCGCCCTCGGCACGCTCGGGGATATGGCGCGCAAGGCCCTGGGGCGGCGCCGGGACGAGGGGGACAGCTTCGCCTCGGTGCTGCTGGCCAACCTGGGGCCCACCATCTGCCGGGACTTCTACTTCCCGTACGCCCGCAAGATCTGGGGCCGGGATCCGGGGGAGCTCTCCGGGATCCAGGCCCGCCGGCGGGTATCCGCCGGCTCCTTCGGCAAACTCATCCGGAAGCTGCTTTCGGCGGTGCCGGGGCTGAAGCCTCCTGGCGCCGGCCGCTTCTACTATCCCCGCCGCGGCTTCGGACAGATCACCGAGGCATACGCCGACGCCGCCCGGGGCCTGGGCGCGGATTTCTGGTATGGGTGGCGGGTGACCCGGCTGGAACCGCCTTCCGGACCGGGACGGCCCTGGTGCGTGGAGGCCTCCCGGGATGGAACTCCCCGCACGGTCGAAGCCGACTATGTGTGGTCGACCATCCCGATCACGGTCCTGGCACGGACCATGGCCGGCGGCGTGCCGGATGAGGTCCGGCAGGCCTCCGGGTCCATCGACTACCGGGCCATGATTCTGATCTATCTGACCCTGGATCAGGACCGGTTCACCGAATACGACGCGCATTATTTCCCCGGTGCCGATGTCCGGATTACCCGGTTGTCGGAACCGAAGAACTACGCGGCGCTGAGCGAACCCCGGGGGCGGACCACGATCTGCGCCGAGTTGCCCTGCTCGCCCGACGATCCCTGGTGGACGATGCCCGATGCGGAGCTGGGGCAGGTGGTGATGGAGGACCTGACCCGCGCCGGCATACCGCCGGCGGCACCGCCGGTCCGGGTGGCGGCGCGCCGCCTGCGTCAGGCCTATCCCATCTACCAGAACGGCTATGAAGTCCCCTTCGGGGTGCTGGACCGGTGGGCCGAGTCGCTCCCCAATCTGCTGAGTTACGGGCGGCAGGGCCTGTTCGCGCACGACAACACGCATCATGCACTGGCCATGGCCTACGCCGCCGTGGAGTGCCTTCACGACGGCCGGTTCGACGAGGCGCGCTGGGAGGAGTACCGGAAAGTATTCGCCACCCATGTCGTGGAAGACTGAGCGGACACCGTCACACAAATCATCAATCATTCAATCTCGAAATCACCTCATGCGATTTGGAATCATCGGGGCCGGCACGATCGGGCAGCTGCGGGCGCAGAGCGTACGAGCCAATCCGGAAACCGAACTGGCCGGGGTCGCCGACCCGGCGGCCGGAGCGGCCGGAGCGGCTGTGGCCGGCGGTACCGCGCGGGCGCTGACCGACTGGCGCGATCTGCTGGCGATGCCGGACCTCGATGCCGTGATCGTCTCCAGTCCGGTCCAGTATCACGAGGAACAGGTCGTCGCGGCGCTCGACGCCGGCAAACACGTGCTCTGCGAAAAGCCCCTGGGGAACACCGTCGAGGGCTGTCTCCGGATGCTCGAGGCCGCGAAGCGCGCCGGCCGGCATCTCACGACCGGATTCAACCACCGGTACTACCCGTCGATCAAGTTTCTCAAGCAGGTGGTGACCGACGGGCGGATCGGGCGGATCGATCACCTTAGGGTCTTCGGCGGGCATGACGGCCTGCACAACTTCCGGGCGGACTGGCAGTACAAGGCTCCGGTGTCGGGTGGCGGGGCCATGATGGATGTCGGGATTCACATGACCGACCTCGCCCGGTATCTGCTGGGAGACATCAGCGAAGTGTACGGCGTGTCCAGCAACCGGATCTGGCAGGTCCCGGGATCGGAAGACAACGCGGTGGCCATTTTCAAGAGCCCGGAGGGCGTCCCGGCCTTCTACCAGGCGACCTGGACCGAATGGAAGGGCTATCGGTTCTTCGTCGAGGTCTACGGTGATCGCGGCATGGTGCGGGGCTACTACGCACCGATGTTCAACCTGCTCATCACCCAGGACAAACCGGGCGGGCGCCGGCGCCGGGAGATGAAATTCTATCCGGAGATCATCCTGCGGGAGAAGTTCCGGTCCTGGACCTCGACCGCCCTGGAGTCGTTCAAGGACGAGCTGGCGGACTTCCTCAAGCACGTCCGGGGAGAGCCCGCGGCCCTGGCGGACGGCATCGCCGGATTCCGGGCCGTGGAGATCGCCAATGCGGTCTACCAGAGCACCCGAAGCGGGGAACCGGTGAAACTCAGGACCATTGGATGATCGATGGTCGGTGATCGGATGCCCCGGGTGCTCCGGTCACACCGTCGCCCGATCAATCGATCCTACGCCAACTCTGGATCCTCGCCCATGTCTCTTCTCAGCCTCAAGTGGCGCCTGTTCCTCACCTGCTGGGTCGTGTTCGTGATTCACTTCGCGACCGACTTCGTCCGGGAACATTATCTGGTCGTCAGCATGGTCGACGACCATTCCTTCCGGCTTGACCCGTACGCGGATCTGCACGTCGACATCTTCTGGAACCCCGACAGCGCCCCGCACCAGGGGGCGCACCACGGCGCCAATCCCGGAATCTCCTTCGTGGGCGCGGTGCCGTACTTCCTTCTGAAACCCGCGGTCGATGTCGTCGTCGACCGGAGCCTCGCCGCGCGCAAGGCGCACCCGGACACGACGGTCAGTTACAATGATCCCCGCTGGCGGCGGGTCGAATTCTACCGCAAGGTGCGGGAGCGGGGGCTCGATATCCGGTTCGGCCTCGTTTCGGCCATCACCCAGGCGTTCGCCCAGGCGCCGCTGTCGGCACTCAGCGTGGTGGTGCTCTTCAGCCTGCTCATCGGCCTGGGGCTCGCGCGGAGCCTGGCCCTGACGCTGTCGTTCGCCTATGCGTTCGCGACCCCGATCTTCTTCCGGACCGCGTACCTGAACCAGAATATCAGCCTCGGGCTGTTCGCGTTCTTCGCCACGGTTCTCATCTGGGACCCCGGCGGCCGGAGCCGCTTCGGGCTCCGGTCGCGGTATGTCATGGCCGGCCTGCTGGGCGGTCTGGCCTTTCTCTGCGACTACAGCGGAGCCCTGATGACGGGGATGATCGGGCTCTACGCCCTGATCAAACGCCGGGACGAGAGCGGATCCTGGGGTCGTGGCTTCCTCGACTCGCTCTGGTACGGCCTGGGCGCGCTGCCGGGCGTCCTCCTGCTCTGGTTCTACCAGTGGGCCGCGTTCGGCAGCTGGTGGCGGCCGCCGCAGCACTGGATGCCCCCGGTGGAGTGGGCCGATATCGGATACCAGGGCGTCGGCGGGTTCTCGTTCGAACTGCTGCGGGCGCTGCTGTTCGAACCCCGGTACGGGCTCCTTGTCACCTCACCCCTCTTCCTGCTGGCCCTGGCGGCCCCGTTCCTGGCCTGGCGGCGCAAGGGGTTCCTTCCGCGGCGTGAGATGCTGCTCTGCCTCATCGTGTCCGCGGTCTTCGTGGTGTTCTTCAGCTTCGTACAGTACACCCGGCTCCAGTGGGTGACCGGCATCCGGTATCTCGCGGCCATCTTCCCGTTCATGTTCCTGGCCGCCGCCGCCGTGCTGGTGCGGCTGCCGAAGGTCCTGGCCGCGGGCCTGCTGTTCCTGAGCCTGGTCATCAACTGGTCGCTCGCCATGGTCCGAAGCCAGGGGAGCGTGCTGGACAATGTCGAACGGGTGTTCATTGCCGGTTTCCAGCTGCCCTGGCTCACGGTCATCGGGAAGACCGCGGCACAGTACGCCCCCTGGCTGCAGGGCGGGGTCTCGCCGCTATTCATCCTGGTCCTGACCGCCGGGGTCATTTTCCTGATCTGGTGGATCCGGGACCCGTGGACGCCTCTGGCAGGGGGCGACGAGTAGCGGCTCTGGCGAAGCCCGAGTCGGGCCGGCGTGGCACCAACCTTGCCCCTATTTCGGTTGGTTTCTATTGTGTAAGTCTATATAAAACAACATATTACGGGTACGCACCCCGAGAGCCGGCAGGGTCAGGAGGCACGGTTTCGCCCGGTGCCGTGGCCTCGGCGCAACAGAGCGGGGGGAGACATGTGGCAGTTGGCGGCCCACCCTGAGGAGGGGCCATGACGAGTGGCCGGAAACAACGCCTGGTCGATGTGGTCATCCCGGTGCTGAACGAGGCGCACGTGCTCGAGAAGAGTGTGACCTCGATCCGTGAGTTTCTCGGCCAGCACGCCGATTGGGCCTGGCGCGTCGTGATCGTCGACAACGGTTCCACCGACGGAACGGATCGGGTCGCGCGCGGGCTGGTGGACCGCCACGACGATGTCCGGTTCGTGCAGCTGCCGCAGCGCGGGCGGGGCCGGGCGCTCCGCCAGGCGTGGACCCAGAGCGACGCCGATGCGATGTGCTACACCGACGTGGACCTGTCGACCGAACTTGCCGCCCTGCCCCGTCTGATCGGCGCCATCCTGGATGAGGGCTGCGACGTGTCCACCGGCTCCCGGCTCCTGCCCGAGTCGCGTACGGTCCGGGGCACCAAGCGCGAGTTCATTTCCCGCTGTTATAATCTGTTCATCAAGGCGGTGCTCTGGACCTCGTTCAGCGATGCCCAGTGCGGGTTCAAGGCCGTCAGCCGGCGCGCCGTGGCCGAACTGGTTCCCCAGATCAAGGATCAGTCGTGGTTCTTCGACACCGAACTGCTGGTGCTGGCGGAGAAGCAGGGCTACCGGGTCAAGGACATCCCGGTGGTCTGGGTCGAGGACGACGACAGCCGGGTGAAGATCATCCGGACCGCCTGGGAAGACATCAAGGGGGTTCTCCGCCTGCGGTGGAAGCTGTGGAGGGAGCGATTTCTCCCCGAAGCGAACCGCGCGGAAGTGAAGCGGGTGGTCTCGTAGGGCAGGGCGGAATCACGCCGCCCTCGCCCGCGGGTGAGACAGCCGGTGCCGGCTC
>JBFXBG010000210.1:0-5046 GCA_050183505.1 Gemmatimonadales bacterium | reverse complement strand
GACATCGCCCATGCCATCGGCAAGGCCGACGCCCACCAGTTCCATACCCGCATGGGCGTGGTGGATCCGATCGAACGCCTGTCCGCGGGGCCGGTCCATTTCGCCTATTCCGGGTGGGCCTTCGTGAAGATCCATCCCGAATCGCGCCCGGCCCCGGACGAGAATTACTATCTGATCTACGACCATCCGTTCTCGTTCGAATCGGATGCCTGGGTTCGCCGTGGCCGCAAGGTGGATTTCCCGGTCTGCATCATGAACGCCGGGTACTCCTCCGGCTGGTGCGAGGAGAGCTTCGGACTGCCGCTGGTCGCTGCCGAAGTGGAGTGCATCGCCCGGGGGGATGCGGCCTGTCGGTTCATCATGGCCCCGCCCGCCAGAATCGAGGAGCACGTCCGGCAGTATCTCGACGCCCACAAGCCGGGGCGGAGCGGCGCCTCCACGCTGGCCGCGGTCGCCGACCGCACCATAGAGGTGCCCGAGTTCTTCCAGCGGAAGCGGCTCGAAGAGGAACTGCATGCGTCCCATGCGATGCTGGAGGAGCGGGTCCGGGAACGGACCGCGGAACTCGAGGATGCCGTCGCCGCCCTCCGGCGGGAGATGGCGGAGCGGCTCCGGGCCGAGGAGGAACGACGCCGCCTCGAGCAGCAGCTGCTGCACGCCCAGAAGCTCGAGAGCCTCGGGGTGCTGGCCGGAGGCATCGCCCACGATTTCAATAATCTGCTGGTCGGGGTCCTGGGCAATGCTTCACTGGCGCTGGAGGAACTGCCGGAAGACTCCGCCGTGCGGGAGACGATCAAGGACGTCGAAGTGGCGGCGCTGCGGGCGGCGGAGCTGACCCGGCAGATGCTCGCGTACGCGGGCCGGAGTGTCTTCGAGGTGCAGCTCATCGATCTGCCGCGCCTGGTCCGGGAGATGACCCATCTCCTCCGGGCGGTGATATCCAAGAAGGCCACCCTGCATTTTGAGTTCCCGGCGGATCTTCCCGCCGTCAACGGTGACCCGACTCAGCTGCGTCAGGTGGTCATGAATCTGATCACCAATGCCTCCGATGCCCTGGGCGCCGGGGGTGGCCGGATCCTGATCTCGGCCCACCTGCTCGAGGCCGATCGTGACTACCTCGCCACGTCGTATCTGGACGACCAGTTGCCGGCGGGGAAATACGTGGCGCTCTCCGTCACCGATACCGGCCGGGGCATGGACGCCGAGACCCGCGACCGGATGTTCGATCCCTTCTTCTCCACCAAGTTCGTCGGCCGCGGACTCGGCCTGGCCGCGGTGCTGGGAATCACCCGCGCGCACCACGGGACCATCCACGTCGAGAGCGAACCCGGAGTGGGGACCACGATCACCCTGCTGCTGCCGAGCTCCGGCCGGAGCCCCGGTCAAGCTGTCGCCGAGCCGCCGGCGGAGGTCCCCCCCGGACCCGGCGCCCCCCGGGGCGCGCGGGGGAAGGTCCTGGTCGTGGACGATGAACGCGCCGTGCTCAGTGTGGCGGAGAGGATCCTGACCCGGGCGGGCTTCGAGGTGGCCACGGCCGGCTCGGCCCGGGAGGCGCTTGCCCGGGTGGCCGGCGACGAGGCCTATGCCGTGGTGCTGCTCGACGTGAGCCTGCCGGAACTCACCGGAGAGGAACTGCTCCGGCAGATCCGGGACCTGCGGCCCGGCATCCCCGTCGTGCTTTCGAGCGGGCACAGCGAGTCGGAAATCCGGCGGCGCTTCGCCGACCTGGGCGTGGACGCCGTCGTGCCCAAGCCCTTTCTTCCCGACGAACTCGTCGCGCAGCTGAAAACGGTCGCCGCCAGGCGACGGAAGCCCTGACGCAGAAAAAGGCCGCCCGGATCCGGGCGGCCTTTTCTTCGGGCCAGGCCTTCCATTCCCTCGCTAGCTCAGAGCTTCCTTGATCTCCGAGGCGGCCTCGAGGGCTACGTCGACATCGCGCGAGAGCGCCCGGGCCTGCTGAGTAACCTGGGTCAGGTCGCCCAGGGCGCTGCCGGCATCCGCCGAGCGCAGCCGCAGCAGGTCGAAACGGACGTTCTGCATGGCCAGGATACAGGAGTCCATGTGGGCCTCGACCTGTTCCCGGCGGGATTTCAGCTCCGTCATCTTCTTCTTCTTCGACTCCAGCAGCCCCAGCCGGCGGGCCCGTTCGGAATCCTCCGGCTCACGCCGGATCGCGGCGATGCGGTCGTCGATTTCGTCCAGTTCCCGGGTATCCAGATTGGTGTCCATCTGGTGCAGTGTGCGGGCCATATCGGTGGCCCGCTGATACAGCGCGTCCACCGTCTGGACCACGTCGTCCGGCAGCATGTTCTTCTCGCCCGGCGACATCCGCTCCACCAGCTTGAGGATGGCGGCCCGGTCGTTGTGGGCCTGGCGAATGGCCGCCAGGTGTATGCCGTATTCGCCGACGCGCGGTTCGGCGATCTGGCGCGGCAGCTTGGTGGAGCCGCCCCGGCCCAGCGCCTTGTCGAGCGAGTCCGGAGCTACCGGGCGGTTGAAGACGTCCCGCCAGCTGTATCCGGCCTGCCAGAGCTTGGCGTAGTCCCGCAGCAGGCCGAGGCCCATGAAGCCCGCCGGGAACAGGAACCAGGGCGTGTCGAGCCCGGTGGCAATGTTGATCAGGAACAGGCCGCCCGAGGTGGCTGCCCAGGTGGCAAACCGCTGCCGCACCCGCTGGACGATTGCGGGCTCACCCGTGTCGTGGACCGGGACCTCGTTGGTGTCCTTGTCCCGGCGGCGCGGGCGGCGGTGCTCCCGCCAGCGGTCGGGGAGCGGCGGGCGCGCCCGGGACGCCGGCGACGGCCGGGGTGGCCGGGTCCCCGAGAGCCGCGAACTGCGCTCTGAGCCCCGGGTCGACCGGGCGGTGCTGCTCTGCCGGCGGGTGAGCCCGGTGGGGCGGTAGCCGGTCACCGTCCGGCTTTCCAGGGCCCGCCGGAGGGCGTCGGCCGTGGGCCAGCGGTTCTCCGGGTCCTTCTCCAGGCACCGCGCGACCGCCATGGACAGATCCTCCGGCACGTCGTCGCGCGTGTTGCCGATCATCGGGGCCGGCTCGGTGATCTGCTTCATCAGGATGCCGGCAACCGTCGGCGCCTGGAATGGAAGCTCACCCGTCGCCATCTGATACGAGACGACGCCCAGGCTGTAGATGTCGGCCCGGCCGTCGATTTCCTTCTCGCCCGCAGCCTGCTCCGGGCTCATGTATGATGGGGTCCCGATCGCCACGCCGGCGCTGGTCAGGGTGGCCCCCGAAACCGACGAGAGCGCCTTGGCGATGCCGAAATCGGTCACCATCACCCGCCCCCGGGTACCCTCCAGCAGGATGTTGTCGGGTTTGATGTCCCGGTGAATGATGGCGAGGGCGTGGGCGCTGGAGAGGGCGTCGGCGGTCTCCCGCATGATCCGGCGGATCTCCTCCGCCGGCAGCCGCCCCCGGCGCTGAATCCGGCTGCCGAGCGATTCTCCGTCGACGTACCCCATGATGAAATAGACCAGCCCCTGGCCTTCGCCGACGGTATAGATCGGGACGACGTGAGGGTGGGAGAGCCGCGCCGCGGTCTGGGCCTCACGGGTGAACCGCTCCCGGATATCCTTCTGGAACGCCAATTCCGGCGGGAGGACCTTGATGGCCACCCGCCGCTTCAGGCGCTCGTCCCGGGCGCGATACACCACGCCCATGCCGCCCCGTCCGATTTCGCCTTCGATTGTGTAGGCGTCACCGAGGGCTTCATTGAGACGGACGGCAAGCGGCTTTTCGGCTGTATCGGCCATGCGGTTATCCGCGTTGAGCGTATAGATTTAGCCACTTGAAGCCCGGGCGGCAACCCAAGACGATCTCCCGCCCCTCCCGGATCGCCCCGCTCCCGGGAAGGCGCGCCGTCCGCCCTAATGACAGTCTCAGAGGCCCATCCAGGCACTTATGACAAGTCCCGTGCCGTATTCCCGGCAGGGAACGAAATCGGGTCGAAAAGCGTAAAGACAATAGCGCCAGCAAGGTACGCTGGCCAGACGATCTGGCATGGCAGGTGCGTTAGGACAGTTATCTGACGTCGGGTACTGCCAGGATCAACACTGCAAGGAACTAAACGAAATGTCTGAACGTCTGTCCCTGCCGGTTTTGCCGTTGCGAGAGGTCGTGCTTTTCCCCGGGGTGACCGCACCCATCGGGGCGGGCCGCCCGGGTACGCTCAGGGCCATCGAAGCGGCCCTGGCCAGCCCGGAGAAGCTGATCTTCGCCGTCTCGCAGCGGCAGAACCTCGAACAGGTGAATCCGGAAGTTCTCTATACCATCGGGACGGTTGCCCGGATCGGCCAGATGCAGCGCGGGCTGGCCGGGATGCAGCTCCTCATCCACGGGGAGCGGCGCGGGATCGCCATGCACTATGGCGAGAAAGACGGCTATCTCCAGGCCATCGTGCGCGATGCCGAAGAAATGGCTCCGATCAATCCCGAGGACCCCGCGTTCGTGGCGCTCTACCGCGAGGCCCGGGGACGCGCGGCCGAGCTGGGCCAGAAGTCGGGGCTACCGGAAGAAGTGGTCAACCAGGTCCTCGCGGGCGTCAATGAACCTGGCCGGTTCGCCGACCTGATCGCGGGTTATCTGGATATCACGCCGCAGCAACGCCAGATGCTGCTGGAAACGCTGTCGGTCGAAGAGCGTCTCCGGCGGGTGCTGGTGCACGTCCAGCGCCAGATCAGCGTGCTGGACGCGCAGGAGGACATCAAGTCCCAGGTGCAGGAGGAGCTGGGTGAGCGCCAGCGGGAGATGTTCCTGCGGGAGCAACTCAAGACGATCCGCCGCGAACTGGGCGAGGAAGATGACGGCGACGATGTGGACGAGCTGCGGGAGAAACTGGCCGGGCTCGACCTCCCTCCGGCGGCCCGCAAGGAAGTGGACCGGGAGCTCTCGAGGCTCAGCCGGATCGGCCGCGAGTCGATGGAGTCCCAGGTCATCCGCACCTATCTGGAGAACGTCGCCGAGCTGCCCTGGAACTCGCGCAGCCAGGAGCATCTGGACATTCCCGAAGCCCAGAAGATCCTGGACGAGGA
>JBFXBG010000209.1:0-5110 GCA_050183505.1 Gemmatimonadales bacterium | reverse complement strand
GCGGGCGATCCGCAGCGCGTCCTCCAGCGGCAGCTGCTTCTCCCGGTAGAGCCGCTCGCGGAGTGATTCGCCCTCGACGAAGGGCATGACGTAGTACAGGCGGGCGGGCGGACCGGCGGGCGGGCGGGCAGACGCTCCGGGTTCGTCATCGGTCTCCGACGCCATCGGCGAATCTTCTGCCCGCCGGCCCGCCTGCCCGCCTGCCCGCCCCGGCACCGTCTGCCCTGAGTCGTAGAGGGAGAGAATATGCGGATGATGCAGCCCCGCAGCGATCTCGATCTCGCGCAGGAAGCGCTCGGGGCCCAGGGCCGAGGCCAGCTCGGGGCGGAGCACCTTGAGGGCGACCCGGCGGTTGTGCTTCCGGTCGATGGCGAGGTAGACCAGCGCCATGCCCCCTTCGCCCAGGGGGCGTTCGATCTGGTAGCGGTCGCCCAACGCGGCGGCCAGCTCTGAGAGGATGTCAGGCACGGGGGACCGAGGGCATGGAGATGCTCAAATTTTGCGGCAGGGGGCTCCAAGGTCAAACCCGGCCGGTCGCCGGGTTCCCGTTGGTACTGGTTCAACACGGATTACACGGATTACACGGAGCCATACGGCCAGACGGTCCGACGGTCCGACGGTCAGACGGTCAGACGGCCAGCGCCTCCCGCTCAGACCTCTGTGGCAATCATCCAACCACCAATCATCCAATCATCTAATCCTCAATCCCCCAATCCCTCAATCCCACTTCCTCTCCCACCCTGATCTCTCCCCCCTCCAGGATCTCTCCGAACACGCCTCCGTTCCAGTCGGGTGACATGGCCGCGCGGAGGCCGGGGAGCGCTTCGTCCATCCGTTCGCAGGGGCGGGTCTCGCCGTGGATCCGGATCCGGCAGGCGCCGATGGTGAGGATCCGCCCGCGTGCGCCTTTCAGGGCGACCCCGCGCACCAGCAGGTTGGCCCGCCGCGCCGACGGGTCCAGCGATCCGCCGGTGGCGGCCATCATCCGGGCCCAGGCCTCTTCCTCCAGGATGGTGACCTGCCGTTTGCCGCCCTGATCGGAGCTGCCGAGGAATCCCTGTCCCGCGATGAGCGTCGCCGAGGGGACGGGATCCATGGGGCCGCGGTGGAAGCGTTTGATCCAGATGGCGAGGAGCATGGGCTATTGGATGATTGAGTGATTGGGGATTGGATGATTGGGGGTCCGCAGGGCGCACAGATTCCACAGATGAGCACCGACTGTGTTCCCCCTCGCCACGAAGTGGAGAGGGGGTCAGGGGGTGAGGGTGGGCGGGCCCCGTTCAGGGGCCGCGGTCGCCGCTCACCGATCAGGATCGGTGGATCCCGCCTCAGAGGAGCGGGTTCCTTGCGTCATAGAAGAGAACATGGCTGGCAGCGACCGCCTGAAAGGCCTGTCCCCACTCGGCGGTCGTCCCGTGCGGCGGATTCTGGCTCATCTCCGACAGCAGGTGATACAGGGCGTCCACTTCTGTCACGGTCATGAACACCGGGCTGACCGCGGCGCCGGCGAGCGCGACACCGAGGCGCGACCGGACTCCTTCCGGCAGGCCGGGGCATGACCGGACGAGCGCCCTCTGCGCGTCGGTCAGGTAGACTGGCACGGGCTCGTCCTCGGCCACGAGAACGAACGGCAGGCGCTCCCCGTCGCGGGTCACCGCCTGGCGCGCGGTACCGGCGTGAATCAGGTCCTGATTCTCCTCCCCTTCCTCGATCGCGTCGAACGCGCTCGCCAGACCGGGAACGAGGTCGGGATTCCCGCCGGCGTCTCCGGCCGCATCCTTCAGGTTGTGGAAGTGGCGGAAGTCGGCAAACGAGAAGTACAGTGTGGCCGAGCCGTCCGACGCCCGATCGGCCCTGACAGACTCAAACAACCCGGCGAACCCGGGCACGGACATGAGACCCGCCACCTGGCTCGGGTCCAGCGGTACGGCGATCCGTTTCAGACGCAGCGGCCCGGCCGGCCGGCGCCCGGGCGGGAGACCCCGCACCGTTTCTCCGGCCTCCTCCCGCTCGATCATGCGGTCGATCTCCGCGTCGTCCGGGGCCCGATAGACCCACTCCCGGGAGAGATGCCTCTGCAGGCGGGACAGCTCTTCATAGACCGCGTCCTCGACCTCACAGTCACCCACCCGGCAGATCAACATCACCAGCGAGGCAAACTCCGCGCGGGACAGATAGGCCACCGGTTCAGAGCCGTGGTAAACCGCGGCCCGGAGCCGCCGGCGCAGGTTCGCCGGCAGATCGCAGAAGTGGACCAGCAGGTCGACCGCTTCCCGGTCCAGGGAAACGGGCCGCCGCCGGTCGAGGCCCTCGGCGGAACGTCGTCGGGCGCGGGGCGGGCGCCCGTGTCCGTCATTCGTGCCGGTCATAGGTATCGCTGAGCGTGCAGGCCGGAGGCGTCGATGTCAAGCCGGCGGTGCCGCCGCGGGGCGTGTCCGCCGTTCCTCTGTTCCATCGGCCGCCGCCGCCGTATACTCTCCCGCATGTCCGCCATCTGGATCGTCGAGGCGACTGCGAACGGCCGTTTTCCCTATCGGGTCTCCATCGAGCAGGCCGGGCGGCTGGTCGTCGCGGTCCGGGCCCAGGCCCGCTGGCCCGGTCCCGGGCAGCAGATCTTCTGCCTGCGGGAGCGGGAGCTGCACCCGGATGAGCCGCTGGAGCGGATCGAGACGCTGCCCGTGCTGCAGCTGTCGCGGGTGGGGCGAAAGCTGACCGTGGTGCTCGACCGGCCCAACCGCAAGCGGTGCGAGTTTCTGACGGTGGTGAAACCGCGCGCCGGCGGCACGGGGACCTACGAGCAGATCTTCTTCCGTACCCAGAGCGGCGTCCGGGCCCATCGCTCGCGGGGGCGGGTCGAGCTGCGCGCGGCTCCGGAGGAACTGCGCATCGTGGTGGACAGCGGCGAACGCTACCCCTGGCGCTTCCCCGGCGCGGAACTCAGCCGGCGCAAGCTCCCGGCCGGCGACTACGCGCTGCTGGACGGCGAGCGGATCGCCGCGGTGGTCGAACGCAAGACGCTGGAGAACCTGCTCACCGACATGGCCGCCATCCAGGTGCTCCATCAGCAGCTGGCCGATCTGGCGAGCTACGAGACCGCGGCGCTGGTGATCGAAGCCGAGTACCGCGACTTCCTCGATCCCGGGCGCGCGCGGCGGTGGCCGGTGGAGCATGTCAGCCGGGTCATGGCCGAGCTGAGCGCGCTGCACCCGAGGCTGCCAATCATCTACGCCGGCAACCGGAGACTCGCCAACGCCTGGGCCCAGCGCTACTTCCGCGCGCTGGCCGCGCGCCGCGCCCAGCCGGAAAGCCAGCTCCAGCTGGATGTGGAGCGGCGCTATGACCAGGAGCCCCGGGAACCCGGCCGGGAGGAACGGATCCGCCAGGCCGTCCGGGCCCGGGGAACGACACCGTTCACCGTGCCCGGGCTCGTCGCCGAGTTGGAAGACATCCCCGCCGCGCAGATCCGGCGCGTGCTCCAGCGCCTGCGCGCGGAGGGGGAGATCGAGGTCACCGGAAAGGGCCGCGGGGCCAGGTGGCAACGCCGGGAGGACCGCACTCCCTAGATTGAAGGCAATCCCGGGTCCGCAGATTCCACAGATTACGTGGACCCTCACCCCCTGACCCCCTCTCCATTGCATGGAGAGGGGGAACGCGCGGTACTCATCTGCGTAACCTGATGAACACCGTCTGTGTTTCGCTCGAAACATCCTCACGGAGCGGCGCGAGCAGCCCCACCCTTTCACCTCCGTGAAGCCTCTGTGCGTTCTCCGTGCCTCCGTGGTGGGCAGTTCAGGCAGGAACCGCCCTCGACCCCCGCCACCACTGCCTCAATCCCTCAATCTTCCAATCCCTCAATCCCTCAATCCCTCAATCCCCTGGGGAACACCATTTCGTTGCTGTCGATGAAGCCGAGCGCCTGGTAGAGCGGTTTGCCGTCGGCGGAGGCGTGCAGCGTCAGTCGGACGACATCGGTCTGCGGCACCCACTGCAGGATCGTCTCCATGAGGAGCCGGGCGATGCCCTGCCGCCGGAACGCCGGTTCGACGTAGACGTTCACGATGAGCCCCTCGCGGCCCGCCAGGACCGTACGGCCGTCGAGGCTGGGCCGGGGGATCAGCCGGCGCAGAAAGACCCCCGCTCCCCCGACCGGCTGCCCGGCTCCACCATCCGCCACGGCGAACCAGCCGACATACTCGCCCGAGTGCAGGGCATCACGCAGGTAGGCGGCGCTCGCCGCCAGCACCTCGGGCTCGATCGCGGGCGTCATCCGGCCCATGTCGCGGAACATGGCCGCGCGATGGGCGGCGATGACGTCGGTGTCGGCCGAGGCGGCGAGGCGGATGCGGAGAGTGGAGGAGGCGGGCATGGGGGAATTGGTGATTGGATGATTGGAAGATTGGAAGATTGGATGATTAGGGATTGGATGATTGGGGGCGATGAGTTGCGCATGGTAGACTCACCGTGGACAGATCCCCGCGGCCTCGGCCCGTTCACCGTTCACCGTTCACCGTTTACCGTCTACCGTTCCCGCTCCCCGCCTTTCCAGACTCCCTCAACATTCCACAGCGCGGCGATGTTCCCGGTCGGATCCCCCTTCACCGCCACCAGGTCCGCCAGCAGCCCCGGGGCGATGCGGCCGCGGTCCTGGAGGCGGAAGATCTCCGCGTTCCCGCTGGTCGCGGCCTTCAGTGCCGCGAGCGGGGTCATCCCGTGCTTCACCATCAGCTCCAGCTCACGCACGTTGGTTCCGTGGCTGTAGACCCCCACGTCTCCCCCGAAGCAGATCGGCACCCCGGCATCCAGCGCCGCCTTGAACGAGGCCCACTTTTCGGTGAGCTGCGGCGGTTCCGGCATCTTCCCCTTCACGTACCCGTCGAAGTACTCCGCGTACGCCTCCGCCGCGGCCAGCGTGGGGCAGAGGGCGATCCCCTTGTCGTGCATCATCCGGAACACCTCCGGCGTCCCGTGGTCCCCGTGTTCGATCGTGGTGACGCCGGCTTCGATCGCGCGGCGCATCCCTTCCGGCGTCATGGCATGGGCCGACACCGGCCGTCCCGCGTCGGTGGCGGTGGCGACCAGCGCCTGGAGCTCGGGCAGCGTGAAGGTGGGC
>JBFXBG010000208.1:0-5137 GCA_050183505.1 Gemmatimonadales bacterium | reverse complement strand
TCTCGCAGTATTTCAGGGGCTACAGCGTGTCCTGGCCCGGGGCCTTCATCGGGCTGGGCTGGGGGTTTCTGGTGGGGTTCGTCGGTGGCTGGTTCGTCGCCTTCTGCCGGAATCTGGTCATTGCCGCATCGGTTTTCTGGATCCGGGCCAGGTCGGAACTGGCCCAGACGCGGGACTTTCTGGATCACATCTGAGCCTCTACCGAGCCGGGGTTATGAACGATACCGATCAGATCCAATCGACCGTCCTCCGGATGAACGGCCGGGCCTGGGGCATCGCGTTCGGGCTCCTGTTCGGTCTCGCCATTTTCGTGGCCACCAACGTGCTGATTCTGAAGGGCGGCCCGAACGTGGGGCAGCACCTCCGGCTGCTGCACGTGTTCTTCCCGGGCTTCCGCGTCACGTTCCTGGGCAGCGTCATCGGCTTCATCTACGCGTTCGTCTTCGGCTATGCCATCGGCCGGCTGATCGGCGGCGTCTACAACAAGCTGGTGGGCTGAAGCCGCGCCCGCGCCGGGCCGGCGTCCACCGGCCGGGCGCTCCGGGACGCGGTTCCCCGGTCCGCCCGCGCGCCGCGGTCCGAGCCCACCCAGACCACACATCGTGAACCGACCCGATCAATCCGGAACCGGATCGCTCCGGCCCCTCGACGTCCTGTTGACCGCGCTCTGGCTGGGGTTGCTGGCGGGGATCGGCGAGGGGCTCTATGTCCGGTTCGCCGGGCTGGTCCACATTCAGACCGTGCTCGTCGGCCCCGGCATCACCTGGATGGCTCCTCTGGGCGACACGCTGTGGATGCTGCCGCCGGGCCTGGTCTTCGCACTCCTCGTGGTGCTGGTCCCGCGCCTTCCGGGTCGCGTCGTTGCCGGCGCGCTGGTCTTCATGGCCTCGGTGGCGCTGCTCCTGGTCTTCGACCGGCTCCATACCTACGCCGCCCTGGTCATCGCGCTGGGGCTGGGGGTGCAGGGCTCCCGGCTCATCATGAGGCACGCGGCAGGGTTCAGCCGGATGGTACGGCGCTCCCTGCCCCTCCTGGCGGCGGCGGTGGCGCTCGTGGCGTTTTCGGAAGCGGGGCTCAACCGGTGGCGGGAGCACCGCGCGCTGGCCTCGGAGCCGGCGGCCCCCGCCGGCGCCCCCAACGTGGTGCTGCTGATTCTGGACACGGTGCGCTCGTTGAGCGTCAGCATGGACGGGTTCAATCGTCCCACCACGCCCAGGCTCGAGGCGCTTGCCGGCCGGGGCGTACGGTTTGCGAGGGCCTGGTCGCCCTCCGCCTGGACGCTGCCCTCGCACGCCAGCATGTTCACCGGCCTCTATCCGCATCAGCTCTCGGCCGGCTATCGCACTCCGCTCGACGGCAGGGACCGGACCCTGGCGGAGGTGATGAGCCGGCACGGATACGCCAGCGCCGGCTTCGTGGCCAATCTGCACTACACCAGCCGGGACTTCGGCCTCGACCGGGGCTTCGTCCATTTCGAGGATTATGGTTTTTCTCCCGGCGAACTGTTCCTCAATACCGGCCTGGGACGCTACCTCGAACACCGGCGGTCGCTGCGCCGCCTGCTCCACTTCTATGACGATTTCGGCCGGAAACACGCCGGCCGGGTGAACCGGGAAATCCTCGCCTGGCTGGGCCAGGGGAGGTCCCGCCCGTTCTTCGTCTTCGCCAATTATTTCGACGCGCACGAACCCTACCTGCCGCCGCCCGAGTTCGAGAGCCGCTTCGCGTCGGCCACGCCGCGCCCCTTCTTCGACACGGAGCAGGACATCCGGGGCGCGCGCCGGGTGCTCACCAAGCAGAACCTCACGCCGGCCCAGGTACGGCGGGTGCGGGAATCCTATGAGGCGGCGATCGCCGCCCTGGACGACCAGGTCGGACGGCTGCTGGATACCCTCCAATCGCGCGGCCTGCTGCGGAACACCCTGGTGATCGTCACGTCCGACCATGGCGAACAGTTCGGCGGGCACGGGCTCTTCAGCCACGGCAACAGCCTCTACCGCCCGGTGATGAAGGTCCCGCTGGTGCTCTACTTCCCGGATCATCTGCCGGCGGGCGCCGTGGTCCACCAGCGGGCCAACCTGAAGGACATCGGGGCCACGATCCTCGACCTCGCGGGCATCCAACCCGACACGGCCTTCCCCGGTACCTCCCTGAGGGAGCTCTGGGAAGCGCCGGATACGGTTGAGCATCCTGTGTTCGTGGAAACGGTATCCAACGAGGAAGCAGAGATCTGGCGGGGCGCGCTGAGGGGCGATGCGTACTACATCAGGAGAGAGGGAAAGGAAGAGCTATACGACCTGAGGGCAGATTCCGCCGAGGTCCGGAACCTGGCGGATTCGGCCGCGTGGCAGGGAACGTTGCGGTCGTTGCGGGTGTCGCTGGTCTCCTTTCTCACCGTGACCGGGGCCGATCGGTGGGGTGACTGACGCGGGTCGGCACCAGCGCCGGCACTCCCGCTCGCGCCGGGCAGGGCACTACCTGAATCTGCGGCGGGGATCATGCTCAAACGGCTGGGAATCTTTCTTCGGGACGGGTGGCTCATGATCGGGCTCACTCTGGGGCTGTTTCTGGCCCTGGAGGGCGCCTATCGGCTGCAGGCGGCCATCCGGCGCCGGCCGATCCAGGGCCCGGCGGTGGATTCCACGCTTCATCCCTATCACGGCCAGGCCTGGTTCCAGGAGTTCAACGACGGACCGGACGGCCTTCCGGGCCGCAAGTACCATCTCGATCCATTCCGGTTCCACTGGCCTGATCCGCAGAGCTCGCGCTGGCTGAACATCGACTCGGCCGGCCGCCGTCTGACCGTCTCGTCGGTGACCGACTCGGCCACGGCGCTCCGGGTCTTCATGCTGGGCGGCAGCGCGATGTGGGGCTTTGCGGCCCGGGACTCCCAGACCATCCCCTCGCTGCTCGCGGGCCGGCTCCGGGCCCGTGGCATCGATAATGTGATCGTGGAGAATCTGGCGCAGGCCGGATTCACCGTCATGCAGGAGGCCAACACGTTCACCCTGGAGCTGGCTCGGGGCCACGTGCCGGACGCGGCCGTCTTTCTCGACGGTTACAACGACATGGCCACCACCTTCCGCTACGGGGAGCCGGGCCACACCTATGACGAAGACCGGGCGGAGCAGAAGATCCGGCTGGGGAGCCGGGGGTTCTGGTCGGAGCTGCTGGGACTGGGCCGGCACTCCCAGCTGGTGCAGCGCCTGCTGCCGGCTCCACCCGATCAGGACCGGGCCGGCGCGGAAGTCTGTCCCGGGCTGGCGGCCTGGTACCGGGCGATCGTCCGGGAGACCGAAGCGGTCGGCCGGGAGTACGGCGTGAGCGTCATCTTTCTGCAGCAGCCGTTCCACGCGACATCCAGGAAGCCGCGGTCGGCCTGGGAATCGGGGTTCTCCCGGGCGCCGGCATTCGCGGCCTGTGCCGCCGCCCTCGACTCGGCCATGGCCGATCGAACCGGGCGGACCTATTTCCGCGCCTACACCCTGTTCGACCAGGATACCGCCACGGTCTTTGTCGACCGGCATTCTCACATTACCGAAGCCGCCGGCGAGGTCGTGGCGGACACCATCGCCGGCATCCTGGCCCCGATGCTCCGGGCGCGCCGGGCTACCGGAGCGCGGCCACGGTAATCGTCCCGGACCATGGCACTGTGACGGCCAGCCTGCCCGCCGGATCGGCGGCCACGGTGTCGAGAATGGCGGGCGGGTGGGCAGGCGAAGCGGCGGAGACCTCATACCGGCCGGGCTGAAGGCCGCGGAACTGCAGGGTCCCCCCACGTGTGTTCACGACGACCACGAATCGGCCATCCGGGCGGCGGAAGGCGGCCGGCATCGAACGGCGGTTGGTTGTCGCCGCCTCGACCCGGACTGCGCCGGGACGGACATAATGGAAGAACTGCCGCAGAGGCCAGGTGCTCGCGCGGTAGCGGAACGTCTTCGCAACCGGATCGACATAGAAGTACTGTCCCCCCGCCTCAGGGCCGCCGTATGGCCCCGCCAGCGAGAACCGGGACCACGCGACCACGTCGGCCAGGGTCAGATCTTCCATCAGTTCCTTTTCGGTGCCGCGCTGAAACTCCAGCATGGCGGTGGGCAGCCCGTGACGGGCGCCCGCGTCCCGGATGCCGGTCAGCACCGATGCTCCGGCCGGCGCATAGCGATGGTAACTGAACTCGGCGAGGTCCCGTCCCGCGTCCGGAACGCGCAGGAGCGCTTCCAGGTACGGCACCGCCTGCTGGGCGACGGACGTCGAGGGAACCACGTATCGTAGCCCGGTGAACCCGTCGGCCCGGGCCGCGCGCCGGGCCGCCACCAGCAGTTCACCGAGCCGTGTCCCGGTGACGACCGTGCGGCCGTTGTTCGGTTCCAGCCGGGGCTCGAAGTAATCGGGGACGATTCCCAGGGTGTCACGGAGCCGGGTCAGCATGGCCATGATGACTTCGACGTACTCGGGCGTGTTCCGTTGCTGGAATGCGGAAGTCGGCCGGAACCCGACATACGTGAGGACCAGACGGAACGGCTCCCCCCGGGCCTCGACCAGCCGCTTCATGGGGATCGCGAACAGCCGGGTCTGCCGGTCGAACAGTTCCCACTGGAACCCCGCCGGATTCAGGTGGTGCGGGTCATCGTCATCGTTGGTTCCGAGCCGCACTTCCTCGGGCATGGTGACGGTATCCCGGGACTCGATCATATTCCCCGGCGCCGAGAGCCGGAGCCGGGTAATCCCGAGATCGTTGACCGCCACCCGGAGCAGCGAGTCCATCATGGCCGGGGGCAGGCTCCAGCCGAAGGACTCCGACGCTTCCCAGCCGTCGATGGTCTGGAAGGTGCGGGTGGAGTCGACCCGGATGACCGCCGATCCATCCGACGATGCCCCGCAGGCCGTCAGCGTCAGGGCGGCGAGGACGCCCGGCAACATCCGAGTGAAAAGGGAATCCATGCTCGAAATGAACGGTGTGAAAGGGAGGATCGGGGAAGTTGACCGGGGCGCGGAACCCTGTCAACCGGTTCCGGGATCCATCCGGTGACCGCCCCTGGACCGGGCGTAACCGACCACTCCGAACGCCTCGTCCGGAGGAACTGTCTGGCCCTGGGCGCGGGTGAGGCCGCGGCCCGGCTCATCGCCTTCGGCGCGA
>JBFXBG010000207.1:0-5196 GCA_050183505.1 Gemmatimonadales bacterium | reverse complement strand
CAGTTCGCTCAGGTACGTCGCCATGACCGGCGCCTCCGCGCTGTCCGCCACGAAGCGGAACCTGGGCGAGGAATCCACCACGTAGCGGTCGAGCAGATCCAGCAGGTCCAGCGTGTTCTTGGTCCAGACGTCGTAGGGGTCCGCCCCGAAGGCCAGCTCCAGGTCCCGCCGCCCGCCGGCGATGTCTCCCACCCGCAGGCGATTGGTGCCCCGGAGCGACCAGGCATGCCACGCCCGTCCATCCCGCTCGATGGCGCGGCCGGCATAGTCCACCGCCTCGCCATACCGGCGGTTCCGGGCACTCAACTCGGCCAGGGTCTCCCACGGCTCGGGTGAGGCCGGGTTCAGCCGCTCGATGCGGGTTCTCGCCGCCTCGAAGCCGGACTCGTCGCCGCCCAGACGCCTGGCACCGGCCAGCAGACTCAGTGCCTCGATGCTGGCCGGGTTGGTCTCGAGCGCGCGCTCCGCGCCCTTCGCGGCCTCGTCGTACGCCTCGGCCTCGAGCCGCATCCGGGCCAGCTGCAGCCGGGACGGCACATGATTCGGATTCACCTCCAGCGCCGCCTCGATGCCGCCGGCCCCGCTTCCCTCTCCATTGAATGCCTGGGCGCGGGCCAGCCCATAAAGGGCGTCCGGATTCCCCGGCGCCTTGGCGAGGGCTTCCTCGAAGGTGGCCTGTGCGTCGGTGCCGTTGTACTTGTCCAGGAAGAGCCAGCCCAGCCGGAGCCGGGCCGACAGATTGGTCGAGTCGGCCGCGATCGCCTCATCGTAGACCCGCAGCGCCGCCCGGAACCACTGGGGGTCGTCGTCTCCCAGGTAGCGGGCCGCGGCGGCCGCCGCTTCGAGATCCGCCGAGCTGGTGAGCCCGCCGCCGTTGTAACGTGTGACGATCCGGCGGAAGCGGGAGAGGGCGGAGTCTCGCCGCCCGGTCGCGTGGGCGATGATGCCGAGGTTCAGGAAGGCGGGCATGCTGTCGGGCACCCTGGCCGACAGCGCACGCTGATGGGCGGTCCTGGCGTCGTTCAGCCGGCCGACCTGCTGGAGCACGGTGCCATAGCGATTCCAGAGCCGGCCGGAATCGGGATGGTCGGTCAGGAACTCCTGCCCGATGCGAACGGCCTCGTCGTAGTCGCCGACCGTTTCCAGCAGGGTCATGAGCCGGTGTACGGCCGTCGCGGACGCCGGGGCCCGCGCGATGGTCACCCGCAGCTCGGCGATCTCCTCGCGGTAGGCGCGCTTCGCGGCCCGTGCCGGGCCGGCCAGATCGGGTTCCGGCTCCTGAGCGCGGCCCGGTGTGCCTTCGCCGCAGGCCACGCCCACGACGATGAACAACACCAGCGGCAACCGCTTCCATTTCATTGCCGGGCTCCTTCCCTGGCCTTGATCTGCCGGTCGACCTGGGCCAGCTCCACCACCAGGGTCTCCAGCTTGTTCTCGTAGACCTGCCGCTCGGTCTGCGAGCGGGACGCGCGCAGGCCCGCGATCTCGCGCTCGATCTCGGCCTTGCGCCGGTAGAGACTGTCCAGCTCGGGATCCTGCCCCCGGGCCATGGTGGCCGCCCCGCGAGGCGCGAGGAACAGAGTGGCCGCCAGGGCGCCATCCACCGCCGTGGCGCCGGGATCGGCGCTGCCGCGCCCGTCGCCGTTGTCATCCAGCATGGCGTGCTCGGTAAGCAGCATCTGGCCGGTTTCGTAGAACCGGCGGGTCTCGTGCGCGGCGTAGGTGAATGCTTCCAGCACCGAGATCCGGCCGTCCTTGTCCGTGTCGGCCCCGTCGCCCGAGAGCGCCTCTATGAAGAACCCACCGAACTGGACTTCGTTCCGTTCGAACCCGCTCCTGGTCGAAGTGATCACCACCCGGCCCGGGCGGGACAGCGGTGCCAGGAAAGCCCCGCTCGCGCTCGCGAGATTCACGAAAACCACCGGACCGGTGAACCGGTCCAGCAGCCCGCCCATCTCCGCCGGTGTGATATCCGGCCCCGGCATGTTGAAACGGGCCTCCCCACCCTGAGCACTCCCGTGTCCAATGAACACGACCATCAGCTGCTCGGCGGGGCTCGACTGGGCCAGAAGCCCCAGCAGCCGGGTCAGGTTCTCCTTGCTGGAACGGCCTTCGACGGCGCCGGGATCGATCACCGGCTCTTCGCTCAGCCAGTGCACCCGCGAGGCCGGGAGCCCGTAACGGGTCCGCGCGCTCTCGACCAGCCGCCGGGCTTCTTCGCGGAACCGGGCCTGGTAGCGGGTCTCGCCGCCGACACCGGAGACGACCACCACGTGACCCTGCGCGGCGGCCGGGACCGCCGGGACGGCGAGGAAGACCAGGACGGCCGCGAGCAGGCGGCTGGTGATTCCCGGGACGACGATTTCATCGCGGAGCCACGGAGAACACCGAGGAATGCCCGGAGGAAAGAATGAGGCTGTTCTCTCCGTGCCCCGCTCCGAGTCCTCCGTGGCTCCGTGGTGAACAACCCGGCCCAACGATGAGCGGGAGGTTGCCCCTCGCTCCGACAGCCCGCCCCTCACGCCAGTCCCCACTTTCTCCGCAGGGTCCACTCCGCCCCGATCAATCCCAGAAGCAGAAGGAATATCACGGGTGCATCCCAGAGGTCTCTCGTTTCCCGCACGGTCGTCCCGGCTTCGGTGTACTGCACGTCCTCCGCCAGCTTGTCGAGATCGTCGGCGGTGTAGAACCGGCCGCCGGTTTCGGCCGCGAGGCTGCGCAGGTCGTCTCCCCGCATGCCGGCGCCGAAATACTCCGCCGGTATCGGGCCCGCCTGCAGACTTGCCCGGGCCCGGCCGACCGGCGTCCCGCCGCGCCGGGCAGTGACTTCCACCTGATACGGCCCGGCCCGTTCCGGCGTGTACTCGGCGTGGTACTCTCCGTCGGTCTGCACGGCCCAGGTGAGCGGGATGGTGTCCACGGCTCCGGTCGGGTCGGTGATGGCGGCCATCACGTCCGCACCGTTCAGCATGCTGTAGGCCGAGTCCCGCACTTCCGCCATGACGTCGAGCGCCTCTCCCACCTCGACCTGGTCGGTCGAGAGCGTCACCGACACCGGCTCCGGCACGTAGCTCACCAGCCAGCGCAGCAACTGGCGCCAGAGGGTCTCGTGGGTCTGGTCTTCCAGCGGGATGTCGGCGTGCATCTGCCAGATCCAGGAATCCTGGACCGGAAAGGCGATCACCTTGCCCCGGCCGTAGCGCTGCCAGGCCATGACGATGTAGCGGTTGCCGTTCTCGCTCACACCGGTGAGCAGCGTGCTGGCGCCGGGTTTCGCCTGCGTCACCGGGTTCAGCACGGACAGCTCCGGCAGCGTGGGCCAGCGCGCGGCGGAGGAATCGGGATTGTCGGAGATCTGCAGCGCCGGATGGGCCAGCCCCACTGGCGTGGGCTCCACCTTCACCTCGGCGAAGAACGACGAGGTGTCGCCCGTTGCCTTGGGCGCGAGTTCCACCGGCAGCAGGCTCGCCAGCGCCGTGCCGGGGTAGCCGCCCACGGCGTAGGAGAGCCGCCCGCCCAGGACGAGCAGTCCCCCGCCCCGCTCACTCACGAAGTCGTCGATCATGGCGAGCTGGTCGTGGGTGAAGAAACTCGCCTCCACGCTGCCCAGGATGATCCCGCGATAGCGGAACAGTTCTTCCCGGGTCCGGGGGAAGCCGGCAATCAGTTCGTCGGCCGAGTCCACGCCGAGGCGGAGGAACTTGCCCTCGGCGGTCCGCTGAAGAGTGACCACCTGCAGGTTGCTGTCACCCGCCACCGCGCGGCGGAGGAACTTGACCTCGAAGCGTGGCTCCCCTTCGACGTGAAGAATCTTCTCGCTCTTCGATTCGACCGAGATCAGCGCTTCCCGGGCGTTGTTCTCCCGGACCAGCTCACCCTCCTGCGGCCGGATGCTGAAGCGGTAGCGGTGGGAGCCCGGGGTGGAGGCGGTGAGGTGGACCCGGGCGGTGGCCGGCCCGTCTCCCAGCCTCACCTCCTGCCGGCTCACGATCCGGTTGTCCTCTTCCACGTCCAGCGTCACCGTCTGGCCGTTGAACCCTGACTGGCTCACCGGGACGTCCACAACCACCGAGGCGCCTTCCAGCACCGTGCGCGGCAGATCCAGCCGGCCGATCTCGATGTCCTTGGCGAGCCGCTCCGTGCCCAGGCCCACCGGGTAGACCGGGATCCGGTCGGCCCGGTATTCCAGCACCGGCTCGGTGAGCGGCGTCCCCGCGTTGTGGGCCCCATCGGTCAGGACCACCACCCCCGCCAGGGGGACGCCGGCCAGGTCCTGCCGGGCATAGCGGAGCGCGCGGGCCAGATCCGTCCGGGCACCGCCGTAGGCCAGGCTTTCCGGGGCCGCGATCCGGTCGGTCACATTGGAGAAGCGATAGAACCGGAGCCGGAACTTCCCGGCCAGAGCCTTTCTCAGCGTCCCCTCCGGCCCCAGCTCGTTCTTGACGATCTCCGACCTGGGGGCTCCGCCCTGATCCGCCAATTGCATGGAGCGGGAATCATCCACCATGACGGCCAGAAAGTTCTGCTGCGGGACCGTCGTGGCCAGCACCAGGACCGGCCGGAGCAGACAGAAGCCCAGGAGCAGGACCGCCGCCAGCCGGATCCCCCCGGCGATGAGTCGCTGTTTCCGGGTGAGACGCTGGTTGCGAACCGCATAGACCGCCAGGACGGCCAGGACGACCAGAACCCCCGTGGCGAGCAGCACCCATACCGGCGGCAGCTCGAAGGTGAGCGTACCCCGCTGGTAGAGTACCGGTCGGTACTTGAAGAGGAAGGTGAAGAAGGCTTCGAGCACGGGGGTTCAGGTGTTGGAGTCGCCTATGGAACGGGTAGAGGGGAGAGGGGGTTGGGTCAAGGAGATGGGCGGACCAGCTAGCCACTGGGCAGTTGATGATCAGCTTCACAGGCCACGATCACATATCTTCAGTGGAACCTACGGCGGGCAGGGGGTGAAGGTTGCGGTCGAGGGGTTGAGGAGTTGAGAAGTCGAGGGGGCGAGGGGTCGAGAGGTCGAGGAGTCGAGGAGTCGAGGGGTCGAGGGGTCGAGGAGTTGATGAGTCGAGGAGTCGAGCGGTCGAGAGGTCGAGAAGTCGAGAGGCCGTTTTGTCGCTTCAGCGTCAAGTTGGCCGAGCCCTCGGCTTCAGCCGAGGGTTGCCTGAGGGGACGGTGGAGGAGTCTAGGAGTCGAGCAGTCGAG
>JBFXBG010000206.1:0-5213 GCA_050183505.1 Gemmatimonadales bacterium | reverse complement strand
ACGTGCATGCCCACGAACCCGAGACCATCTATGTGGTGCCGATCAAGAGCGACGCGGAGCACTTCCCGCTCGACGGCAAGCTGCGGGTCTTCCGCAGCCGCAGCGGCGGCAACGAGTGGGAGCCGCTCACCAAGGGGCTGCCCCAGCGCAACTGCTACGTGAACGTCCTGCGCGATGCGATGGCGGTGGACCGGCTGGACGACTGCGGCATCTATTTCGGGACCACCGGCGGCCAGGTCTACGCCTCGGCGGACTCCGGAGACAGCTGGAAAGCCATCGCCGAGCACCTGCCGTCGGTGCTGTCGGTGGAGGTCCAGACGCTGACATGATCCGGGTCGAGCTGCCGGAACCGCTCCGCAATCTGGCGCGGATCGAGGGTGACATTCTGGTGGATGCCGGCGGTTCCGTCACCCAGCATACGGTGCTGTCCGCGCTGGAGTCCCGCTACCCGGCCCTGCGCGGTACCATGCGCGACCAGATCACCCGCAAACGCCGCCCGTTTCTCCGGTTCTTTGCCTGCGGGCAGGACCTGTCCCATGAGGAGCCGGACGCGCCGCTGCCGGATGCCGTGGCGCGGGGCGAGGAACCCTATCTGGTGGTGGGCGCGACGGCGGGAGGGTAGGGCGGGCGGGTAGACGGTCCGACGGTCCGACGGTCAGACGGTCAGACGCCTCTGTGGACCGTCCCCCCCCTGCCATACCCGCCGCACCCATCAGCGTTTCAGCTCCGAGTGGGCCGAGCCTCGGCTTCCGCCGAGGGCTCCCGTCGGACCGTCCGGCCGTCGTGGCGCACCGCACCCTCCTCATGCGCGGAAACCCACGCAGCGATCTCGCATCCGATCGCCTCGGGATGGTCTTCCTGCAGGTAGTGTGATCCCGAACCCAGCTGCACCACTCGACACCGCTTCAGTCCGCGCGCGAACGCCTCGGCGGCAGCCGGTGAAACCAGCGCTCCGGGGTTGCCGGCGAAGAGCAGTTTGGGATACTCCGAGCCGGCCAGGGCCTCATGGGCCGCCGTCAGCATCCCGCACACCCCGGCCGGTTCTCCGCCGATCGGCAGCTCTCGCGGGAACCGCAGGATGGGACGCCGCGAGGCCGGGGTGGGGAAGGGGGCGCGGTAGGCGGCCGTTTCCGCATCGCTCAGCGAACGGACGACGGAACCTGGCAACACCCGCTCCACGAAGACGTTCTCATCGAGAATCAGGCGCTCGCCCGCGCCCGGCGTCCTGAACCGGCGGAACAGATCACGCGCCTCCGGGCGCTGGTGGAAGTCTTCCCAAGCCGGCAGGGGCCGGATGAACTCCATGAATGCCAGGCCGCGGACGAAGGAGGGCCGGCGGGCCGCCAGGTGGAAGGCCAGGGCGGTGCCCCAGTCCTGCGCCACCAGCCACGCCGAGTCGAGGCCGGCCCGCGCGATGAATGCGTCGAGATACCGGACGTGATCCTCGAAGGAGTACTCGATGTCGGGTTTACCCGATTGCCCGAAGCCGATCAGGTCCGGCGCGATGCAATGCGCCACCGGGGCGAGATGCGGCAGGATATTCCGC
The DNA here is from genome assembly GCA_050183505.1 of Gemmatimonadales bacterium. Lineage (GTDB taxonomy): Bacteria > Gemmatimonadota > Gemmatimonadetes > Gemmatimonadales > GWC2-71-9 > JBFXBG01. The sequence continues at coordinate 3,667 of JBFXBG010000206.1, read as the reverse complement.
CATATAAAGGAAGAAGTGGGATTCCCGTGCAGCAGGAGCGCCGCGGGCGCGCCGCGGCGTCCGGCCTCCCGGTAAGCCATGGTCGAGTCGAGCACCTGCAGACGGGGAAGCGTAACATCCGGGCTCATGAGTCGGACTCCCTGAAGACGGTGGCAAAGGCGATTCGTTTGAAACGCTCCAACGGCCCGGCGCTGCGCTCGACCTTCATGCGAAGGATTGCGCCTTCCCACGAGGCGAGCAGGAACTCGGCCAGTTCGTCCGGGGCGAAGGTGCCGTCGATTTGCCCCTCCTCCTGGGCTTGTGCGATGCAGGCGGCAAACGGCCCCCGCCACTCGGCGAAGATCTCCGCCAGCCGCTCACGCAACCGATCGCTTACCGGGGCGGCCTCCAGGCTGAGATCCCCGATCAAGCAGCCCCGGGTGAAGCCGTCGGCCGCGAGCCGGCCGGTTATGAGATCGAGGTAGCGGCGGAGACGTTCGAGGGGACGGAGCGAGGTGTCGGTCAGCGCCTCCGCCACCAGCCCCTGTGTGTGGACGAAGTAGCGATCCAGCACTTCCCGGGCGAACTCCTCCTTGGACCGGAAGTGGTTGGTGAACGAACCCTGGGGCACCCCGGCCTCGGCGACGACGTCCCGCACGGTCGATCCGACAAACCCCTTGCGGAACATGACTTTGAGCCCGGCGTCCACGATGCGGTCGCGATTGGAATGACGTGACATGGCGAAATAATACGGTCGTACGTATTAATTGTCAACGGCCCCGCCGGCCAGGCGGACCAGGTAGGCCGGGCGGGACATCCAGGGCGGGGCTTGCCAACCGGCCGGGCGGGCGCAGTTTCCCCTGGACACTCCAACCCAGGCGGTATCCTGTGACGACCTTCGGTCTCAAGCTTGAAGCCCAGCTGCAGCCGGCACCCGCGCTCAGGCTCCGGCTGAGCCTTCTCTGCCGGGTGTGCCGCAAGGATATTCTGGAGGAGACCAACCATCCGGCCGGACTGGTCGAAGTCGCCCGCGCCGTGAACGGCACCTGTCCTGCCTGCAGGCAGTCGGCGCCCGCCTGCCCCGATCGGAACTACCGTGCCCGGGCGCGACGCTGGATCGCGCGTCAGAAGCGGGAAGCCGAAGCGGCGCCGGAAGCTGCCGAGGCGGATGGCGATCCGGGGAAGCAGATCCCCGGGAAGAGTGAACCGTAAACGGTGAGCGCGCAGGTGGGTTGACTTTCCCTGTGCGGCCGCAAGCTTGCCCGCCCGCCCCGGTAACAAACCGGCCCGCCGCTCGTCGCGACGGGCCGGTCCGGTTTCCGGGGTCTGGGCCCGGCTCAGGGAAGGGCGCCGACCGCGCGGGCCACGTTCAGCCGGCCCTTGCCGTAGTAGGGGTCGGTGCCCGGCTTCCCCAGATCATCGGCCGACGACTGCAACCGGGCCCGGATCGCACCCGGGTTCCGTCCCAGTTGTCCCACCAGGAGCGCGGCGGTGCCGGCCACATGCGGCGATGCCATGCCGGTGCCCTGGACTCCCACGACGAAGGTGCCCGTCTGACAGACCGGGATGATGAGGCTGGACCCCGAGCAGGCGGCGTAGACGAAGTTGTCCCCGCTGGCCGGGGGTGGTACCGGCGGGCCGCTGTTGCCGCCGGGTGCCGCGACGTTGATCGATCACGAAGGGGCTTGCGTCCGCCAGCGGCGGCATGGGGGGGACACTCTGGTCTTCACGGCAGAGGCAGCCGGACCAGGGCGAGGCGCCACCCCTCATCGCCAAGTTCCAGCACGACGAACGAAGTCTGGTCGTAACGGACCATGACGGATGGATTGAGCGCCCATGTCGTGAGTACCTGCGGGGCTCGGTCAGGGGATTGGCGGAGGAATGTCGCGGTCTTTGCGCGGCGGTCGCTATACACGGTCAGAAACGCCGTGGGACCGAGCGTATCGACGTACACTACCTGTGGGAAATCGAAGGAGATTCGATTGACCTTGTGTCCGTCCACCTCAGCCGGGGTGATGATGGAGGCCATGAGATCCGGGGGAGCCCCGGGCCCAGCAGCGACGCGGTTCGTGGTCAGGGGGGTGGTGCGCCAGATGTCGCCGGTGCCGGCGTCGGCGAGCACAAGGGTGTCGCCGAGCAAGAGTATCGGGCCGCCCGCGGCGTAGATCCGGCCATCCAGATCGCGGTCCTCGGTCAAGTCGGGGGAGCGCGGCGGGACGGGTCCCGTGGCGGCGATCGATCCGCCCTTCACCCACGTGAGTGACACGGGAACCTGTCCAGATCCAAGGCGTCCGCCGGAGAGAACCACTGTCGTATCATTCCCCACCGCCATTCCCTTGAGGAAGGGCACGGTGCCGATTGGAATCCGCCTGAGCTGAGTGCCGGCCCGGGTCAGAATGTCGATCGTCCGACGTCCAATGTCATAGACCGCGAGCAGCCGGCCGTCCGGCGAGAGAGCCAGACGCTGGGGTGCCTTGAACTCGCCTGGACCGTTGCCTTCGCGGCCCAGCACCTGCACAATCCGGCCCGCTTCCCCATCGATCTCAACAATGCCGGGCAGTTGGATATCCGCGATCAGGATGTGGCCCGAGCGCCCATCCACGGCCATTCCATAGGGGAGGGTAAGGAGCGTGTCTCGCGTGTCGCCGGCCCGCATCTCCCACACGACCGTCGGGCGAGTCGGTTGTTGGGCCACGCCGGGGTGCGGAGTGGCCCCAGCCATCGCGGCGCAGAGGCCCATCCGGGCGAGAGCTGACGCTCTCGCCCCCCAAGGGATGTCTTGGGTCATGGACCTAGCTCTGCTGGCTTGGAGTGACGGAGGTTCCCGCCGCGGCCACCAGCCGGGAGGAGTGCTTGGTCCACCGAACCAATGTGACGCTGCCGGTTTCGCAATCCGCGCCTATCCAGACATACGGTGCGACGGGGACTGCGGCAAGGGTGGCCCCATCGTCGAGGGGTAGGTCTTCGACGACCGTGTTCATGGCGCCGGTCGTCCACTTGCATGTGTGTCCACCGACCTCGCACTGATTGTTGCCGAGTCCCTTGCAGTACGTATAGCCCCATTCACCGCTTCCGGTGTCAACGCACGTACCGGGAACCACACACTTCTGGCACCATCCGCCAGGTTCTTGCGCTTGCGTGGTCGCCTGGGCAGCCACCGATCGAGGCGCGGCGAGCCAGACCGCCCCAAAGATGATACCTAGGAGTGCCGAGCGGAGCAGCGAGTATCGCATGAGAGACCTCCCACAGATGGATGTGAAGAACGGACTGGCCTAGTGCGCTCTTGGGCTGGCACTCGGCCACTCTGGCGAGTCTGTATTGGCGCAGCCCGTTGTCAAGGGAGGCCCATCCGTGGGAAGAGGGCCACGTCCAGTTCCTTGGTCGGGTAGCGGACGTCGTGAGTTGTCGTCGACGGGCTGAGGAGCGAGTGTAGGCAGGGAATGCGCGCGCCATCAAGTCTGTTCGCAGGCCGCTCGGGCGCAATGGGGCAACGCTGAGCGACCTTGACGCCTCCGGGCCTGCCCAGCACACTCCCCGCCGCACACAGGCCCGGTCGAGCACCGGGTCTAGGTGGAGTTGAGCGCCCCGCCCCTCCGACACCGGGGCCTCGAGCGGCGAACAGCCTAGTCATAGCCCGGTTCTCCCCCCCAACCCGATGCCTCTCCCCCTCGACACCATCCACTAGCCG
>JBFXBG010000205.1:0-5322 GCA_050183505.1 Gemmatimonadales bacterium | reverse complement strand
AGGGATTTGACTCTGCCCCGCAGCATGCGACCTTGCCCGCCTGCCCGCCTGCCCGCCTGCCCGCCTGCCCGCCTGCCCGCCTGCCCGCCCGCCCGGACCTCACCCCTCGCTCTTGATGTCCCCTTCGATCTCCAGATACGTATTCAGGTCAGGGATATCCAGTTTGGCCCGGGCCCGGACCGTCACCGAGCCCGAAATCCGTCCGTTGTCCCTTGCCGTCTGCAGGGCCTTCTCGATCTCCTGCTGAGCCGTTACTCCGAACTCCTTCAGGAACCGCCGAATCGACAGGTTCGCCGCATCATCGCTCATATGTTGCTCTCCTCGCCAGCCAGTTATCCCCGCACTCTGCACTCTGCACCCTGCACCCTGCACCCTGCACTCTGTACTCTGCACTCTGCACCCTGCACCCTGCACTCTGCACTCTGCACTCCGTACTACCTCCCCTCCCACACCGTCTCTCCGCCAACCACGGCCATCCTGCATGCGTTCGCCCGGAAGTGGTAGAGCCAGTGATTCACATCCGGCGCATCAATAATGGCGAAGTCGGCCGACTTGTCGGGCTCCAGGGACCCCACCCGGTCCGCCAGGTCCAGGGCCCGCGCCGCGATGATCGTGGCCCCTTTCAGGACCTCGGCCGGGGTCATGCGCTGCAGCGTGCAGGCCAGCATCATGGCCAGGGGTAGATGATAACTGGGGGCGGAGCCGGGATTGAAATCCGTGGCCACCGCCAGCGGGACGCCGGCCTCGATCAGCCGGCGGGCGGGCATCGGGGCATGGTGCAGGTACAGCGACGCCAAGGGCAGGCTCACCGCCACCACCCCGGCCCGGGCCATCCGGACGATGCCTTCGTCGCTGATGCACTCGAGATGGTCGGCCGAGGCGGCGCCGACCTCCGCGGCCAGCTCCGCTCCGCCGCCGGAGGTGAGCTGATCCGCATGCAGCCTGGGCCGCAGTCCGTGACGCCTGCCCGCCAGCAGGACTTCCCGGGCTTCCTCCACGGAGAACGCCGTATCCTCCACGAACGCGTCACAGAACGCCGCCAGCTTCTCCCGGGCGATCCGCGGGATCATCCCGTGCGCCATCAGGTCGATATATTCGCGGCGCCGCTCCCGGTACTCCGCCGGGACGACATGCGCACCCAGGTAGGTGGCCACGATCCTCTGCGGGCCGGCCTCGGCCAGCATCCGGTAGACCCGCAACAGGCGGAGTTCGGTTTCGACGTCGAGTCCGTACCCGCTCTTGCACTCGACCGTCGTGACGCCCAGCTGGAGCATCTGGTCCAGGAACCCGCGGCATCGCGCCAGCAGAGCCGCCTCGTCCAGCTCCCGCGTCCGGGCCACGGTGGAAGCGATGCCGCCCCCGGCACGCGCGATGTCCAGATACGACCGCCCCTGAATGCGCTGTTCGAACTCGTCCCCCCGCCATCCGCCGAAGCCGAGATGCGTATGGCAGTCGACCAGGCCGGGAATCACGAGGCGGCCCCCGGCATCGAGCGTGTCGGAGGCCCGGAATTCCCCCGGCAGCGCCGATTCGGGGCCGGCCCACCGGATTTCCGGGCCTTCCCAGGCCAGCGCCGCGTGGCGGATCGGATGGATGTCACCCTGCCCGCCGTCCGCCCGGCAGGTGGCGAGGGTCGAGATGTTTCTCAGGACGGGCATGGAGAGAATTGGGTGATTGGATGATTGGTGATTGGATGATTTGGAACCACGTCACGCTCCGGCGTGGACGGCCGCCCGCCAGGGAACGCAACGCTGAGCCCAATCATCCAATCACCAATCATCCGATCACCCAATCATCGGAAGATCCACTCCCCGCTCCTTCGCCGTCTGGATCGCCAGTTCGTAGCCTGCGTCCGCGTGCCGCATGACGCCGGTGCCCGGATCGGCCGTGAGGACGCGTTCGAGCCGCCGGTCCACCGCCTGGGTGCCGTCGGCCACGATGACCATGCCGGCATGGATCGAATAGCCGATGCCCACGCCGCCGCCGTGGTGCAGCGACACCCAGCTCGCCCCGCAGGCGGTGTTGAGCATGGCGTTCAGGAGCGGCCAGTCGGCGATGGCGTCGGAGCCGTCCTTCATGGCTTCGGTCTCCCGGTTGGGGGAGGCCACCGACCCGGTGTCGAGGTGGTCCCGCCCGATGACGATCGGGGCCTGCACCTTGCCCTTCTTCACCAGCCAGTTGAACCGAAGACCCATTTCGGCCCGCTCGCCGTACTCCAGCCAGCAGATCCGGGCCGGCAGGCCCTGGAAAGCGACCCGCTCGCGGGCCGCGCGAATCCAGCGGGCCAGCGCGTCCTTCCTGGGGAAGGTCGACAGCACCGCGTCATCGGTGACCGCGATGTCTGCCGGATCGCCCGAAAGAGCGGCCCAGCGGAAGGGGCCGGCCCCGCGGCAGAAGAGCGGCCGGATATAGGCGGGTACGAACCCGGGGATCTCGAACGCCCGGGTGAGCCCGCGGTGGTCCGCCACCTGTCCCCGCAGGTTGTTGCCATAATCGAAAACGATGGCCCCGCGCTGCTGCAGCGCCAGCATGGCGTCCACATGGGTCACCATCGAGTCGAGGACCCGGCTCTCGTAGTCCTGCGGGTCCTTCTCCCGGAGCGAGGCCGCCTGTTCCAGGTTCAGGGCCGCGGGGATATAGCCGACCCGGAGGTCATGGGCCGAGGTCTGATCGGTGACCACGTCCGGTACGATGCCGCGCCGGACCAGCTCCGGCATGACTTCGGCGATGTTGCCCACCAGGCCCACCGAGAGGGGCTGCTTCGCGTCCTTCGCCTTGAGGACCTGCCGGAGCGCGTCGTCGAGATCGTGGGCCAGGACGTCACAGTAGCGCGTGTCCACCCGGCGGCGGATGCGGGATTCGTCCACGTCCACGCCGAGAAACGCCGCACCGTTCAGGGTCGCCGCCAGCGGCTGGGCGCCGCCCATGCCGCCCAGGCCGCCGGTGATCACGAGGCGGCCCGCCAGGCTGCCGTCGAAGTGCTGCCGGGCCAGCTCGGCGAAGGTCTCGTAGGTACCCTGCAGGATTCCCTGGGTCCCGATGTAGATCCAGGACCCGGCCGTCATCTGCCCGTACATGGTGAGCCCGAGGGCCTCCAGCCGGCGGAACTCCTCCCAGGTGGCCCAGCGGGGAACCAGTTGCGCGTTGGAGATGAGCACCCGGGGTGCTTCCTCGTGCGTACGGAAAACCCCGACCGGCTTGCCGCTCTGGACCAGCAGGGTCTCGTCGTTCTTCAGCCGGCGCAGTGTGGCGACGATCTTCTCGTAGCACTCCCAGTTCCGCGCGGCCTTGCCCCCGCCGCCGTACACGATCAGGTTCTCCGGGCGTTCGGCGACTTCGGGATCCAGGTTGTTCATGAGCATCCGCAGCGCCGCTTCCTGATGCCAGCCCTGGCAGGAAAGCGCGGTGCCGCGGGGAGCCCGGATGGTGTGGGCGGGAGCGTCGGTAGTCATGGAACGGTCACCCTCGGAGTCGATCGTCTAACCTATCACGCGCATCCGGGAAACGCGACGCTTCTCCCGGACCTCAGCTGCCCAGTCCGGTGAGGACCAGAAAGAGGATATAGATGCCGTAGCCCGCCAGCAGAACGGCGCCTTCTTTCTTGGCGACCCGGTGGCGGGTTCGCATCGCGGGGAAGAGCAGCAGGGAAAGCGCGAGCATCCACCACATGTCGATCGTGACGATCTTGTGGGCCACCGGCACCGGCTTCAGCAGGGCCGTCACGCCCAGGATGCCCAGGACGTTGAAGATGTTGGAGCCGATCGCGTTGGCCAGGGCCATCTCGGTCTGGTTCCGATAGGCGGCCACGGCCGAGGCCGCGACTTCCGGCAGACTGGTGCCGACCGCCACCACGGTCAGGCCGATGACCCGCTCGCTCACCCCGGCGGCCTGGGCCAGATCGATGGCGCCCAGCACCATGACCTGCGCCCCGGCCACCAGGAACCCGACGCCGAACAGGACCAGCCCGAGATTGATGGCGACGCCCCGGGCCTGGGTGCCGCGGCTCAGCTGCTGGATCTCTCCGGCGTAGCGTTCCCGCTCAGCCGGGGTCACCTCTCGCCGGGCCAGCCGCACCACGTAGATGAGGAACAGGGCCAGCGAAACCAGGAAGAAACCGCCCTCCAACTGATCCAGATATCCGTCCCGGGCCAGCAACAGGGCCAGGAAGCTGCTCAGAAACATGAAGGGCCATTCCAGCCGGATCACCTTGCCGCTGACCGGGATGGCGGCCAGCAACCCGGTGAGCCCGACGACCAGCGTAATGTTGGCGATGTTGGAGCCGACTACGTTGCCCACCGCCACCTCCGGACTCCCGCGCAGGGCCGCGGCGACGCTCACCGCCAGTTCGGGCAGAGACGTCCCCATGGCAACCACGGTGAGCCCGATGACCGCCGGGGAAAGCCGCGCCAGCCGGGCGACCGCGGTCGCGCCCCGCACCAGCACCTCGCCCCCGATCCCGAGCAGGACGATGCCGATGACCAGAAAGCCGAGCGCTTCGAAGGTGGACATGAGGACGGATGGCTGAAGTGGGGTGTAAGGTAATTATGTTTGAAGAGCGTGCAGCGCCCGCTCACCTTTCACCTTACACCTCTCACCTCTCACCTGTTACCTCCGTGCTCCTCGGCGCTCACACCATCGACAACGGCGGGATTGACCAGGCGGCGCGGCGGGCCGGTGCGGCGGGCATGTCCGCACTCCAGATCTTTTCCGCCGTACCCAAATTCTACGGCGACAGATCCTCGATCCGGCCGGAACGGGTCCAGCGCTTCCGCCGGGCCCTGGAGGAGACCGGGATCGATCCCCGGCACGTCGTGGTCCACGCGGCGTACGTCCTCAACACCGCGACCGCCGAACCCGACAAGTGGGAGCGGGCGGCGGGAGGGCTGGCCAAGGAACTGGAACGCTCGACGCTGCTGGGAGTCGGCGGGGTGTGCTTTCACCCGGGGGCGGCCAGGGACGGCGATCGGATCGAGGCGGTGAAGCGGGTGGCGCGGGCCATGACCCGCGCGCTTGAAGGCACGGACGGCGGCCCCCGGCTTCTGGTGGAGAACACCGCCGGTGCGGGTACGACGATCGGCCGCACGCCGGACGAAGTCGGGGCCATCCTTGGCCTCCTGCCGGCCTCACTCCGCAGCCGGGCGGGCTACGGGCTCGATACCTGCCACCTCTACGCCGCCGGCCATGACATCACCGCCTCGCCGGCGGAGCTGGGGCGGATTCTGGAGGCGTTCGAGGCGGCCGCGGGTGAACCGCCGGCCTTCCTTCACCTGAACGCCAGCGAAGGCGGACTCGGCTCGAACCGGGATCGTCACACGCGCATCG
>JBFXBG010000204.1:0-5340 GCA_050183505.1 Gemmatimonadales bacterium | reverse complement strand
CGGCCACGGCGCTCTGATACGCGCGGCGCAGTCGCTCGTGCTCGTCAGGTACGGTCATGGCTCTCTCCCGCGGGCCCGATGCCCTGAGCTTTCAGGCGGGTTCGCAGATCGGCGAGCCCGCGGTAGATCAGGTTTCTCGCCTTGGCCTCACTCCAGTCCATGAGCTCGGCGATCTCGGCCAGGCTGTAGCCGGCCAGATACATGCGGACCGCCGGCCGCCGGTTCTCACTCAGTCCATCGATGATCCGGGCCACCCGGTCGGCCAGGTCCGTGGCCTCGAGCCGGCGATCGGGACCCGCCAGGATGCCGGCCGGGTGCTCCCCGGTCCGGCGGTCCGGATCGATCGGGTCCTCCGGACGGCTGCGTCGTTTGCGGATCAGGTCGACCGCCGCGCTGAGCGCGGTCCGGTAGACATAAGACGCTGGTGAGCCGGCGATCTTCTCGCCGGTTCCCCGAGCGCGCCACAGGCGAATCCGGACCTCCTGCAGCAGGTCTTCCGCGTCGGTCTCCCCCAGGCCGTGCTTCCGCCCGACCCAGCGGACCATCTCCGCGAAGCGGGTCAGAACCTGTTCCAGAGCCGGGGAGATCGCGTCGGTTGGATGCGCCATGAACCGGGGAAGCTACTCGGAGGGCGGGGGTGGACAAGCCAGGGTGAGAAGCGCGGGCCGTGGCGTACGTCCTTCCCGAGGAGGTCCCGTTCTTGGCTCCGGCGTTCCCGCCGGGTGGGGCCTGAACCTGTTTCAGAGGAGGACGTGCTCATGTCGGACCCCCGCCGACCCTTCCGCCTGCGCCCCTGGTTCTGGATCATCGTGGTGGCCGGGACCTTCACACTCGCGACCGCCTGCGCCACGTCGGACGAAAGCAGCAGTTGCGAGCCTGGAGACCCGGGGTATCCGGAGTGCCTGGGCTGAGCCTGTGACCGGGCCGGAGCCTGGCGGTCGGCCGTCAGGCCACGCCCGGGGCCCAGCCGTCCCGGAGAGTTCATCGCCCGGCAGCGGCCCGGGCACCCTGCAGAGCCGTGCACCGCGTTTTTGCGGTGACGGGCGGGGGGCGCATGGGTGGTAGCTTGCCCATGTGCCAGCCGCACTGCCTTCGACGCCTCTTGCCGACCGTCCTCGTGAGCGCCTCTGGGGACTCGGTGCCGCCGCGCTCACCTCGGCGGAACTGATTGCTGTCCTGCTGGGCACCGGGGCAGGCGGTCGCTCGGCACCCGAGGTGGCGGCCGCCCTGCTCGATCTGGGAGACGGCTCGCTCCGCTCGCTCGCCGCCCGTCCCGCGGCCGAACTCACCCGGACACCGGGGGTGGGTCCCACCAAGGCCGCCCGCCTCCTGGCCGCCTTCGAGCTGGCGGTCCGCCTCTCGCAGGAGGCCCGGCCACCGGCGGTGCGGATCCGGGAGCCGGAGGATGTCGTTGCCTATTTCACCCCCCGGATGCGGGATCTCGCGGTCGAGGAGTTCCGGCTGCTGGCGCTCGACAGCCAGAGCCAGGTGCTGCGGGACGTGCTCGTGACCCGTGGGCTGCTCAACAGCTCGCTGGTTCATCCCAGGGAAGTGTTCCGGGCCGCCATCGCCGAGGCGGCGGCGGGGATCATCGTCGTCCATAATCACCCCAGCGGTGACCCGACTCCCTCGGCCGAAGACCGCTCGGTGACCCGGCAACTGGTCGAAGCCGGGCGGCTGCTGGACCTGCCGGTCTATGACCATGTCATCATTGCCGGGGACCGGTTCACCAGCTTCGCCACCCTGGGGCTACTCTGATGGCTTGATATGCTTCAAGTGGTTGTCCGTCAATGACTTGATACGCGGACCCAGGCCCCGGCCCACCGACTCGCTGGCGCCTCGGCCCGGGCTCCTCCCATCGCGGCCCCGCTCCCAAGTGTTATTGTATTGGAGGATTGGTCCAATCCCCGTTCGCCCGCGGGCGGAGGGGGCAAGTCGTTTCGTGCCAGGTGGACAACGGATGACCGCGATTCTACCCGAACTGGCCCAGGTGGCCCCGGAGTTCAAGGCCGCCCTCGAGCGACACGCCGACCGGCTCGATCTCGAGCTGATCGAGCGGGCGTGGCGCTTCAGCGCGGCCGCCCACCGGGGGCAGAAGCGGCTGTCGGGAGAGGATTTCATTTCCCACAGCATCGCGGTGGCCATGATCCTGATCGACCAGCTGCTCGACCCGACGTCGATTGCCGCGGCCCTGCTGCACGACGTCGTCGAGGATTCGGATGTCCAGACCGAGGACATCGCCAAGGCCTTCGGACCGGAAGTCGCCGGGATCGTGGACGGGCTCACCAAGATCTCGCATCTGACGTTCCGCTCCTCGGCCGAAGAACAGGTGGAGAACTACCGGAAGCTGCTGTTGTCGATCGCCCGGGATGCCCGGGTCATCATCATCAAGCTGGCCGACCGGCTCCACAACATGCGGACCCTGGAACACCTGCCGTCGGAGAAGCAGCGGCGGATCGCCACGGAGACCCGGGAGATCTACGCCCCGCTGGCCCACCGATTCGGCATGGCGGAGGTGAAGGCGGAGCTGGAAGACCTGGCGTTCAAGTACCTGGAGCCGGAGGATTACCTCGCGCTGGTGCAGCAGGTGGCCGCCAAGCGGGCGGTCCGGGAACAGATGATCGAGCGGCTCCGCCGGCCGCTGCTGGAGGAATTGCGCAAGGCCCGGATCGACGAATTCGAGATCACCGGGCGGCCCAAGCATCTCTGGTCGATCTACCAGAAGATGAAACGGCGGAACAAGCCCTTCGACGAGATTTACGATCTCATGGCCGTCCGGGTGCTGGTCGACTCGGTGCCGGCCTGCTACCACGTGCTGGGGATCATCCATCACAACTGGACGCCGCTTCAGGAACGGATCAAGGACTATATCGCCAGCCCCAAGTCCAACGGATACCAGTCGCTCCATACCACGATCTTCGGTCCCGGGGGCCAGCTCTTCGAAGTGCAGATCCGGACCGGGGAAATGCACCGGACGGCGGAGCACGGCATCGCGGCGCACTGGCTCTACAAGCAGGACGGCCGCCGGGACGAGCTGGACCAGCAGCTGGGCTGGTTCCGCCAGCTGCTCGAGTTGCAGCAGGACACCCACAACCCGGAGGAATTCCTCGAGTTTCTCAAGATCGACCTGTACCAGGACGAGATCTTCGTCTTCACCCCGCAGGGGGACGTCAAGCGGCTTCCCAAAGGCGCGACCCCGATCGATTTCGCGTTCGTGGTCCATACCGAGGTCGGGTTGCGCTGCCAGGGCGCCAAGATCAACGGCCGGATTGCCCCGCTGCACCGGGAGCTGCGCAACGGCGACACGGTCGAGATCCTGACCAGCCCCAATGCCCGGCCCAGCCGTGACTGGCTGAGCCACGTGCGTACCGCGCGGGCCCGGCACAAGGTGAAGCAGTGGATCCGGCATGAAGAAGAACAGGTCAGCCTCTCGCTCGGACGCGAGATCCTCGCCCGCGAGGTCCGCCGCCGGCGGCTGGAAACTCCCGACGACGACCGGCTGGAGAAGGCGGCCGAGGCGCTGGGCCTCACCACCGGTTCGGCGCTGGAGGTCGCGGTCGGGCGGGGAGATGTCGCCATCGGGCAGGTGATCAAGGCCCTGTACGCCGACGTTCCGGGCGACGAACTGCCGGAGCCCAGGCCCACCGTCTTCGGCCGGGTGATCAACCGGATCCGGCTGGGCCGGGGCATCAAGATCCACGGCGTCGACGGGCTCATGGTACGCTATGCCCAGTGCTGCCAGCCGGTGCCCGGGGATGCCGTGGTCGGATATGTGACCCAGGGGCGAGGCATTTCGATTCACCGGGCGGACTGTCCCAACCTGCTCACGCTCCCGCAGGACGGGCGGCGGGTCGAGATCGACTGGCAGGAAGTCGAGGGAGAGTCCTTCGCCGTCCGGCTGGCGCTGCAGGCCGAGGACCGCCGCGGTCTCTACGCCGACATCATGCAGGCGATCAGCGGCACCGGCACCAACATCAAGGGCGCCGATCTCTACGGCCGCGACGGCTGGGTGCTGGGGTCGATCTTCGTCGAGGTGGACAACCTGCCGCACCTGGCCAAGGTCATCAAGGCGGTGCGCCGGGTGAAGAGCGTCACCGAGGTCGAGCGGCGGGAGCCCAAGGGGCAGGCCGAGCGGCAGTCGGGGGCGGAGGTGAAGGCAAGGGATTGAGGGATTGAGGGATTGAAGGATTGAGGGATTGAGGGATTGAGGGATTGAGGGATTGAAGAATTGAGGGATTGAAGAATTGGATGGCGGGCCGGTCAATCGCGGGAGCCCGGCTCCCGGCGGCGGATCAGTTCGGTCATCACCCCCTCCTGCAGCACCCGTTCCTGCCGGTCCACGACCACGACGTCGAATCGCACCACGCCTCGATCCGGACGTGAGGTTTCCCGGCATTCGGCCACCCGGAGCCGGACCCGCACGTCCTCGCCCGCCGTAATCGGCGCGCGGAATACCCACCGCACTTCCAGCAATGCGATCAGGGTGTCCCGGGTGAACCCGGCCTGGCTCACGAGGCCGGTCGCCACGGCGATCCCCAGGACCCCGTGCGCGATCGGGGCGCCGAAGCCGGCGGCCCGGGCCGCCTCGGGCGAGTGGTGCAGGGGATTGTGATCCCCGGAAAGCCGGCTGAAACCGGCGATGTCTTCCGCGGTTACCGTCCGCCAGCCGGTCTCCAGGTCCCGACCCGGGGCGAATTCCTCAAAAAACAGTCCCATATCCCGCTCCGCTGGCGGCTTGACAGATATTACACTCTACATACGTTCGTAATAGACATGACATATGTCAATCTCCCCCGGACTCGGATATCCCGGTGATCTCGACGCCCGTGCCGCTCCGCTCCCAGGATCTGGTCTTCACCCTGTTCGGTGACTACCTGCTGGATCGGTCCGACCCGGTCTGGGTGGGAAGCCTGATCACCCTGCTGGGGGAGCTGGGCATGTCCCCCATGGCGGTCCGGACCGCGCTCTCCCGCATGGCGCGGAAACGCTGGCTGACGGTGGAGCGGCGGGGGACCCGCAGTTTCTATGGCCTGACCCGGCGCGGCCGGCGGCTGCTGGAAGAAGGCCGCGAACGGATCTACCACCCGCCGCGGGAGGCACCGTGGGAGGGGGCCTGGTACCTGGTGACGTATTCCATTCCGGAGGAGCGCCGGCGCCTCCGGGACCAGCTCCGGGTGAAGCTGCAGTGGCTGGGCTGCGGCCCGGTCACCAAGGGGACCTGGATCACTCCCCACGATGTCCGGGAGGAAATCCGCCAGATCGCGAACGCACTCCGCGCCGCGCGGTACATCGAGGTCTTCGAGGCCCGCCATGTCGGCTTCGCCAGCACCGAGTCGCTGG
>JBFXBG010000203.1:0-5568 GCA_050183505.1 Gemmatimonadales bacterium | reverse complement strand
ACACTTCTCCTCCCCTGCCCTCACTTCTCCTCACCTGCCCACACTTCTCCTCACCTGCCCTCTCTTCTCCCCACCTGTCCTCACTTCTCCTCACCTGTCCTCACTTCTCCTCACCTGCCCTCACTATTCCCCCCCACCCTTCCGCATCCAGACTCGCCCCGCCCACCAGCACTCCGTCCAGTTCCTCCTGCGCCAGCAGGGCCTCCACGTTCTTCGCGTTGACGCTGCCGCCGTAGAGGATCCGAGGGCCCGGATGCCCCAGCTTCGTCAGTTCGGCCCGCAGCACCCGATGGACCGCGGCCGCATCGTCCGGGGTCGCGTTCTTGCCGGTCCCGATGGCCCACACGGGTTCGTAGGCCAGCACCACGTCCCGGAGCCGGTCCGGTCCCAGCCCCGTCAGTGCGGCCCGGAGCTGCCGGAGGCAGACCGCTTCGGTATCGCCCGCTTCCCGCTCTTCCAGCTTCTCTCCGACACAGAGCAGCGCCAGCAGGCCGCCGTCCAGCAGCGCCTTCACCTTACGCGCCGTCTCGGCATCGGTCTCGCCGAAGACATGACGCCGCTCGGAGTGTCCCACCAGGGCCATGGTGGCACCTGCCCCCTTCACCAGGTGTACCGAGTGAGCGCCCGTGAACGCCCCTTTGGGCTCCCAGTAGATATCCTGGGCCCCGACCCGGGTGTCCGGCCTCCCCTGAAAGGCCTGCGCGGCGGCCTCGATCGACACGGTAGGCGGAAAGAACCAGAGATCCCGCCCCGCACGCGGCTTCACCCGGGCGGTGAATATCCCGGCGAACGCGCGCGCCTCGTCCGGTGCCATGTGCATTTTCCAGTTGGCCGCAAAGATCAGGGGGCGCATCGGGCGGATTCCTCCGGAGCGGAAGTTGGAATGGTGCGGACTTGAGGTCAGGAGCCGAAACCGGCTTCGTCAGCCGTGGGCCCGTACATCCCTGGCAGCGGTACGTCCCGCAGCCGCAGATAGACGGTGAGCTGCCCCCGGTGATGAATCAGGTGATTCATCACGAACGACCGGAGCACCCCGACCCGCGGCAGGGTGAAGATCGGGGCCCGGCCGTTCCTGAGAGTCCAGGGAGCCATCATGTCCGCGTCCGAGGCCCGGGCCAGCGCGGTGCGCGCTTCGGCGATCGTCCGGTCGAACCGTGCCAGCAGATCGGCCGTCGTGGTGAACCGGCGCTCCATGCCGTCCTGTGCCTCGGGAGACGCCAGATCCAGCTCCGGCTGACCCAGCATCACCGAGATCCACAGCGGCAACTGCGCCACATGAGCCGCCAGATCTCCCAGGGAGTACGACTTGTTGTGCGGCTTCCAGCCGGCCTGCGCTTCCGGAACCCGTTCCAGCACCCGGCGGCTCGAGGCCATCTCGTGGTCGAATTCGGGGAGGAGTGATGCGGCGATGGTCATGGTCGAGGTTCCAGAGAGAGAGGCGGCCGACCGGGATCGCCGCGGGTCATGAGCGGGGGACGCGGCCGCTTCGCAGATACTAGCCGCGGCCCGGGACGGTCGCAATGAGATCAGGCCTCCCGGAACCGGAGGCGGAGGATCACTCCGTCGGTCGCCCGACTCGTACCGCCAGCGGCCAACGGACCCGCCTCTCTTCCCCGCCCCAGGCCGCTGCCAGGCGCTCGGCGATCTCGCCGACCGGATCCCGTCCTTCCGCGGCCCGGCAACGCGCCACCGCCGACCAGGTCCCGAGATACCCGATGGCGTCGGCGGCGCGCCAGGTCAGTTCCATGTGGAACACGGGCGCCTCGAGTTCGGGAAACGGGAACGGCAGGGTGCGGTAGGCCTGGTCCACCCACCGGCGTTGCGGCGGCCAGTAGGGTCCCATCCGGTCGAAGTGGAACCCGCGCAGCAGCCGGTCAATCTCCCGCTCGCCCGTCTGGAAGAGTCCATAGGTCCAGGCCGCCAGGAGCCCGCCCGGCCGCGCTACCCGGCGGACCTCGTTGTAGAACCGGTCGAGATCGAACCAGTGCAGCGCCTGGGCCACGGTGACGAGATCGACGCCGCCGTCCGCCAGGCCGCAGGCGTCGGCCGGAGCGACCCGGTACTCGACCCTCGGGTGGGCAACGGCATGCCGCAACTGCGCCTCGCTGGCGTCGGTGGCCACGACCCGGGTGAAGTGAGTGGCCAGCGGCACGGCGGCCTGTCCGCTTCCGGTGCCGCAATCCCACGCGAGCTCGCGCCCGGGGGCCAACCCGCTCAGCCAGGCGAACAACCCGGGCGGATACCCCGGCCGGCGGGCGGAGTACGCCGCCGCGATCCGTGAGAAGTGATCGGGGAATTCTCTCACCAGGCCCTCCCCTCGCCGGCACGGCGTACCTCAGGCCCCCAGGCAGCAGAACGCGGGGTCAGCAGCATGCCAACCCCACGTCCGGAACCCGCACTCTGCACTCTGCACCCTGCACTCTGCACCCTGCACTCTGCACCCGGAACTCTGCACTCTGCACCCTGCACCCTGCACCCTGCACTACCCATCCAATGCCGCCACCCCGGGCAGTTCCTTGCCCTCGAGAAACTCGAGCGAGGCGCCGCCGCCGGTCGAGACATGCGACATCCGGTCCGCCAGGCCGGCCTCCGCGACCGCAGCCGCTGAATCTCCGCCACCGACCACCGTGATGGTCCCGCCTTCGGTGGCGCGGGCCATGGCTTCGGCCACCGCCCTGGTTCCGTGATCGAAGGGCGGCGTCTCGAAGACCCCCATGGGCCCGTTCCACACGACCGTGCCGGCCTCGGTGATCCGCTTGCCGAATTCCTTCTCGGTGGCGGGGTCGATATCGTACATGGCCCAGCCGGCGGGGATCGCTTCCCGCTTCACCGCGAGGGTCTCAGCTCCCTCTTTCAGTTCCTGCGCGATGACCGCCCCGCTCGGCAGGATGAGCTTGCCCCCGGCCTTCTCGAGCAGATCCCTGGCCATGTCCACCCGATCGGTCTCGACCAGGGAATTGCCGGTCTCGTACCCCATGGCCCGGAAGAAGGTACAGGCCATCGCGCCGCCGATGAGAATGGCGTCGACCTGGGGGAGCAGGTGCTCCACCAGATCGATCTTGCCCGAGATCTTGGCGCCGCCCAGCACGGCGACGAAGGGGCGCCTGGGATCGTCCAGGGCCCGGCCGAGGTACTGCAGTTCCTTCTCCATCAGGAAGCCGCTGACCGCCGGCTTCAGCAGGTGCGCGACCGCTTCGGTGCTGGAGTGGGCCCGGTGCGCCGATCCGAAGGCGTCGTTGACGTAGAGGTCTCCCAGGCGGGCGAAGGTCCCGGCCAGGGCCTGGTCGTTCTTCTCCTCCCCGGGCCAGAACCGGGTGTTCTCGACGATCGCCACGCCGCCCCGCGGCAGATGCTTCGTGACCGACACCGCCTCGTCGGTTCTCGGATCTTCGATGAAGCGGACCGGCGCGCCCAGCAGGCGCTCGAGGACATCGACCACCGGCTTGAGCGAGAACTTCTCCTCGGGCCCGTTCTTGGGGCGTCCCAGATGGGCGAGGAGCACGACCCGCGCTCCGTGATCCCGCAGGTAGCGGATGGTGGGCAGCGATGCCCGGATACGGGTGTCGTCGGTCACCGTGCCATCCTTCAGGGGGACATTGAAGTCCACCCGGACCAGGGCACGCTTGCCGTCCAGTGCGGCGACGGGGAGATCGTTGAGGGTCTTCTTCATGATGAGGCCCTAGAGCTTGCCTCCGAGGTACTTCAACAGGTCGGCGCACCGCGCGGAGTAGCCCATCTCGTTGTCGTACCAGGAGGAGATGTGCACCAGAGTGCCGTCGATGACGTTGGTGGACAGGGCATCGACCGTACTGGAAGCCAGGTTGCCGATGTAGTCCACCGAGACCAGCGGCTCATCGCTCACCGCCAGGATGCCCTTGAGCGGCCCGGCCGCAGCCTTCCGAAAGGCGTTGTTGACCTCCTCGGCGGTGGTGCGCTGCTTGACGACACAGGTGAGGTCCACCACCGATACGTCCGGCGTCGGCACCCGCAGAGCGACGCCGTCGATCTTCCCCTTGAGCTCGGGGATCACCAGCGCGGTGGCCTTGGCGGCGCCGGTAGACGTCGGGATGATCGACATCGCGGCCGCCCGGGCCCGCCGGAGGTCCTTGTGCGGCAGATCCAGGATCCGCTGATCGTTGGTGTAGGAGTGGATGGTGGTCATGAACCCGCGCTCGAATCCGAAGCTGTCGAGCACGACCTTCACGACCGGCACCAGGCAGTTGGTAGTGCAGCTGGCGTTCGAAATGACGTGATGGTTCTTGGGATCGTACTTCTCGTGATTGACACCCATCACGATCGTGATGTCCTCTTTCTTGCCCGGCGCGCTGATTACGACCTTCTTCGCTCCGGCCGCCAGGTGCTTGCCGGCGGAATCCCGGTCGGTGAACCGGCCGGTGGACTCCAGCACCAGATCCACCTTCAGGTCCTTCCATGGCAGGGCGGCCGGGTCCTTTTCCGAAAGAACTTTCATCCGGTCTCCGTCGACCATCAGGTCGGTGCCGTCCACCTCGACCGTCCCGCTGTAGCGGCCATGGACCGAATCGTACCGGAGCAGGTGAGCCAGGGTCTTCGAGTCGGTGAGATCGTTCACCGCCACGAAATCGATGTCCTTCATGCCGAGCTTCTTGGCCGCCCGGACGACGTTGCGCCCGATCCGGCCGAATCCGTTGATGCCAACGCGAATGGCCATGTATCAGTCTCCTCGAATCCGTCGGGGTACGTTTGCCGTGCTGAGCCGGTGGATTGGCTGGGCAGAATCTAACCCGGCCGGGGAGGATCGTCAGGTCTGCGGAAGGGTGGTGCGGGCCCGGGCAAAGGTCACGGCGCGGACACCGGCCGCGCCCGCGTCCAGCAGCGCGGCGGCCGCCTCGGCCAGGGTGGCGCCGGTGGTGAAGACGTCGACAACCAGAATCAGGCGGCGGCCCCGGACGGCACCGGCCGCGACCGCACCGGCGATGTTGGCCCGGCGCACCTCCGGGGTGAGTGCGGTCTGGGTGGACGTTTCCCGGACCCGTCGCAGCCAGCCCGGAGGAGCCGCCGGCCGGCCCAGCCGTTTCTGCAGCGCGCGAACCAGGACCTCGCTCTGATTGTAGCCCCGCCGGCGCAGCCGCTTCGGTGCGAGCGGCACCGGCAGGAGCACCGCGTCGTCCAGGTCCGTTCCACCCGCCGGAGCGCACACCGCGGGGGCCATCACTTCCGCCAGCGCGTCGGCCGTCCGCCACCAGCCTTCGTATTTGAGCTGGTGGACGGCCCGTCGCGCGCTCCGGTCCAGCCAGACCGCGCTCAGGACACCGGAGAACCCTTCCGGCCAGGCCGGGCAGATCCGGCAGGGCAGTTCGGGAAAATCCCGCGGCTGGCCACACCGAGGGCAGAGCGGCGGCGGGATCCGGACCCAGCGGTAGCGACACAGGGGGCAGATGAGCGGATCATCCGGCGCGAAATCCACCGGTGCCCGGCAGAGCATGCACTCACCCGGCAGAAGCCAGCGTTCGAGCGCCTGAAGCCCCCCCGGAGGCTAGTGAAGTCCGGCGCTGACCACCGCACGCATCACCTCGAGAGGCGCGTGTT